>NZ_JAMYUV010000048.1:0-43978 GCF_040323405.1 Mesorhizobium sp. M0048 | reverse complement strand
TGGTCGTTCAGCGACCCGTACCTCCAATGGGTGGGGGCGAATAGCGCCGCCAAGAATCAGCGGGGGCGCTATCCGGCCCGCCCGCCCGCCGCCTCGCCGGCGACCGGATTGATGTCGAAGCATCTCGCCCAGCTTGCCGCCTTGCTCGACGACGCGCTTGGTGAATAGAACAGAACCGAAAGAAACGGACAGGCACAATGGCAACCGAAATCCGCGTCCCGACACTTGGTGAATCCGTCACCGAGGCGACCATCGGCAAGTGGTTCAAGAAGGTCGGCGACGTGATCGCCGCCGATGAGCCGCTGGTCGAGCTCGAAACCGACAAGGTGACGGTGGAAGTGCCGGCCGCCGCCGCGGGCACGCTCGCCGAGATCGCCGTCAAGGAAGGCGAGACGGTCGGCGTCGGCGCGCTGCTCGGCACGATTTCGGCAGGCGCCGGCGCGGCAGCCAATGCCGCCGCCGCTCCGGCAACGAAGCAGGAGGCGGTGTCGCAGGCCTCGGCTCCGACTGCAGCCTCGAGCGTCAAGCAGGCTGCGGCCGAGACCGCCAAGATTGCCGGTGACGCCGGCGCGATCGAGACACGCACCATGCCGCCGGCGCCGTCGGCGGCAAAGCTGCTGGCCGAGCACAATCTCGCGGTCGACCAGGTGTCGGGCTCGGGCAAGCGCGGCCAGGTGCTGAAAGGCGACGTGCTCGATCTTATCGCCAGGGGCGCGCCGTCGCAGCCGGCAGAAATGCCCAAGGCCGCGCCTGTACCGGCACCCGTTGCCGCGCGCGCGCCGTCCGCTGCCGACGATGCGTCGCGCGAGGAGCGGGTGCGCATGACCAAGCTGCGCCAGACCATTGCGCGCCGCCTTAAAGAAGCGCAATCGACCGCCGCCATGCTGACCACCTTCAACGAGGTCGACATGAGCGCGGTGATGGCGCTGAGGAGCAAATACAAGGACGTGTTCGAGAAGAAGCACGGCGTGAAGCTCGGCTTCATGGGCTTCTTCACCAAGGCCGTCACCCATGCGCTGAAGGAGATCCCGTCGGTCAATGCCGAGATCGACGGCACCGACATCATCTTCAAGAACTACGCTCATATCGGCGTTGCCGTCGGTACAGAGAAAGGCCTTGTCGTGCCGGTTGTGCGCAATGCCGACCAGATGTCCATCGCCGAAATCGAGAAGGACATCGGCAGGCTGGGGCTTGCGGCGCGCGACGGCAAGCTCTCCGTCGCCGATATGCAAGGCGGCACGTTCACGATTTCCAACGGTGGCGTTTACGGGTCGCTGATGTCGACGCCGATCCTCAATGCGCCGCAGTCCGGCATTCTGGGTATGCACAAGATCCAGGAGCGGCCGGTGGTGGTCGGCGGCCAGATCGTCATCCGGCCGATGATGTATCTGGCGCTGTCCTACGACCACCGCATCGTCGACGGCAAGGAAGCGGTGACCTTCCTGGTGCGGGTCAAGGAAAGCCTGGAGGATCCTGAGCGGCTGGTGCTCGACCTCTAGGGGGCGGCCGACGTGGGCCGGAGCATGGATCTGCGCCGCCGGATGAGTTCGTGCCGTTTCCGGTCCGGTTTGTTTGTCACAATCTGCGCACTCGGCGTGCAGACGGTCTCCGCGGCCCTCGCCGCCTGCCCGCTCGAACTGGCCGTCTATGGCGATCCTGAGAACGCCGCCGAGATCGATTTCAGGCCGACCATGGAGTCGGCTACCGTCACCAATACCTTCAAGATGGTGCTCGACAATGGCGTCGTGCTCGACGGCATCGTCATGTGGACGGAGGGCGTGGCGCGGCCGCACGGCTCGCTGATGTACAAATGCCCGGCCGGCGACGTCACCGGCGACGAGCTCGCCGCCTGCACCGTGTGGGAGGGCGTCATCTACACTGCCGACGACCAGGGCAATATCGCGTTGCTGCCGGGCGAAGGAAAGGATGCGCCGAAGAAGCTGATCCTGCCTGACTTGGGAGCGTCGTTGCAGATGTCGGCGGCCTATGGCGCCAACGGCTTTTCCAGGGTGCCCTGGGACGTCTTTGCCCTGAAGGGATGTCAGGAATGAGCGCGAGCGGAAAGATCCTGCTGGTGACCGGCGGCAGCCGCGGCATTGGCGCCGCTACATGCAGGCTTGCCGCCAAGGCCGGCTATCGCATTGCGGTCAATTACGCGTCGAATGCAAAAGCCGCCGAAACGGTGGTCGCCGACATCGAGGCTGCTGGCGGAGAAGCCTTCACAGTCAAGGCCGATGTCGGCAACGAGACGGACGTATTGGCCATGTTCGAGGCTGTCGATGGCCGTTTCGGTCGGCTCGACGCGCTCGTCAACAATGCCGGCGTGGTCGACCAGAGCGCGCGCGTCGACGAGTTCAGCGCTGCAAGGCTGGAGCGCATGATGCGCATCAATGTGATCGCGCCGATGCTTTGCGCCCGCGAGGCGGTGAAGCGGATGTCGACCAGGCATGGCGGCAAGGGTGGCGCCATCGCCAATGTTTCTTCGATCGCGGCAAGGCTTGGCGGGCCGGGTCAATATGTCGACTACGCCGCCTCGAAGGGCGCGCTCGATTCCTTCACCATCGGGCTTGCCCGCGAAGTGGCCGGCGAAGGCATTCGTGTCAACGCGGTCAGCCCGGGCATTATCGACACCGAAATTCATGCCTCCGGCGGTCAGCCGGATCGCGCCGAGAGAATGCGCAAGGTGGTGCCCATGCAGCGCGTCGGCACCGCCGAGGAAGTCGCAGCCGCAATTCTGTGGCTGCTGTCGGACGAGGCGTCCTACACAACAGGCGCCAATCTGGAAATCGGCGGCGGCCGCTAAAGCAAAAGGGACAGTATCATGGCCTATGATGTCGTTATCATCGGATCGGGACCAGGCGGCTATGTCTGCGCCATCAAGGCGGCACAGCTCGGTCTGAAGACGGCGGTGGTCGAAAAGAACCCGACCTTCGGCGGCACCTGCCTCAACATCGGCTGCATCCCGTCAAAGGCGCTGCTGCATGCGACCGAGATGTTTGCCGAGGCCGGCCATTCCTTCGAGGCGCTCGGCGTCGAGATCGGCGCGCCCAAGCTCAACCTTGGGAAGATGATGGCACACAAGGATGCGACGGTGACGGCCAACGTCAATGGCGTCGCCTTCCTGTTCAAGAAGAACAAGATCGACAGTTTTCGTGGCACCGGCAAGGTAGTTGCGGCCGGCAAGGTGTGGGTGACCTCCGATGACGGCAAGGTCGAGGAGATCGAGACCAAGAACATCGTCATCGCCACCGGCTCCGACGTCGCCGGCATTCCCGGCGTCAAGGTCGATTTCGATGAGACGGTGATCATCTCGTCGACCGGCGCGCTGTCGCTGGACAAGGTGCCGGGCCATCTGGTGGTGGTCGGCGGTGGTGTCATCGGTCTGGAGCTCGGCTCGGTATGGGCGCGGCTCGGCGCCAAGGTCACCGTGGTCGAGTTCCTCGACACCATCCTGGGCGGCATGGATGGCGAGGTCTCCAAGCAGTTCCAGCGCCTGCTGTCGAAGCAGGGCTTTGAGTTCAGGCTGGGCGCCAAGGTGACCGGCGTCGCCAAGGCCAAGAAGGGAGCGATTGTCACCTTCGAGCCGGTCAAGGGCGGAGCAGCCGAGACGATCGAGGCGGACGCGGTGCTGATTGCGACGGGACGGCGGGCCTATTCGGACGCTCTCGGGCTGAAGGAGACCGGCGTCGACGTCGATGAGCGCGGCCGGGTCAAGACCGACGGCCATCTCAGGACCAACGTGCCTGGCATCTATGCCATCGGCGATGTCATCGCCGGACCGATGCTTGCACACAAGGCTGAGGACGAGGGCGTGGCGGTGGCCGAAACCATCGCCGGCCAGGCCGGGCATGTGAACTATGACGTGATTCCGAGCGTCGTCTACACCACGCCCGAAATCGCCTCGGTCGGCAAGACCGAAGAAGAATTGAAGAAGGCCGGCATCGACTACAAAGCCGGAAAATTCCCGTTCAGCGCCAATGGCCGCGCGCGCGCCATGCTGCACACCGACGGCTTTGTGAAAATCCTGGCCGACAAGGCCAGCGACCGTGTGCTCGGCGTCCACATCGTCGGCTTCGGCGCCGGCGAGATGATCCACGAGGCGGCCGTGCTGATGGAATTTGGCGGCTCGTCGGAAGACCTGGCCCGCACCTGTCACGCCCATCCGACAATGTCGGAAGCGGTAAAGGAGGCGGCACTGGCGACGTTCTTCAAGCCGATCCATATCTGAGCAAACGCGGTGAATCGCAAACCTTAGAGATTGGCTGAAACGTCCAAAGCCCTCGACGGCTGCTCCCAAAAACAAAACGGCCCGCTTTTCAGCGGGCCGTTCATATATCAAATCAGCAGTTTGATCACTGAGCCGGGGCAGGTGCTGGTGCTGGTGCCGGGGCTGGCGCAGGGGCCGGAGCAGGAGCGGGTTCTGCCGGAGCCGGAGCCGGAGCCGGTGTTGCCGGAGCTGGCGCAGGAGCCGGTTCGGCTGGTTTCATCGGCTCGGCGGGCGCTGGGGCCGGAGCTGGTGTGCTGGCTGCGGGCGGTTCGGCAGGCGCAGGTGCCTCGCTACGTCTTCCAAAAACATAATAGGCGACAATTGCCAGGATAACGACGACCAGGGCAATCAGCCAGCCGCTGCCGCCGCCGCTTGGCCGCGCGGAGCCCGGCGAGGTGAATGGGTCGTTCGGATTGGGTGTGTTCGCCATAAAAGTGTCCTCCGTGGATGAAAAACATCAAGTAATAGCCATCAACGTACAATCGTTGAATCGGTTTCACATTAGGCGTTGAAAACGCCGAAAACAGGGCAATTCTGATCCGGAATCCCTTGCAGGCATGCATTTCCACCGCAAAATGGGTTCGGTCGAGCCAAAGCGAACCTTTTTCAGTTTCTTGACACGAAGCGCGGCTGGTCCGCCGTCGCGCCGCGAGTAGGGGTTGACCCAGGCGTGGCGATGATTCGGTGTGCAACTCCGCCGTGTTGTTCAGTTGACGGCAGTCACCGTATAGCCGGTCTTGCGGAAACCCTCGACCAAGCCTTGCGCTCCGGGAAGGTGCATGGCGCCGACCGCCATGAAGACATTGCCGTGGGCGAGGATCGGCGCTGCACGATCAACCACACCCTGTTGCGGCTGGTGATCATGGTCTGCTCGAATTCGGCGTAACCCGATTGGTCGTCGACCTGTTCGGGGACGACAGCCCGAAACAGCGGTACGTACATGCCAGTGTCGCCACGGCGGTAAAGCACGATCATGGTTTCGTTGACGTCGTTCACCTTGTCGCCAAGCTTCAGCGTATCGACCAGACCCTTCAGGTGAAAGGCGATCGGCAGCGAAGCCATGGCGCGCAGCTGGTCGGCGATTGTCTCCAGCCCCTCGACTGATTTGCCCGCAGCCTCGGCGTCCTTGGCAAGCTTGACGTCGAGCACCGGCGCGCCGCCAGCCTGGCGGGCGACTTCGCATGCTGGTAGCGCCACCATCGCCGACAGCAACCAAGGTTTCATCTTGGCGACAGTCGCTGGCGGGATGCCACGCGCGTCGAGCGCCTTGTCGACCACCGCCGCGTCCTCTGGCGACAGCAGCGACGAAAGCGTCGTCTTGTCGGTGAACATCATCAGATCCGGCTCTTTCAGCAATGCTGCCATCATCTTCTGCTTATCGAGCACTTCGGTGGTTTCGATGATGACGGTGCCAGCCGCATCAAACGCCTTCTGCGCGGCGGGTGGCAGCGTGGTGACGCGCGGGTCGGTAAGGTGCATGGTGCCGAACAGGAAGGACGGTTTTTCGCCCGATTTTTCCAGCTTCCACAGCAAGCCTTTGCCGTTCGGTGTTGCTGCCGCGTCCGCCTCGATCTTGCGGTAGCCAGCCGGGTCGTTCTTTTGCAACGCGCTGAGCATATCGGTACCGGTGCAGGCCGGGGCCTCGGCGCGTGCCTTGCCCGCGGCGAGCAGCGCGATGATGAGGAAGGAGAGGAAAAACAGGGCGTTGAGCGCGACGAGCAGCTTCAGCGACACTTGGGTCGCGCGGTCGGCGATGGCGATGAGGCGTTTCATGCTGCGCTTCTAGGCGCAAAAAGCGGCAAAACGGTTAATCAGCGCATCAAAATTGTTGCGAGATCGTCACCTATTCAAGCGTCCATCACGCACGAGGATGAGCTGCTTCGTAAATCTCGAGCAGCCTCGCGGTGTCGACGCCGGTGTATATCTGGGTTGTCGACAGGCTGGCGTGGCCGAGCAACTCCTGGATGGTGCGCAGGTCGCCGCCGCGCCCAAGCAGATGCGTGGCGAAAGAATGGCGCAGCGCATGCGGCGTCGCGGTGTCGGGCAGGTTGAGCGCCGAGCGCAGCTTGGCCATGTCGCGCTGAACGATCGCGGGGTTCAGCGGGCCGCCGCGCGCACCGCGAAACAGCAGGCCCTTGGGATCGAGATGCCAGGGGCAGAGGCGGCGGTATTCGGCAATCGCCCGCAGCGCTACCGGCAGCACCGGCACCAGCCGCGTCTTGCCGCCCTTGCCGGTGACGCGCAGCACAGTATCACCAGGTGAGGATAGATCGGCGCCCGACAGGCCGAGCGCCTCGGAGATCCGCAAGCCGGACCCATAAAGCAGAGTCAGCACGGCGGCGTTGCGCGCGGCAATCCACGGCTCCTCCGCCAGTTGGCCTTCCACCGAGACGACGTGTTTTGCATCGCTTGCGGTCAGCGGCTTGGGCAGCGATTTCGGCTGCCGCGGTGCGCGCAAGGCTGCCGCACCTGCCGCATTGGCGAGGCCGCGCCGTTCCAGGAAACGCAGCAGCGAGCGGATGCCGGCCAGCCCGCGCCCGAGCGTGCGGGCACCGGCGCCCTCGGCACGGCGGGCAGCGAGAAAGCCGCGCAGATCGGCTGGGCGCAGATCGGCGATGTCTGAAATACCAGGCGAGCCGCCGCAATGGCTGGTCAGGAAATGCAGGAACTGGCGCGTGTCGCGCTCATAGGCCTCGACGGTTTCGGGCGACAGCCGGCGTTCGCGCGCCAGCATCTTCAGCCAGGCCTCGCGCGCCGCCTGAAGATCGGGTTTTGCCGGTATGAGGAATTCCTGCATTGCGCTCTTCCAGTTCCCCGCCATCTTCCGGCATGCGGGTTAGGAAGCGGTGAAGAGCGGCATCATTGAAATGACGATGGGCTGGGGTTAGAGCAAGGCAAAGGATTTTCCGCAGATGAGCAAACCGCAAAACCCCGTCCAGATGGCCGTGATCGGTGCCGCGCACGGCATCAAGGGCGAATTGCGCGTCAAGAGCTTTACCGGCGACCCGCTGGCGCTGGCCGATTACGGTCCGCTCTACGCCAGGGATGGCCGCGCCTTCCAGATCGTCGACATCAGGCCTGCCAACACCGTCGTGGTGGTGCGCTTCAAAGGCGTCAACGATCGCAATGCCGCCGAGGCGCTTGCCGGCACCGAATTGTTCGTCGACCGTTCGGTGTTGCCTGATGAGGGCGAAGAGGACGAATTCTACCACGCCGATCTCGTCGGGCTGGAGGTCAAGGACGACACCGGTGCCATTATCGGCAAGGTCGTCGCCGTGCATAATTTTGGCGGCGGCGACATTCTCGACGTGACGCTGGCGGGGCGCAAAGGCGTGCTTATCCCGTTCACGCGGGCCGCTGTTCCGGAAGTGTCGATCGCCGGCGGCTTTGTCCGCATCGATCCGGCTGCGGCAGGGTTGGTCGAGGACGGAGAATCTGCCGAGCGCGACAGCTTCGACCCCAAGGGCCGGCCGCGCGGGCCGAGGGACGCCGGAGGCAACCGGTGAGTTTTTCGGCTTCGGTGCTGACGCTCTATCCCGAGATGTTTCCCGGCGCGCTTGGCCTGTCGCTGGCCGGCCGCGCGCTCGACACCGGCATTTGGTCGCTCGAAACGATCCAGATCCGCGACTTTGCCCGCGATCGTCACCGGACCGTGGACGACACGCCGGCCGGCGGCGGCGCCGGCATGGTGATGCGGGCAGACGTGCTGGCCAGCGCTATCGACCATGCCTCGCCGGCAGGCGATCCACGTCCGCGCCTGCTGATGAGCCCTCGCGGCAAGCCGCTGACACAGCGCCGTGTGCGTGACCTCGCCGCCGGGCCGGGTGCGGTGATCGTCTGCGGCCGCTTCGAAGGCGTCGACCAGCGGGTCATCGAATCGCGAGGCCTCGAGGAAGTCTCGATCGGCGATTTCATCCTGTCCGGCGGCGAGCCGGCGGCACTCGTGCTGCTCGACGCCGTGGTGCGCCTGCTGCCCGGCGTGATGGGCAATGCGGTATCGGGCGAGGAAGAGAGCTTTGAAAACGGCCTGCTCGAACATCCGCATTATACGCGGCCGCAGGAATTCGAGGGCCGGCCGATTCCCGAAGTGTTGATTTCGGGCAATCACAGCAAGATCGCGGCGTGGCGGCGGGCCGAAGCGGAGAGGCTGACGAAGGAGCGACGGCCGGATCTTTTAGCCGCTCAGCCCTTATCGAAATAGTAGAAGGCCAGGAACAGGCCGACGGCAATGACGAAGCCGCGCACCGCGTTCTGCGGCACGCGCCTGGCGATCCAGACGCCGGCATAGCCGCCGAGCGCGCCACCCGGGATCATGATGATCGCCTGCAGCCAGGCGATGACGCCGCCAGAGACGAAGACCAGGATGGCAACCGCAGCGATGACCACGGCCAGCATGTTCTTCAATGCGTTCAGCCGATGATAATCGCCGGACTGGGTGAGACCGAGCGTCGCCAGCATCATGACGCCCATGCCGGCGCCGAAGAAGCCGCCATAGACGGCGGTGGCGAACTGCGCCAGCGACCCGACCAGCGAACCCACCGCGGCTTCATGCTCCGGCTTGGGCGCCGGTTTCAGCCATGGCCCGGCAGCGAACAACGCTGTTGCCGCCAGCAGCAGCCACGGCACCAAGGCGCGGAACGACGGGTTGTCGAGGCCTAGAAGGATGAGCGCGCCAGACAGCGCACCGAGAGCCGAAATGAGGCTGAGCAGCAGTGCGCCGCGCCAGAAATGCTTGATGTCGTGCCAATAGGCCAGCGTCGAGGTGATATAGCCAGGAAATTGCGTCACCGACGATGTCGCGTTGGCGACGATCGGCGGCAGGCCGGCCAGGGTCATGGCGCCAAAGGTTATGAACGTGCCGCCGCCGGCAACGGCGTTGACCGCGCCTGATAGAAAGCCGGCGAGAAAGAGCAGGACCGCGTCCAAGATTGGCATGAGGGGTGTCGTCGCTGGAGGAAAAATGCTTATCTTCCGGCTTAGAAAGCTTGACGCGCGGGCGCAACCCCCTGGACCACAAGCGATCACGGGATTGCCACAGCGGCGCCAGCCAAAAAGAAGCAGCGCCAAAAAAGAGCCAGCGAAGGCGTGACAAAGCGCCGAAATAGCTGTATGTGCGCGCCGAACCGGAAGAAAATCTGCCAAGAGCGATCTTCTGGCCCGTCAACAATGACGGTGTAGTCGCCCCTGCCCGATGTTCTCGAACAGAAGTTCTCGAACGAAGGGCATAGCCGAGCGGTCGATGCGACTGCAAGGCGAGTGTCGGACGCTCTGACTGTCGGAAGAACAAGAAGTGGATTTTGAGATGGACATCCTCCGTCAGCTCGAGGCCGAGCAGGCCGCCAAGATCGAAGCCAAGCGCAAGCTCCCCGAATTCCAGCCCGGCGATACCGTGCGCGTTCAGGTCCGCGTGACCGAAGGCACCCGCACCCGCGTCCAGGCCTATGAGGGCGTCGTCATCGCCCGCGCCGGTGCCGGCTTCCAGGAAAATTTCACCGTCCGCAAGATCTCCTACGGCGAAGGCGTGGAGCGGGTGTTCCCCGTCTATTCGCCGATGGTCGAGGGCGTCGAGATCGTGCGCCGCGGCAAGGTGCGTCGCGCCAAGCTGTACTATCTGCGTGACCGTCGCGGCAAGTCGGCGCGTATTTCGGAAAACACCGGCGTGCGCGCCCGCAAGCTCAACGATGAAGAGCGCGATGCGCTGAACGCCGAGAAGGCGCGCATCGAGGCCGAGAAGGTGGCCGCCGCCCAGGCGCTGGCCGCTGAGAAGGCGGCGCAGGACGCCGCCGAGAAGAAGGCCGCCGACGAGGCCGCCAAGGCCGCGGAGGCAGCTGCCGCCGAATAAGGCGTCGTCGAAACCCATGGTTTCGGAAAGGCGGCTTCGGCCGCCTTTTTGTTGTGCGAGGTGGATTCGATTTTGCCGGTCCGCAATCGATACGGATCGTTCCGTAATGCCGCCATTGAAAGCATCGGAAACTCATTTTCGTGCCGAGCGGCGCATCGGAGCGGCTTGCAAGGCGCCTGCGGAAAGCTAAAGTCGGCGCCGGATTTCCTGCATGCCTCGGTCGATCGAGGCGGTTCAGTTCTTGGGGAGCGTGTCATGACCAAATCGAAACTGCTGCTGGCCGGCCTGCTGGCTTGCCTTCTCTTGCCCATCGCGGCCCTGGCGCAGGCGCTGCCCGATCTTGGCGGCAGGAAAGTGGTGGTGGTGACCGAAAACGCCTATCCGCCGCTGCAGTTTATCGATGCCAAGACCGGTAAGCAGATCGGTTGGGAATATGACGCGATGAACGAGATCGCCAAACGGCTGAACTTCAAGGTCGAGTACCAGAACACCTCGTGGGACGCGATGATCCAGGCGGTTTCCGACAACCAATACAACATCGGCATGACCGGCATCACCATCAAGGACGACCGCAAGCAGAAGGTCGATTTCTCCGATCCCTATATGCGCTCGGAACAGTTCATGCTGGTGCGCGGCGACGAGAAACGCTTCACCGATGCCAAGACGTTCGCTGCCTTCAAGGACGGGCTGATCGGTGCGCAGGCCGGCACCACGCCGTTCTACACCGCCGTCTACAGCGTGCTCGACGGCAATGAGCAGAACCCGCGCATAAAGCTGTTCGAGACATTCGGCGCGACGGTGCAGGCGCTGAAGGCCGGCGACGTCGATGTCGTGCTCACCGACGGCACTGCCGGCAAGGGCTATGTCGATGCGTCCAATGGCGGGCTGAAGCTGATCGGCGGGCCGCTCGGCACCGAGGATTTCGGCTTCATCTTCCCCAAGGGCTCCGACCTGGTGAAGCCGGTCAACGCGGCGATCGCCGCGCTCAAGGCCGACGGCACGCTCGACGCGCTCAACAAGAAGTGGTTCCTCGACTACAAGATGGGGCAGTAGGCCCGCTTGTTGCGCGCATTTCATGACGATTGTGCGCGGGAACTCGCGCTGACTCTGCGCTCGTACACCCCCCTCTGGCCTACCGGCCATCTCCCCCGCAAGGGGGGAGATCGGATTTCGCATCGGTTTTCGCTAATTTTCAGTGTTGCAGAACGGACGGCGAGGTCAAAGCTGCCGATCTCCCCCCTTGAGAGGGAGATGGCCGGCAGGCCAGAGGGGGGTGTGACAGAACGCTGCCTTCGTGACTCTGTCACCGGTACCGCTTGATGCCGTCGCCGCCTCTCGCCTCGGCCAAATCCGACTTCCCGTGGTGGCTTGCCGTGGCCCTGGCGATCGCCTTGGCCGCCGCCGTCTTCATCGTTGCCAGCGACCTCTATGCCCAGGTCTTCGCAACCGTCGCCAAGGGCATCGGCGTCACCATCTTCGTCACCGTGGTCGCCTTCGCGCTGGCTTGCGCGATCGGGCTCGGCGTCGCTCTGATGGGCCTGTCGGACTCACGCTGGCTCAGCCAGATCGCCCGCTTCTACGTCGAGATCATCCGCGGCGTACCGATGCTGGTGCTGTTGTTCTGGATCGCCTTTGCCGGCGCGCCGGCCTTCGTCGCAGCGTGGAACGCGCTGACGGCGCCGCTGCAAAGCGCCGGCCTCTTCGGTGAGCTGCTGGTACGCGACGTCTCGCTTTTATGGCGCGCCGTCATGGCGCTGACCATCGGCTATTCCGCCTTCATCTCGGAGGTGTTCCGCGCCGGCATCCAGGCGGTCGAGAAGGGCCAGATCGAGGCGGCGAAGGCGCTCGGGCTGACGCGCACGCAGCGCTTCCGGCTGGTCGTCTTTCCGCAGGCGATCCGCACCATCCTGCCGCCGCTCGGCAATGATTTCGTCGCCATGGTCAAGGATTCCTCGCTGGTCTCGGTGCTCGGCGTCGCCGACATCACCCAGATGGGCAAGATCTACGCCGCCGGCTCGTTCCGCTTCTTCGAAACCTATTCGATCGTCGCCTATATCTATCTCATCCTGACCGTCGGCCTGTCGCTGGCCATGCGGGCGCTGGAGAAGCGGCTGCGCCACCAGCATGGGGAATAGAAGGCAGGCGAAAACGGCGCTACCATCGAGCGGACGCGACCGGGGAGGACCCATGATCATCGACAAGGCCAATGCGGCGCTTGAAGCGGTCTACACGGCCGACACGCCTGAGGCGCTCGCCAAGGCCTATGCGCAATGGGCCGCGACCTATGACGGCGAAACCGCGGCGCTCGGCTATCTCCTGCCGTTCCTGATCACCGCCTGGGTGGCGCGCTACGTGCCGCCGGGCGAAGGACCGCTGCTCGACGCCGGCTGCGGCACCGGCCTGTCGGGGCCGTCGCTCAAGGCGCTAGGCTACCACGACGTTGCCGGCCTCGACCTGTCGCAGGACATGCTGAAAATCGCCGGCGGCCGGCAGGCCTACAGCGAGCTGAAACAGGCGATACTCGGCGGGCCATTGCCCTGGCCGGACGGCTATTTCCGGGCCTTTTTCTCGACCGGCGTGTTCACCATCAGCCACGCGCCGGCGTCGGGCCTGCATGAGCTGGTGCGCATCACCCGGAAGGGCGGCCACGCCATCTTTACGGTCCGTGACCAGGTGTTTGAAAGCAGCGGGTTCAAGGCCGTGTTTGGCGAACTGGAGCAGGCGAAAAAATGGCGGCCGGTCGAGGAGAGCCCATGGTTCCGCTGCTACGCGATCGCCGAGCCCGACGCGCTGGTGAAAACCTTCGTGTTCGAGGTGCTGTGAAGCGCCTGCGAAGGCAGACGCGATTGCTGAAAAGCCAAAACATTGATATGAGCAGCGCCATGGAAGAGCTTTTTGGCGATCCGGCCTATAAAGGTTTCGTGCTGCAGGACAGGAAACGCCTGCCGTCGCGATTTTCCGCGCGCGTCTGCGGGGCGCTGACCAGCCGACTTCGCTAGGGCGGACTCGCCAGGCTGTTTCGCCGGCCGACCGGCGTCCCTTTCCCTTTTTAAATCGACGGATTTACGCACATGAGCGCACCGCGCACCCTCTACGACAAGATTTTCGACGACCATGTCGTCGACCGCCAGGACGACGGCACCTGCCTGCTCTATATCGACCGCCACCTCGTCCACGAAGTCACCAGCCCGCAGGCTTTCGAAGGCCTGCGCATTACCGGCCGCAAGGTTCGGCATCCGGAAAAGACGCTGGCTGTCGTCGACCACAACGTGTCGACTTCGCCCGAGCGAAAGTTCGGCATCAAGAACGAGGAAAGCCGCATCCAGGTCGAGGCGCTGGCCAAAAACGCCAAGGATTTCGGTATCGAATATTATTCCGAGAAGGATATCCGCCAGGGCATCGTCCACATCATCGGTCCCGAGCAGGGCTTCACGCTGCCCGGCATGACCATCGTCTGCGGCGACAGCCACACCTCGACGCATGGCGCGTTCGGGGCGCTGGCGCACGGCATCGGCACCTCGGAAGTCGAGCATGTGCTGGCGACGCAGACGCTGATCCAGCGCAAGGCCAAGAACATGCTGGTGCGCGTCGACGGCGCACTGCCGGAAGGCGTCACCGCCAAGGACATCATCCTCGCCATCATCGGCGAGATCGGCACAGCCGGGGGCACCGGCTATGTCATCGAATATGCCGGCGAGGCAATCCGTGCGCTGTCGATGGAAGGTCGGATGACGATCTGCAACATGTCGATCGAAGCCGGCGCGCGCGCCGGCCTGATCGCGCCGGACGAGACCACCTTCGCCTATGTCAAGGACAAGCCGCGCGCCCCCAAGGGCGAAGCCTGGGATGCCGCGCTCGCCTATTGGAAGACGCTGCAGTCCGACGAAGGCGCGCATTTCGACAAGGTCGTCGTGCTCGACGCGGCAAAGCTGCCGCCGATCGTCTCCTGGGGCTCCTCGCCCGAAGACGTTGTCTCGGTTCAAGGCATCGTGCCGAACCCAGACGACATCACTGATGAGAACAAGCGCACGTCCAAGCAGCGTGCACTCGACTATATGGGCCTGATACCGGGCACCAAGATCACCGATATCGAACTTGACCGCGTCTTCATCGGCTCCTGCACCAATGGCCGCATCGAGGATCTGCGCGCCGCCGCCAAGGTGATCGAAGGCAAGAAGGTCAATCCGCGGGTCAGCGCGATGATCGTGCCGGGCTCCGGCCTGGTCAAGGAACAGGCCGAGGCCGAAGGCCTCGACAAGATCTTTGTCGCGGCCGGCTTCGACTGGCGCGAGCCGGGCTGCTCGATGTGCCTTGCCATGAACGACGACCGGCTGAAGCCGCATGAGCGCTGCGCCTCGACCTCGAACCGCAATTTCGAAGGGCGCCAGGGCTTCAAGGGCCGCACCCATCTGGTGTCGCCGGCAATGGCGGCGGCGGCGGCAATTGCCGGCCATTTCGTCGACATCCGCGAGTGGAAATAGCGCAGGGCGCGCCCAGTCGGATATGAGAGTGCCCGAGCCGCAATGCGGTTCGGGCATTCTTCAGCCGGGCCGCCTGACGAATTCGTGAAATCCCTCACGTCGGCCGGGTTGGTCCTTTGCAACGACCAGCGCCAGTTGGCGCTCGTCGAAGAGTTTGAACCATTCATCCCATTCGACCAGTTCATAGCCGCCGGCATTGACCGGACGTTCGGGCTCATCCTGGTCCTGATAGGCATGCTGGCCGAAGACCAGCCTCAGCATGGGCTGCGTTCCGGCTTCGGGCGACACGTCGACGATCGCCGGAAAGCCGGCGCGCGCCGCCGCCCAAGAGCGAATTGCATCGTGATCGGTCAGCATGATCGTGTCGGCCATCGGAGCGTCTCCTGGTTGCCGTCGTGAAACGCCGCTCGCCGTTCGCGGTTCCGCCCAGCGGCTGCGTCGACGCACCTGTCGTATATTCGCTTTCGCTTAACCGCTTGTTTGGGCTTCCGCTCTAACGTCTCCTGAGGGAAGCGAGGGGAAATTACAGCGCTTGGACACCGGCCTGCTCATAGCGCTGCTCAATCCAGGCATCGCCCTCACACTCGGCACTGCATTTCTCGTGCTGTGGTTCTATCAGCGTCACCGTCCCTATCTGGCCGTGCTGGCGGCGGGCTACTCGGCCTCGGCCGCAGGCTTCCTGCTCCAGTATTTCACGCTGCCTGTCGGTATGGCGCCCACCAAGCTCATCTCGATCCTGTGCTTCACCTTTGCCACTTGCTGTCTCGCCGGCGCGGTCATTGCGCGCTATGGGCGGCGCGTGCCTTACACGGCGGTCGGCATTCTGGCCTGCGGCGGACTGGCCGCGTTCTCGTGGTTTCTTTTTGCCCGGCCGGATCTCACCTGGCGCATCCTTGCCATCAATTTCAGCTTCGGCGGCATCAGCCTGGTTGTTGCCGCCGAGTTGCGCGCAGTGCGCAACAACGGCCCGACAGAAATGGTCCTGTTCGTACTGTCGCTGCTTTCCGGCATGAACTTCCTGGCGCGGACCCTTGCCGTCGTCATCGCGCATGGGCCGTTCACCAGCTATGAAGGGCTTTACACCTCCTCCTATTGGACGACGGCGCTGCTGTCGCATGCATTGCTGTCGCTGCTTATTGCACTTTGCCTGTTTGGCGCCGCCGCGCTCGATGTGACGAAGGCCCTGAAGACCGAAACCCTGACAGACCCGCTGTCGGGCCTGCTCAACCGCCGCGGCTTCGAGGAGCGCGCCACGCTGGTGCTGCAGCACTGTGCCACGGCGCGATTGCCGGTTACGCTGGTGCTGGCCGATCTCGATCATTTCAAGGCACTCAACGATCAGCATGGCCACGCGGCCGGCGATCGCGTCATCGTCGATTTCGCCGCCAAGCTTCTGTCGGCTGCAGGTGCGCGCGGCGTTGCCGGCCGCGTCGGCGGCGAAGAGTTCGCCGTGCTGTTGCCGCTCAGCGACCTTGGCGCGGCAAGACTGTATGCCGAAACCATTCGCACGCTCTATTCGGCGGGCCGAATCGACGGGCTTCCGCCCGAGACAAGAGTGACCGCGAGCTTCGGCGTGGCCGCCCGCACCAGCCACGAAGGGCTGGACCCGCTGATGCGCCGCGCCGACGAAGCGCTCTACAAAGCCAAAAGGAATGGCCGCGACAGCGTGTGCCTGTCCCATCAGCGGCCTGAAACGGTCGTCCTTCCCAATCGGACCAGTGCTGGCTGAGCGTCAGCGGCGGCTTCGAATTAACGTCTTTTTCGCCCGTTGGTGATCTGCTGTTCGGGGGGAGTGCCAAAACGCCATGGGCAGCGCTAATTTCATCCTGCTGATCAACCTGTTCGTTGCCGGGCTGCTGGCGGCGGCCTTCATGACGATCGCGGTCTATGACGCCGGCCGGGTGTCGGCGCGCTGGCTGGCGTTCGGCTATGTGCTCGGCATGGCTTATTTCGCGATCGAGTTCAGCATTCCTGCCTTCGACAATGCGCGCCCCGTAGTTGTCGCCGCCTTTGCCGCTTTCCTTGCTGCTACCATCGCCTTCAATGGCGGGCTTGCCCATAAATACCGCGTTTCGCCGCCTTGGCCGCCGATGCTGCTCTTCCTGGTCTTCGCCACCCTCGCGGTCTACTTCGTGCAGGACCTGCCACGCCAATCGTTCGTGCGAATGGCGGCCTACCAGCTTCCCTATGCGGCCATGCAGTTCACCGGGCTGGCGATCGTCTTGTCGTCCAGGCAAAGACGCGAGCGGCTCGACTATATGCTGATGGCTGTCCTTGCGGCCAGCACCTTGCAGTTCGCCAGCAAACCCTTCATCGCCCATGCGCTTGGTGGCTGGGGCGCCAACCCGCAATCTTATGCGCAGACCAGCTATGCGTTGGTGTCGCAGTCGGTCGGCACCGTGTTCGGCCTGGCGCTTGCGCTGGTGACATTGGCTATCCTGGTCCGCGACGTGCTCGCCGAGGCGACGTCGAAATCGGAAACCGACACGCTTTCGCGGCTGCTCAACCGTGGCGGCTTCGAGCGCCATGCCGAGATCGCACTGCGTGACGCCATGCGGCGCGCCGTTCCAGCGGCACTGGTCATTGCCGATCTCGACCATTTCAAGCGCATCAACGATACTTACGGCCACGCGTCGGGCGATCGGGTCATCGAGACCTTTGCCGGTTTTCTCCGCGATGCCGCGGCCGACCATCATGTCGCCGGCCGCATCGGCGGCGAGGAATTCGCGATTTTCCTGCCGGGGACCAATCTAGCCGCCGCCCGGCTCTTTGCCGAGGGCACGCGGAGCGCCTTCGGTGCCACGCCGATCGACTGCCTGCCCGCGGATCACCGCTGCAGCGCCAGCTTCGGCGTTGCCGAGCTTGGTCCGGGCGAAAGCTTTTCCGACCTGTTGCGGCGCGCCGACAAAGCGCTCTATCAGGCGAAGGGCAGCGGTCGCGATTGCGTGCGTGTCTCGGTGGGGCCGGCTGTTGCCCTGCCGGCGCCGTCAACCAAGGGCGGCGTGGCCGTCAGCGGCAGGGGCTGAGCTCCGGCATTTCGCCGTCGGAGAGGCCGTACATATAGCTGCGGCCCTTGACGAAAACCGGCGGCCTATAGCAGTCGCCGCCGCGGACATCGTCCGATTCGTTTTCGTAGATCACGTCGGGCTGGCCGGCGCTGGTGTAGTCGGACAATTCCTTGGCCAGCTTGCCCTCGCCAACGAGGATACGCTTGTAGCCGGCGGCGCTGTCGATGACGAGATTGCCGAAGGAATCGGCATAGACGCGGTCATGATGGCGCGTCCCGGCGAATGCCGGTGCGACGACGCCGACGGCGAGCGCCGCCAATAGGAACCAGGGAAGGCGCGATCCTGCTGAATTCGAATGCATGGCGTGCTGCTCCATTGCTAAGAGGCAAGCCTCCTCGAATCAGAAATTAATCTTTTATTAACCTTTGTTAAGAGGGCAACCGCAGCAGGGGCGAGGTCTCGGAAAATATGGTTAATACCCGATCGCCCACCGGCCATCATTCGGCCACGCCTTGTTCCCACCATCCCCAGCATCGGGCGCGACTCAAAAAGCATGAAATCCGGTGGCTTGCCGGAGCATCGCGGCGGGCTCGATACGCGGTGGGGAAAGCAGCAAATGAGATTACGCCGCACGTTTCGGATGACGCTGGCCATTCCGCCGCTGCTGGCTGCAGCCGCCTGCGCGCCGCAGACCAGCGCGCCCAAGCTCAGCAACACGGCCGCCGCTTCCGTGTCGCTTGCTCCCGCCGCTAGCGAACCGACGGCACCGCAGCCGCGCACAGCTACTTACAACTGCGCCGACGGTAGCGTGATGACCATCGAGAATCTCGGCACGTCGGTGCGCGTCCTCGGCCAGAACGGCGCCAGCGCCGAGCTGCCGGCATCACCGGCCAATCAGACCAGCCGTTACGGCGAGGCGCATGACGCAATCGTGATCGATGGGCGTGAGGCGCTGGTGATGAAGGGCGGTGCATCACCGCTGGCCTGCAAGCGCTGATCCGCCCCTTGCGCCAGCCATATTTTGCAGTGCGGCGACATTGTGCCGGCGCAAGGCGACAGCCCTAATCGATTGAAGCTGAAAGCCTCGCTTTCATCAGACTAAATTACGTTTTCGAAACGGTTTTCCGGCTTTGACGCGGTGCAAAAAGAGCATTAGAAACCGGCTGTCCGAAGTCGCAACCGGAAGCGGTAATGCCGCATTCCCACCTGAGGCTCCAGAGACGCCGAACTGGGGGAGCCATGAGCAAATCACCAGCCACCCGCGAATTTGCCAGACGTGAACGGCCGCTTTCGCCGCATCTGACCGTCTATCGGCCGCCGATCACCATGACGATGTCGATCGTCCACCGCATCACCGGCGGGGCGCTCTATTTCGGCACGCTGCTGGTCGCGCTGTGGCTGATGGCGGCGGCGAGCTCGGAGGCGACCTTCAATGCCGTCAACTGGGCCTTCGGCTCGTGGCTGGGACGGCTGGTGCTGTTCGGCTACAGCTGGGCGCTGATGCACCACATGCTGGGCGGCGTGCGCCATCTTATCTGGGACACTGGGGCAGGGCTGGAAAAGCATACCGCATCGAGGATCGCCTGGGCGACGCTTGCCGGCTCGGTCATGCTGACGCTGCTGATCTGGATCGCCGGCTACCTGGCGCGGGGAGCCTGACATGAGCGGCAAAAACACCGACATGCGCACGCCGCTGGCCAAGGTCCGCGGCCTCGGTTCCGCCCGCGAGGGCACCGGCCATTTCTGGCGCCAGCGGCTGACGGCGATCTCCAACATCCCGCTGGTCCTGTTCTTCGTCGGCTTCCTGATCGCACTCAACGGCGCCAGCTATATCGAGGTGCGCGCCGCACTTGCCAATCCGTTCGTGGCACTGGTGCTGGCGCTGGTGCTGCTGTCGGTGCTCTACCACATGCGGCTCGGCATGCAGGCAATCATCGAAGACTATGTGCATGGCGAAGGCGCCAGGCTGGCGCTGCTCGCCCTCAACACATTCTTTCCCGTAGTCGTCGGCGTCGCTTCGGTCTTCGCCCTGCTTAAACTGGCATTTGGAGGCTGAGTTTTGGCCAAGGACGCGAAGAACGCCAACACGGCTTCCGCCTATAGCTATGTCGACCACAAATTCGACGTCGTGGTCGTCGGTGCCGGCGGCGCCGGCCTGCGGGCCACGCTCGGCATGGCCGAGCAGGGCCTGCGCACCGCCTGCATCACCAAGGTGTTCCCGACGCGCTCGCATACGGTGGCGGCACAGGGCGGCATTGCCGCCTCGCTCGCCAATATGGGTCCCGACAACTGGCAGTGGCATCTCTTCGACACCGTCAAAGGCTCGGATTGGCTGGGCGACACCGACGCGCAGGAATACATGGTGCGCGAAGCGCCGGCGGCGGTCTACGAGCTCGAGCATTACGGCGTCCCCTTCAGCCGCACCGAGGACGGGAAAATCTACCAGCGGCCGTTCGGCGGCATGATGATGAATTTCGGCGGGGGGCCGCCGGTGCAGCGCACCTGCGCGGCCGCCGACCGCACCGGCCACGCCATGCTGCACACGCTCTACGGCCAGTCGCTGAAGCACAATGCGCAGTTCTTCATCGAGTATTTCGCGCTCGACCTGATCATGGAGCCGGACGGCACCTGCACCGGCGTCGTCGCCTGGAACCTCGACGACGGCACCATCCACCGCTTTTCGGCGAAAATGGTGGTGCTGGCGACCGGCGGCTATGGCCGCGCCTATTTCTCGGCCACCTCGGCGCATACCTGCACCGGCGATGGCGGCGGCATGGCCGCACGCGCAGGGCTGCCGCTGCAGGACATGGAGTTCGTGCAGTTCCACCCGACCGGCATCTACGGCGCCGGCTGCCTGATCACCGAGGGCGCGCGCGGCGAGGGCGGCTATCTCGTCAATTCCGAGGGCGAGCGCTTCATGGAACGCTACGCGCCGTCAGCCAAGGATCTGGCTTCGCGCGACGTGGTCTCGCGCTGTATGACGCTGGAGATCAGGGAGGGCCGCGGCGTCGGCCCGAAGAAGGATCACATCTTCCTGCATCTCGACCATCTCGACCCGGCCGTTCTGCACGAGAGGCTCCCGGGTATTTCGGAATCGGCAAAGATCTTTGCCGGCGTCGACCTGACCAAGGAGCCGATCCCGGTGCTGCCGACGGTCCATTACAATATGGGCGGCGTGCCGACCAATTACTGGGGCGAAGTGCTCAACCCTACTGCCTTGAACCCGGACCAGGTGTCGCCCGGGCTGATGGCGGTCGGCGAGGCCGGCTGCGCCTCGGTGCACGGCGCCAACCGGCTGGGCTCGAACTCGCTGATCGACCTGGTGGTGTTCGGCCGTGCGGCGGCGATCCGGGCCGGCCAGGTGATCGACCGGACATCGGCGATCCCTTCGCCCAACGAGGCCGCCGTCGAAAAGATCATGGACCGCTTCGACCGGCTGCGTCACGCCAACGGCTCGACGCCGACAGCGGTTTTGCGCGAAAAGATGCAGAAGGCGATGCAGGAGGACGCGGCGGTGTTCCGCACCCAGGAATCGCTGGAAAGCGGCTGCAGGCGCATTTCGCAGCTTTGGGGCGAGCTCAAGGACGTCAAGGTGTTCGACCGCTCGATGATCTGGAACTCCGACCTGGTCGAGACGCTGGAGCTGGAAAATCTGATGGCCAACGCCATCACCACCGTCTACGGCGCCGAGGCGCGCAAGGAAAGCCGCGGCGCGCACGCGCGGGAGGACTTTTCGGCCCGCGACGACGCCAACTGGCGCAAGCATACGCTGGCCCGGCTCAACGAGGCCGGCGAGGTGGCGCTCAGCTACCGGCCGGTGCACACCGAGACGCTGCTCAAGGAGGCAGACGGCGGCATCAATCCGGCCAAGATTGCGCCGAAGGCGAGAGTGTATTGAAGATGGCGCTGGCGACAGCTGGATATTCCGGCACGCCCCTTCCAGCCAAGCTCGGCCTGAAGGACGGGATGATTGCCGCCTTCGTCGCCTTGCCGGCCGAGCTTGACGACCTTGCCGAAGCCGTGGACTTTGCCGAGCTCGACCGGCTGGCCAACTGGTCGGCGATTTCGGGCGTTCATGAGAAATACGATGCCGTGCACGCTTTCACCCGGCAGCGTGTCGAGATCGAGGACCGTCTTGGCGACATCGAAGCGGCGATCAAGCGGGACGGCATGGTCTGGGTGTCATGGCCAAAGAAGGCATCGAAAGTGCCGACCGACGTCACCGAGGACATTATCCGCACAGAGGCGCTGAAGCTCGACCTCGTCGACGTCAAGGTCGCCGCCGTGAACGAGATCTGGTCCGGGCTGAAGCTCGTCATCCGAAAGGACCTGAGGTAATGGTCGAACTCACGCTTCCGAAAAACTCGAAGATAATGGCCGGAAAAACCTGGCCGAAGCCGGAGGGTGCGACCAATCTGCGCGAATACCGCATCTACCGCTGGTCGCCCGACGATGACGAGAACCCGCGCATGGATACGTATTTCGTCGACATGGACGATTGCGGGCCGATGGTGCTCGACGCGCTGCTCTGGATCAAGAACAAGATCGACCCGACGCTGACGCTGCGCCGCTCCTGCCGCGAAGGCATTTGCGGCTCCTGCGCCATGAACATCGACGGATCGAACACGCTGGCCTGCACCAAGGGCTGCGACGACATTTCCGGTGCGATCAAGGTCTATCCGCTGCCGCACATGCAAGTGGTCAAGGACCTGGTGCCCGACCTCACCAATTTCTACGCCCAACACGCCTCGATCGAGCCGTGGCTGAAGACGGTGTCGCCCGAGCCGGCCAAGGAATGGCTGCAAAGCCATGAGGACCGCGAAAAGCTCGACGGGCTCTACGAGTGCATATTGTGCGCCTGCTGCTCGACCTCCTGCCCGAGCTACTGGTGGAACGGCGATCGCTATCTCGGCCCGGCGACGCTGCTGCAGGCCTATCGCTGGCTGATCGATTCCAGGGACGAGGCGACGGGCGAGCGGCTCGACAATCTCGAAGACCCGTTCCGGCTCTATCGCTGCCACACGATCATGAACTGCGCCCAGACCTGCCCCAAGGGGCTCAACCCGGCCAAGGCGATCGCCGAGATCAAGAAGATGATGGTGGAGCGACGGGTATAGGGGGCGGGCGGGTTGCAGCCGAGATCGTCTCGTCCGTAGCGATCCTTCGCGCCCCCCTCTGTCCTGCCGGACATCTCCCCCGCAAGGGGGGAGATTGGCCGTCATCTTGGCTTTCGCTAATCTCCACCATTGCAAGAATGGACGCACAGCGTTGAAGCTGCCGATCTCCCCCCTTGCGGGGGAGATGTCCGGCAGGACGGAGGGGGGTGCTGTCCCTCCGGCCTCAGAAGGATAGCCGATCCAATGACCGACTCCGACCTTCCCATCCTCTCTCCCATCGAAGCGCGCGTCCTCGGCTGCCTGATCGAGAAGAAGGAGCTGACGCCGGACGTCTATCCGCTGACGCTCAATGCAGCACATGCGGCGGCCAACCAGAAAACGGCGCGCGAGCCGGTAATGTCGGTCGAGGTTGGCGAAGTCAGAAGGGCGCTTGGCCAGCTGGAGCAGAAGGGCCTCGTCAGGCAGGTCTTCGCGTCGCGCGTCGAGCGCTATGAGCATGTCGTGGCACAGCGCTTTTCCCTGACCTCGGCGCAGATCGCGCTGCTCGGCCTGTTGTTGCTGCGCGGCCCGCAGACGGCCTATGAATTGCTGGCGCGAAGCGAGCGCCTGGCGCGGTTGCCGTCGATCGAGGAGCTTCGCGGCAATCTCGATCTGCTGATCGGCCGAAGGCCGCCACTGGTGCAGCAGATCGATCGCGGCCCAGGCCAGCGCGAGGATCGCTATGTCCATCTGCTCAGCGGGCCGGTGCAGCTGTCGACTGCAGCAGCGCCCTTGCAATCGTCCTCGCCGGCCTCGGATCTGGAGACGCGCGTGCAGGTTCTCGAGGAGGAGGTCGCGACACTGCGCGCCCGCCTCGATGCGCTGACCGGCGAAGGCACTACATAGTCACTCGAACGTCGGCGATCCTTCGCGCCCCCCTCTGCCCTGCCGGGCATCTCCCCCTCAAGGGGGGAGATTGCGCTGTCATCTCCACTTTCGCCAATCACCAAGGTTGAAGGACGAGAGCCGTCGCCAAAACTGCCAATCTCCCCCCTTGAGGGGGAGATGCCCGGCAGGGCAGAGGGGGGCGCGAAGGATCGCCGACGTTCGTTTGGCGGCTCACCCGAGCCTGGCGTCGAGCGACACCTTGATGGCGCCGAGCGCCTTCGAGACCGGGCATCCGCCCTTGGCTTTTTCGGCTAGTTCCTGGAATTTGGCGGCATCGATGCCCGGTACCTTGCCAACCAGCGTGATCGCGCTGCCGGTGATGCCGGTGCCGGGGACCAGTGTCACCACGGCCTTGGCGTCGAGCTCGGTAGCCGGAGTGCCGTTCTCGGCAAGAAGATGCGAAAGTTGCATGGCAAAGCAGCCGGCATGGGCGGCGGCGATCAGCTCTTCCGGGTTGGTGCCGGATTTGCCGCTCTCGTCCTCGAAACGCATCTTGGCAGAATAGGGCGTGCCTTTCAGCGTCCCGCTCTGGGTATCGAGCGTGCCTTTGCCTTCCTTGAAACTGCCTTTCCAAACGGCGTTGGCGGTGCGGTCCATCAATTCCTCCTTGATTGTCGTGATTGAACCCGTAGTCGGCGTCCGGTCGACTATAGCGCGCTCCGGAGCGAAGGCCATCCACGCTTTCGTATCGGCGGCAGCGTGACACATCATGTCGAGCGAAAAAAATTCGAAAAAATACGCGTGCAAAAATGTCGACTTCCATCTGTCCCGGCCGTCCTGCGGGCGGCCATGGACTTGGTGGCCGGATGGAGGACCACATGAACAATCTGTTTTCTGCTCACTGGACAAGCACCGGCCACGGGGCCGGTGAACAACAAGCCGACTGGTCGCGCCTGCAGCCTTCCGGCTTCGGCCGACTGCTTGCGGCGATTGCCATCATCGGCATTGCGGTGTCCTTTCTCGACTATGCAGCGGCCAAAGGCCCAGCTGACGTGTCCGTCGCCTCGCCCTACGGTCCAACCCAGGAATGGAGGTAAAGATGAGATACGTTTGCCTGGTCTACGGTGAAGAAAAAGATCTCTACGCAATGACGCCTGCGAGGCTGGCCAAGCTCGACGCCGATTCGCTGGCCTATGACAGGTCGGTGGCGCAAAGCGGCCGCCTGATCATCGCGCAGGCGCTGCAATCGGTGAAGACATCGAAGACCGTGCGCCGGCGCCAGGGCAAGCGGCTGGTCACTGACGGCCCCTTCGCCGAGACCAAGGAGCAGCTGCTCGGTTTCGTCATGATCGAGGCCGGGGATCTCGACGAGGCGCTGGAGATCGCCGGCGGCATTCCGCTAGCCGAAATCGGCACGATCGAGGTGCGGGCGATCTACAAGGTGCCGGGGTCGTAGGGATGTCCCGATAAGATCCTTGGCAAAGTGATGGCGGCCGATGACTGGCGCAGGCTTTCGTTTTCTTCGATCGATGCAACTTTTGCGTGTTGAAGCGAAGCAATACTTCTCCTATCGTCGCCCGAGATTGGGGATCTTGAGGTATGCATATATTGATTGCTGCAATCGGCCTGCTGGGGGCAGCGGCGTTCTGGTGGTACCGGCTGAAGATCATGAACGACGCGGCGCGTGAGGTTGCCGACGTCGTTGGCCGCGTCCAAGGCAATATCCGCCGCAAGAAGCTGCGCAAGCAGGCGGCGCTCTCGCCGCTGACGGCGATCGACGATCCGGTCGTCGCCGCCGCGACGCTGATCACCGCGATTGTTTCCGAGCATGGTCCTGTGCTGCCGCAACGCGAAGCCGCCATTCGATCGGTGATCTCGGAGATCGCCGACAAAAAGCAGACCGATGAAGCCGTGATCTACGCCAAATGGGCGGCATCGCAAATCGACGACGCCACGGTCGTCATCGACAAGCTGGCACCGTTCCTGCGCGAACGGCTCGACGCAGCTGAAAGGAACGATCTGCTGCGAATGGTCAGCCGTGCGGCGGAAGCTGGTGGACAAAACCTGCCGATTCCCGACCAGCGCATGCTCCGGCTCCGCCAGAAGCTAGGCTTTGAGGTCAACTGACCGAACGCTAGTAAAACGCGCGCGCTTGCCGGCCCTAGATCGCCTCGCCCTTCAACAGTTTCGGCGTGTCGCCGGACAGACCCGACGCCTGGCGGATGAAGAACCCCTTCAGCCGCGGCATGCGCTCGACAAGGCCGAGGCCGATGTCGCGCAAAGTGCGCAGCGGGCCGAAATCGTTGGAAAACAGCCGGTTCAGCACATCGGTGGTGATGCCCATCTGCACCGTGTCGAAACGCCGCCATTGCTGGTAGCGCTCAAGCACGTCCAGCGCGCCGATGTCCTGGCCGAGCCGGTCGGCCTCAACCACCACTTCGGCCAGCGCCGCCACGTCTTTGAAGCCGAGATTCAGACCCTGGCCGGCGATCGGGTGGATGCCGTGGGCGGCGTCGCCGGCCAAGGCGATGCGCGGCGCGACGAAGGCGCGCGCAATGATCAGCCCAAGCGGCCAGGCACGCGGCTTGTCGGCGATATGGATTTCGCCGAGTTTCAGGCCAAAGCGCTGCTCGAGCTCATATTCCAGGACCAGGGTGTCGCCACTGACCAGCTTGTCGGCATCCTGCGACCGTTCGACCCAGACGATCGACGAGCGGTTGGTGCCGTCCTTGCCCGGCTTGAGCGGCAGCGTGGCAAACGGGCCTGCGGGAAGGAAATGCTCTTCGGCGCGGCCGTTGTGCGGCCGCTCATGCGCCACCGTGCAGACGATGCCGGACTGGCCATACTCCCATTTCACCGTCTTGATGCCGGCCATGTCGCGCAGCTTCGAATTGACGCCGTCGGCGGCAACCAGCAGCCGCGCCTTCAGCGTCGCGCCGTCGGCAAGATGCACGGTTATGCCGGCGCCGTTGATGTCGAAGGCGCTGACGGCGACGCCTTCGATGATGCCGATGCCGAGTTGTTCGGCGCGCCGGCGCAAGGCGCCGTTCAAATCCTTGTTGGCGACCATATGCGCGAAGGGTTCGCCGGGCGCGACCTCGCCATCGAAAGTGAGGAACACCGGGCGGACCGGATCGGATGTGCGCGAATCAGTGACGATCATTTCGGTGATCGCCTGCGCCTCCGGCGCGATCTCGTTCCAGACGCCGAGCTGGTCGAGCATGCGGCACGCGGCGGCGGCAATCGCCGAGGCGCGGCCGTCCTTCCCCCAGACCCCGGCGGGTGCTGCATCGACGACGGCTACGGCAAGGCTCGGCCGCGCCTGCTTCAGCGATACGGCGGCGGCCAGGCCGACATAGCCGGCGCCGGCGACAAGAACGTCGAGCGAATTCTTGCTGTCCACCATGGCAATTCCTTTCGCAGCCTGACCGTCGCCGGGCATTCCGCCCTTGACTGCCCGCTGTTCCTGTCGGAAACCGCCATGGTAATTTTGCGGCGAGGTCAAGATGACGGCAGCCATGGACGAGCTTCTCGGCATTCTCGACCTCGAGCAGCTGGAACACAACCTGTATCGTGGTCGCAGCCCCAAGCTCGACTGGCAGCGCATCTTCGGCGGCCAGACCATCGCCCAGGCGCTGGTCGCCGCACAGCGAACGGTTGAGCCCGAGCGCTATGTGCACTCACTGCATGGCTATTTCATGCGGCCGGGCGACACCAAGGTGCCGATCATCTACGAGGTCGACCGTATCCGTGACGGCGGCTCCTTCACCACGCGCCGCGTCGTCGCTATCCAGCACGGCCAGGCGATCTTTTCGCTGGAAGCCTCGTTCCAGCAGGATGAGGTCGGCCTGGAACATCAGGTGCCGATGCCGCAGGACGTGCCGGCGCCCGACACGTTGCTGTCGCAACGCGAGTTGCTGGGCAAGTTCGGCGAAGCGGTGCCCGAGGGCATCAAGCGCTATTGGGAGCGCGACCGGCCGATCGAGATGAAGCCGGTGATGCTGAAGCATTATACCAGCCGGGAAAAGCTCGAGCCGAAGCAGAATATCTGGATCCGCACCACCGGTCCGGTGCCGGCCGATCGCGCCACGCGGGCGGCCGTGCTCGCATACCTCTCCGACATGACTCTGCTCGACACCTCGACCTTTGCCCATGGCCGCGCCATTTTCGATCGTGATATCCAGGCGGCGAGCCTCGACCACGCCATGTGGTTCCATCGTAGCCATCCACTCGACGACTGGATGCTGTACACGCAAGACAGCCCGTCGACACAAGGATCGCGAGGCTTTACCCGCGGCTCGCTGTTTGCCCGCGACGGCACGTTGATCGCCTCGGTTGCCCAAGAAGGACTCATCCGGCTAAGGCGACCGCCTGCGGAGTAGGCATTTTTCGAAATTTGCCTATTTTTTAATCATATGCGCTGCCGCGACTGTGAACAGGCAGCCGGCAAACCTTCCCGATTTCGTTGTTTAACAACAGCTTAATACCCTGCTTCGGCAATTGGCACGGAGCTTGAATCCTAGCGGGCACTCTCCGGCTCTCATGGGGATCGGCGAAGTCGTGCAAAACGCGGGGACCCGCAACAGCAAAGGGTGAAACCTTATGAAGATCGTGATGGCAATCATAAAGCCGTTCAAGCTCGACGAGGTGCGCGAGGCGCTCACCGCGGTCGGCATCCAGGGCCTGACCGTCACCGAAGTAAAAGGCTACGGACGCCAGAAGGGGCACACGGAAATCTATCGCGGGGCGGAATACGCGGTCAGCTTCCTGCCGAAGATCAAGATCGAAGTCGCGGTCGCCGTCGACATGGTCGACAGGGCGGTCGAAGCCATCACCGCCGCGGCCAAGACCGGCCAGATCGGCGACGGCAAGATCTTCGTTTTCGGCATCGACCAGGCGGTGCGCATTCGCACCGGCGAAACAGACACCGACGCGCTTTGAGCCGCCGATACGTATTCCAATGGAGAGTTCAATGAATATTCCTTCCACCTTGAAGATAACGGGACGCGCGGCCGTTTTGGGCTCGCTCGCTCTCGCTGCACTGGGCACGGTTGCTGCGTTCGCGCAGGAAGCGGCACCGGCAGCACCAGCTGCCCCAGCGCCCGCGCTCGACACCGGCAACACCGCCTGGATGCTGACCTCGACGGCGCTGGTGCTGATGATGACCATACCGGGCCTGGCGCTGTTTTATGGCGGCATGGTGCGCAAGAAGAACGTGCTCGCCACCATCATGCAGAGCTTTGCCATCACCTGCCTGGTGACGGTGCTGTGGTTCATGTTCGGCTACTCGCTGGCCTTCTCGGATGGCGGCGGCATGAATGCCTATCTCGGCGGCTTCTCGAAGTTCTTCCACAACGGCATCACCACCTCGTCGCTGTGGCTGCCGGGCGTGGCGAACATCCCTGAGTTCGTCTTCTCGATGTTCCAGATGACCTTCGCCATCATCACGCCGGCGCTGATTGCCGGCGCCTTCGCCGAACGCATGAAGTTCTCGGCGCTGCTCATCTTCATGGGGGCGTGGCTGCTGGTGGTCTATGCCCCGATCGCGCACTGGGTGTGGGGCGGCGGCTTCCTCGGCACAGCCGGCGTTCTCGATTTCGCCGGCGGCACGGTCGTTCACATCAATGCCGGTGTTGCCGGCCTGGTCTGCGCGCTGGTTCTCGGCAAGCGTGAAGGCTACGGCACCGCCAACATGGCGCCGCACAACCTCGTCTACTCCGTAATCGGTGCTTCGCTGCTGTGGGTCGGCTGGTTCGGCTTCAACGCCGGTTCGGAACTGGCCGCCGACGGCCTTGCCGGTGCCGCGATGCTGAACACCCAGGTTGCCGCTGCCGCCGCGGCGCTTGCCTGGATGTTCGCCGAATGGATCGTCGCCAAGAAGCCGAGCGTTCTCGGCATCATCTCGGGCGCCGTTGCTGGCCTGGTCGCGGTGACGCCGGCTTCCGGCTTCGTCAATCCGACCGGCGCCTTCATCGTCGGCATCGTCGCCGGCGTGCTGTGCTACGTCTCAGCCGTCAAGCTCAAGCACGCGTTCGGCTATGACGACTCGCTCGATGCATTCGGCGTGCACGGCATCGGCGGCATCATCGGCGCATTGCTGACCGGCGTGCTCGCCGATCCGGCGATCAACAGCCTCGGCTCGGGCGCCTCCGTCGGCAAGCAGCTCTACGGTATCGTCTTCACCATCCTGTGGACGGCGATCGCGAGTTTCGTGATCCTCTACATCGTCAAGGCGCTGGTCGGCCTGCGTCCTTCCACCCAGGAAGAGGTCGAAGGCCTCGACATCAGCCAGCACGGCGAAGTGGTGGCGTAAAGGCATTGGCCGGCATCGGCGTTTTGCCGGTGCCGGGAAGATCCCGTCGTGACGCTCCCGAAAGGACTCACGCCTTGAGGCCCGGAAACCTTCCGGGCCTCTTTTTTGCGCGCGGATGGCCGTGATGGCTCGATCGCGGTCGCTTGATCAAGGGTGCTCGATCCGCCGGCGGCGTGAAACATCGGCCGCGGCGGCTCCGAACTGTGGTGGCGGTCGTCATGTTCGAATGGGACGTCAGGCATGACATCTTGCGCCCGTCCCTGAGACGCAGATTGCCCATGGTTAATGCGCCCTTAACCTTCCCGCCGCTAGTCTGACAGCCGAATCTGCCGTGTTGCGCGTCCGCGCCCGGCCGGGCAACGACAGACGAGGAAGAGCATGCGTTCAGGGGTTTCAGCACCGCTTGCGCTGGCCGATACGGGGCACGGCATCCGGGCGTTCGCAAGGCGCCAGGTCGGGCGGCTGGTCGGTGCCGGGCTGTTTGCTCTGGTTGGCTTCGGCGTCGCCGCCCTTGCCACCTGGAACGTCGCCGATCCGAGCTTTTCGCACGCCACCGATAATATCGTCACCAATGCAATGGGTTATGCGGGCGCCGTCTTTTCCGACATCGCCATGCAGTTCTTCGGGCTTGCCGCCGTTGCGGCGTTGGTGCCGGCGGTGATCTGGGGATTTCTGCTGTTTACCGCGCGCGGCGTCGACAGGCTGCCGAAACGGGCGCTCGCCTGGTTCGGGTTTTCGCTGCTTGGCGCGGCAATCGCCGGCTGCGTGGTGCCGCCCAAGACCTGGCCGCTGCCGACCGGCCTCGGCGGCGTATTCGGCGATATGGTGCTCAATATCCCAGGCCTCATCATCGGCGGCTATCCGACCGGCCTCGTCGCCAGCGTGCTCGCCGTGCTCCTGGCAGCGCCGGCGCTGTGGGTATTCTTGTATGGCTCGGCGCTGATTTCGCGCAAGAACGGCTTTGCCGTCCTCGAACAGCCTGCCGTGCCCGATCCGCAGGACGACCTGCTTTTCGACAATGACGAGGACGAGGGCGACGAAGGCATATTGGCACTTGGCGCCATCACCCACTGGTGGCTGTCGCTGCGGGCCTATCTGCGCCGCCGCGCCGCGCGCCGGCGCGAGCGCGACGATTTCGAACCGGAGATGGAACCGCGCCCCAGCGCCTGGCGACGGGCGGCCGAACGGGTCGAATCGGCCGAGTTCGCCGAGGCGCGGATGAGCCCGGGCGGGCGCGCCCGCGTCGAGCCGGAATTCTTCGCCGCCATGGTCAACGACCGCAGTGCCTCGATCGACCCCGACGATGCCGACGTCTTCGATAACGACGACAATGACGACATGGATTTCGCGCCCGAGCCGGCCGGCCAGCGCCGCGCCGCGCCGACGGCAAAGGTGCAGAACTTCCGCTCCGACGCGGCGACGCGCGTCGAGGCGCCGGCGCCGCGGCCGGCACCAGGCGCCCGCGTCCAGCGCGAGGCGCAGGCGTCGCTGATCGGCTCGGAGAAATTCGAGATGCCGTCGCTGCATTTCCTGTCGGAACCGAAGAACGTGGTGCGCGACGCAAGCCTGTCCAAGGACGCGCTGGAGCAGAACGCCCGCCTGCTCGAGGGCGTGCTGGAGGATTTCGGCGTCAAGGGCGAAATCATCCATGTGCGTCCGGGTCCGGTCGTCACGCTCTACGAGCTGGAACCCGCGCCGGGCATCAAATCGTCGCGGGTCATCGGCCTGTCCGACGACATCGCCCGCTCGATGAGCGCCATCGCCTGCCGTGTCGCCGTGGTGCCGGGCCGCAATGCCATCGGCATCGAATTGCCGAACGCCAGGCGCGAGACCGTCTATCTGCGCGAGATCATGGCCAGCCGCGATTTCGAGACCACCAAGGCCAAGCTGGCGCTGGCGCTGGGCAAGACCATCAATGGCGAGGCGGTGATCGTCGACATCGCCAAAATGCCGCACGTGCTGGTCGCCGGCACCACCGGCTCGGGCAAGTCCGTCGCCATCAACACCATGATCCTGTCGCTGCTCTATCGGCTGACGCCGCAGGACTGCCGGCTGATCATGATCGATCCAAAGATGCTGGAACTCTCGGTCTATGACGGCATTCCGCATCTTCTGACGCCGGTGGTCACCGATCCGAAGAAGGCGGTGGTGGCGCTGAAATGGACCGTGCGCGAGATGGAGGACCGCTACCGCAAGATGTCGAAGGTGGGCGTGCGCAACATCGACGGTTTCAACGCGCGCGTGCAGCAGGCCGAGAAAAAGGGCGAAAGGATCTCCCGCACCGTGCAGACCGGCTTCGACCGCCAGACCGGCGAAGCGATCTACGAGACGGAGAACCTCGACCTCGAGCCGATGCCCTACATCGTCGTCATCATCGACGAGATGGCCGATTTGATGATGGTCGCCGGCAAGGACATCGAAGGCGCGGTGCAGCGCCTGGCGCAGATGGCGCGCGCCGCCGGCATCCATGTCATTATGGCAACGCAGCGGCCGTCGGTCGACGTCATCACCGGCACCATCAAGGCGAATTTCCCGACCCGCATCTCCTTCCAGGTGACATCGAAGATCGACAGCCGCACCATCCTGGGCGAGCAGGGCGCCGAACAGCTGCTCGGCATGGGCGACATGCTCTACATGGCCGGCGGCGGCCGCATCCAGCGCGTGCACGGTCCCTTCGTCTCCGACGACGAGGTGGAGAAGATCGTCGCGCATCTGAAGCTGCAGGGCGTGCCGGAATATCTCGACGCTATCACCGAGGACGACGACAAGGATGACGACGAGCCGACGGGCAAAGGCAGTGGCGGCGGCGACGGCGGCAATTTCGAGGATTCCGACGATCCCTACGACCAGGCGGTTGCGGTGGTGCTGCGCGACGGCAAGGCCTCGACCAGCTACATCCAGCGCCGGCTCGGCATCGGCTACAACCGCGCCGCCTCGATCATTGAGAAGATGGAGAAGGAAGGCATTGTCGGCCCGGCCAACCATGCCGGAAAACGCGAAATCCTGGTGCCGACGGAGGACGACAAGTTCTAGAGCGCATCCGCGCCGGCAACTTTGAACCTTTTGGCGCGTTGCAACGATGAGCGCCGTGCGGCCCGCCAAACTTAAGCCCAACTGGGGGGCCAGACCAATATAACGAGCAAGCAATCAGATGATGGTGACCGGCATGAAAAACGCAACTCTCGCCCCAAAAAGGGATTTTGCCCCAACCCGCCGGCAGGTGCTCGGCCTCGGTCTGGTCCTGGCCGGTGCGGCGGCCGCCAATGTCGTGCCCGGCTTCCAGCTGCTGGCGTCGGCGCAAGCAGCGGTTCCGGCGACGGCGCAGAAGATCGCCGATCATTTCTCCTCGGTCAAATCGATGAGCGGCGAGTTCGTGCAGTTCGGGCCCAAGGGCGAGCAGACCGGCGGCAAGTTCTTTCTGGAACGGCCGGGCAAGATCCGCTTCAATTATGACGGCGCCTCGAATTTCAGGGTGATTTCCGACGGCAAGTCGGTGGTCATCCTCAACAAGAAACTGCGGACCTCCGACCTCTATCCGCTGTCGAAGACGCCGCTGAAGCTGCTGCTCGACGACAAGATCGATCTGTCGGGCGGGCGCGTCAGAAGCGTCAAGGAAGAAAACGATCTCACCACCATCCAGCTTGCCGACAAATCGGTGTTCGGCAATTCGAAGATCACCATGATGTTCGATCCGAAATCCTATGAATTGCGGCAGTGGACCATCACCGATGCGCAGGGCAAGGACACAACGGTGATGATCTTCAACACCAAGGAGGGCGTCAGCTTCGCCCCCGACACCTTCGCCATCGATTATACGGCGAACCGCGAGCTGAACACCAAGACGCGGTAACTTTCTACTGCTGCGGGATGGCTTTTCCGCGTTGGTGCGGGCGGCTTGTTTTTGCGGTGCGCGGCTGGCAGTAGTTTCCGCGATTGACTTCCGTCGGAGCCATCCGGCGGATCTTGCGTTGTCCGGAACCCCACATGCCGTTTTCCGTCGCTACCTGGAACATCAACTCCGTTCGACTGCGCATGCCAATCGTCGAGCGCCTGCTGGTCGAGCAGGCGCCGGACGTGCTCTGCCTGCAGGAAACCAAGGTTCCGGACGAATTGTTTCCGGAGAAGGCGTTCCGCAAGCTCGGCTACGAGCACATCGCCTTCCATGGCCAGAAGGGCTATCACGGCGTTGCGACCATCGCGCGCCGTCCGATCGAGGTGGTCGAAAAGCGCCGCTTCTGCGAGATCGACGACAGCCGGCATCTGTCGGTCACCGTCAAGGCCGGCGGCAAAACGATCCTGCTGCACAATTTCTACGTTCCGGCCGGCGGCGATGAGCCCGACCCGGCCGTCAACCGAAAGTTCAAACACAAGCTCGATTTCGTTGCCGAGATGAACGCCGTGCGGGCCGAGCATGACGAGCACTCCGGCTCGATCCTGGTCGGCGACCTCAACATCGCGCCGCTCGAGCACGATGTCTGGTCGCACAAGCAGCTCCTCAATGTCGTCAGCCATACGCCGGTCGAGACGGAAAATTTCGAGGCGATGCGGCTCTCCGGCGACTGGGTCGACCTGATGCGGCTCAATGTGCCCTATGAGGAGAAACTCTACACCTGGTGGAGCTATCGCGCCCAGGATTGGCAGGCCTCAAATCGTGGCCGCCGCCTCGACCATATCTGGTCGTCGCCAAACCTGGTGCCGCATTTTGCCGGCTATGAAATCCTGCGGCTGGCACGCGGCTGGGAACGGCCCTCGGACCACGTGCCGGTGATCGGGCGTTTCAACCTCGATAGCTTTGTCTCGCCTTAACAACTCAACGAAACCTGAAGCTATCCGCGATGTAGTCGGGACGGGCGTTGAGCGCGGCGAAAACGTCGTCCAGATCAGGCGCCCCCGCCAATATGCCCGACAGGACCAGCGTCGTCGCGACGCCGACGCCGTTGCCGCCGGCGATGTCGTGCTCGACGCTGTCGCCGACGCAGACCACGCTGTCGCGCTCCGGGTGACCCGCCAGTGCCAGCGCTGCCTCGAATATCTGCGGATTGGGCTTGCCGATGCGCGCCACGCTGCCGCCGAGGCTCTCATAGAGATCGGCGAGCCGGCCGGCGCCGAAGCGAGGACCGACGGCAGTCAGCATGATCTTGTCGGGATTGGTGCAGAAGCATGGCACCCGGCGCGCCGCCGCCGGACCAAGAAGCCGGCGATAATGGTCGAGGTCGTAGCGATCGCCCTCGCTGGCGGAAATCAGCACCAGTTCTGCATCGTCGCCGTCCTTGGCCAGGACGAAGGGCAGGCCGTCGACAGCCGAACGGTCATTGTCGCGGCGGATCAGCAGGCATTTTGTCTGCGGGCGCAGGGCTCCGGATGCCGCCATTTGATGGAAGGAGCGCCACGCCACCTCGCCGGAGGAGACAAAGTGATCCCAGCTTCCCGGTTCGAAGCCGAGCTTCAGCAGGCGGCGCTCATTGGGTTGCGCCCGCTTGCCGGAATTCGAGATCAGCACGATGGTCTTGCCGGTGTGCTTGAGTGCCGACAAGGCCTCGACAGCGCCTGGATAGGCGCTGGTGCCGTCGTGCAGCACACCAAATTGGTCGAGCAGGAATACCTGATAGCGCTCGGCCAGCGCGGCGATGCCGTCGAGGTGTTGAATTGCCTTGGCCGTCATAAAAGCCCCGCTGCGCTAGCGCCCATCAGCGCCAGCCGCGCCGTGCCGGCGGCGGCCTCCTCCGAAAGAGCCGGCACGAGAGCGACGCCAAGCTTGCGCTGCCGGATTGCCGTCCAGGCCGGATTGGCCGCTCCGCCGCCGACGCTCCTGACCGATGTCAGCCGGGGTGCGCCGAGTTCGGCAAGCCGGCGATAGCCGAGCGCTTCGATCGCCGCAATACCCTCAAGCATCGCTTTCAAATAATCGGCGTCGTCGGCGGGCCGCGGCTCGAGGCGCGGCGGCAAGGCCGGATCGGCTATGGGGAAGCGTTCGCCCGGCGCCGGCAGCGGGTAATAGTCGAGACCGGTCTCGGTCGCCGGGTCGATTTTTTTGCTGAGTTCGACAATGCGGGCGACGGGGAAATGCTGGGCCAGAACCTTGCCGCCGGAGTTCGAGGCGCCGCCCGCCAGATAGGTGTCACCCAGCCGATGGCTGTAGATGCCGAATTGCGGCGCCGAGATCGGCCGGTCGGAGAGAATCTTGATGATCAGCGATGAGCCGAGCGCAGTGACGCCGTCGCCCGCCGCCGTCGCACCGGTTGCCAGGAACGACGCACAGCCATCGGTGGTGCCGGCGACCACGACCACATCACGCGGCAGGCCGAACATTTTCGCGGCGCTGGCGGTGAGCGTGCCCGTGACATCGCCCGGCCGCACGACGCCAGGCAGCAATTCCATGCGCATTCCGGTGGCCGCGATCCAGTCGGGCCAGCGGCGGGTTTCGACATCGTAGCCGGTTTTCAATGCGTTGTTTTCGTCGCTGCCATCGAAGCGGCCGGAGAACTGTCCGGCGATCCAGTCGGCCTGGTGCAGCACAGCGGCGACGCCGGGCAGGTGCTGGAAAGACAGCGCCTTGGCGAGACCGGACGTCGCCCCGAGTGCAGCGCTCGTTGCCGGTGCCGCGCCGGCTATTGCTGTCAGGATAGTGTCGTCAGCGACCTTGTCGTTGTACATCAGCGGTTCGGCCAGCGGCCGCCCGGCGCCGTCGACCGGCAGCAGCGTGCCCGACGTACCGTCGACGGCGATCGAGCGCACTGCCGCGCGATCGATACATTTGAGCAGTTCCGCCAACGTCGCGCCGACCGCCCCCCACCATATGGCGGGGTCGCGGCCGTTCGGCCCAAATCGCTCGAGGGTAATAGCGGAATGCGCGGCAATGGAAAAATCCGGACGCATGGCGACGGCGCGCGCGCCGGATGTGCCGATGTCGATGCCGATGGCAAGCGGACCAGACGAACGCGGCATGTCAGCTGCCTCCGGCATTGAGTTTCTGGCGATATTTTTCGGCGTCCCAGTTGATCAGCTCGTTATTCTCCGCCGCTGTCAGATAATTCAGCTTCGCCGCGACATCGATCCGCGCTGTCACGTCGGAAAGGCAGCGCTGCATGGCGTCGGCACCGGCGCCGGCGTCGCCGCGCATCAACACGCCGAGTCCAGGAAACAGGATCGCCACGGGTGCGGCGCCGCAGCGCTCGATGACGCGCTTCACACCCTCGTCCGGTCTCGCCACGACCGAGCCTTCGCCGAGAAAGATGACGTGGTCGGGGTAGAGGCTGCCACCCGAAGCCATGCGGCAGCTTTCGGGGTCGATCGCCACCGCATGCGCCTCAACGTCCGCCGGCAATCTGTAGTCGCTGTCGCCGGCGCGCGCCGTCAATGCCGCGATGTCCGGTTCCGCCACCTGGCGCGGCGGCCGCGCCAACAGTCGTGTCACGCGCCGCAGCAGCATGTCGGCCGCCGCGACGGTCTCGGCTGCAACGACCAGGCCGTGATTGCCGAGGATAAGGATATCCACGCCTGGCCGAAGGCGCTCGGCGATACCCTGCGCGAGCGGCAGTCCCGGCCGGCGATAGGGAACATACGCCCATTGATGGCCGTCGAGCCGCCTTGCGGCCTCGGCCTCGCAGTCGGCCTGCACGGCCAGCGAAATGGTCTCGACGCAGTGAACATGCAGAACGATGCGCTGCGGCATCAGCGCATGCACGGTGGTCTCGATCGACGGGCGCAAGCCGCGCGCGTTGAGGGCGCCGACAGTGAAGGCCTGCGGCTGTTCGGCGGCCGGGTCGCGCCGTTCGATGGCGTCGAGCAATGGCGGGATGCCGACCGGCACCATGATGTCCGCGATGAGCGCGTCCTTCAGCCAGGTGCCGGAGGCCTTGATCCAGAGCGTGTCGCCGGCTTTCAGCGAGGTGTTGCCGCCGGCGGCCTGGGTCAGATGCGGGTCGCTGCCGATGGCGGCCGAAAGCGACCGCAGCGCTGCCAGTTCCTGCGCATCCGCACTGATCGTCATCGAAATTCCTCCACAAACCGGCCGCGTGGCCACGGCTTTGGACGTCCCGGTGCCGGGACGAAGACCGACGCTGGTATCGCAGATGCGAGTAAGTTACGTCAACAGTGATGTTATCGCGTCAGATCAGGCTTGCAATCCGAGGCGCGTTGAGTAAGTTGCACCAATTGCCGTGCAAAATGGCAATGCGTGCAAAATGCTTGGGAGGCAAGCGCATTGGGAGGTAAGGGTTGAGCGACTCCGGCCGCCAGCGCCAGATCGTCGAGCTTTTGCGGGACCGGCCTTTCGCATCGGTGCGCGAGCTGCAGGAGCGGCTTGGCGTGTCGGCGGCGACGGTGCGGCGCGACATCGACAAGATCGACGAGGCCGGCGAAGCGCGCAAGGTCTATGGCGGCATCTCGGCGCTCGATGGCGCTTCGCAAGCCGGCGTCGCCTATGCCAGGCCCTATGACGAGAACCGCGACCTCGCCGTCGAGGCCAAGCGGCAGATCGCCGCTCTCGCCGCCACCATGGTGCGCGACGGCGACGCGGTCATCGTGCATGGCGGTTCGACCTGCTTCCATCTCGGCGTCAAGTTCGCCGACCGCAATATCCGGCTTTACACCAACTCGATGCCGCTCGCGGCCTATCTCAGCGATCACGGCCATTGCAGTCTGACCGTTGCCGGCGGCGACCTTTACCGCGAGCCGGGCATCATCCATTCGCTGACGCAGACGGTGCCGTTCTACGCCTCGAAGTTTTTTCTCGGCGCGCAAGGCATCGGCCAGGAAGGCCTTCTGGAATCGCACCCGCTGCTGGTCCGCTCGATCGTCGAGCTCAGCCTCTGCGCCGACCAGATCGTCGTGCTGGCCGACAGCCGAAAACTGTCGATCCACGCGCGCAATGTGGCACTGCCGCTGTCGCGGATCGGCACGCTGGTCACCGATGACGGCCTGTCCGAGACAGATGCCCGCATGCTCGAAGATGCCGGCGTCACGGTGAGGATCGCCGCTTCCTCGGGAGGCGCCCAGTGAACATCGCGGTCCTCGATTTCGGCAAGACCAATTCGAAGCTGTTCGTCTTCGGCCAGAACGGACAGATCCTAGACGAGCGCCGCACCCAGCCGAGCTGGATCCGCAAAGGCGGCTTCAGCGTGCTCGACGAGCCAGCGCTGCACGACTGGGCGGCCCGCGCCATCGATGATGCAGTCGACACGCATGGCGTGGAAGGGCTGATGGTATCCGGCCATGGCTGCACCTTCGCGTTGGTCGACGAAGCCGCGCTGACGCATCCGATCCTCGATTACGAGCAGGAACCGCCAGCTGAAATCGCCGCGCAGATCGACCGCCGCATTCCAGATTTTGCCGAGACCTTTTCGCCGCGCCTGCCGCTTGGCTTCAACTACGGCCGCCACATGTTGTGGCTGAAGGAGGTGGAGCCCGGTGCCTTCGCCACAGCGAAATCGATCCTCGGCTACCCCCAATATTGGAGCTGGCGGTTTGGCGGCCGGCCGGTGTCGGAGGTCTCCTATCTAGGCTGCCATTCGCATCTATGGGCGCCGCGCAAACGCGATTTCAGCTCGCTGGTCGATGCCGAGGGCTGGCGCGGCCAGATGCCCGCCTTCGAGCGTGCCGGCGCGGTGATCGGCGAGCAGCGCTTCAGCCGGGCCGCCAAGCCGGTCGCCGTCCACAACGGCGTCCATGACAGCAATGCTGCGCTCCATGCCTACCGCCGACAGCAGCTCGGGCCGGTGACCGTGGTCTCGACCGGCACCTGGGTGGTCGTGCTCAATCCGGACTGTCCGCTCGATGCACTCGATGGCGAGCGCGACATGCTGGTCAATGTCGATGTCGACGGCGGCCCGGTGCCGACCATCCGCTTCATGGGCGGCCGCGAATTCGCCACGATCAGCGCCGGCTGGCAGGGCGCAATTGCTCCGTCATCGGTACAACGGGTGATCGACGCCAGCATCATGGCGCTGCCGAGCTTCGCACCCGGCGGCCCGATGCCGCACCGCCGAGGCGAACTGGTCGGGCGTACGCCCAATGCCGAGGAACGCGCGGCCGTGGCGCTGCTCTACGTCGCGCTGATGCTTGATCTGTGCCTCGAGCTGATCCATTCGGACAATACGGTGATCGTCGATGGCGGCCTGAACAATGGCGGGCTGCTTGCCGCGCTGCTGGCGCAATTGCGGCCCGGGCAGGCCTTCCTGCAGGGCGCAACGCTGGAGGGCAGCGCCACCGGTGCTGCCGCACTTGCCTTTGAAAGCGTCGGACGCGAGTTTGCCACCGAGGCGCCGGAGGCGGTGCACGCGGCAAGCTTCAGCGGCCTTGCCGGCTACCGCAACGACTGGCGCGGCCTTGCCGCCGACCGGGGCGTGGCCAGGGCAGCCTCGGGAGGTGCACGATGAGCGCCGCCGCCCGGATCGAGACGGTGCGCCGGCCGTTGCTGGAGATGCGCCACATCTCGAAGACGTTCGGGGCGATCCGCGCCTTGCATGATGTGTCGCTGACCATTCACGCCGGCGAGCTGCACGCGTTGATGGGCGAGAACGGTGCCGGCAAGTCGACGCTGATGAAGGTGCTGTCCGGCGCCTACCGCCCGGACCCCGGCGGCGAAATCCTGATCGACGGCGTACCGGCCGCCACCGGCGACCCGATCAAGGCGCGCGCCGCCGGCATTGCGGTAATCTATCAGGAGCTGTCGCTGGCGCCCAATCTGTCGGTGGCGCAGAACATCTTCCTCGGCAACGAGCCAAGACGGTTCGGCATCGTCGACCGCGAGCAGTGCAACCGGCGCGCCAGCGAGATCATCGCGCGGCTCGGCGTGGCCTTTTCGGCGCGCACCCCGGTCACCAGCCTGTCGCTCGGCGAGCGCCAGCTGGTGGAAATCGCCCGGGCGCTGTCGACCAATGCGCGCATCATCGTCATGGACGAGCCAACCACGTCGCTGACCTCGCGTGAGACCGACCGGCTGTTCGAGGTGATCGCGACGCTGAAGTCGCAAGGCATCGCCATCATCTACATCAGCCACCGCATGGAAGAGGTCTACCAGCTCGCCGACCGCGTCAGCGTGCTGCGCGACAGCGGCTATGTCGGCACGCTCGACCGCGCCGACCTGAACGCCTCGCGCCTGGTATCGATGATGGTCGGGCGCGATCTGTCGACCTTCTACAAGAAGGATCATCGCCCGCCGGACAGCAAGCGCGCCGTCGCGCTGTCGGTGCGCGGCATGTCGGACGGCAATCTCATAAAGAATTGTTCCTTCGACCTCCACAAAGGCGAGGTGCTGGCACTGGCCGGCCTGGTCGGCTCGGGCCGGACCGAACTGGCACGGCTGATCTTCGGCGCCGACAGGCACATCTCGGGCACGCTGGAGCTCGGCGGCAAACCGATATCCATCGGTTCGCCGAGCGAGGCGCTCGATGCCGGCATCGCCTACCTGACCGAGGACCGCAAGCAACTTGGCCTGTTTCTCGACATGTCGATCTCCGACAACATCAGCATGGGCGTGCTGGCAAAGGACGCGAAGGCCGGCGGTCTCCGCGACTTCGCGGCTGCCGAAAAGCGCGCCGCCAAGGCGGTGTCAGACCTCTCCATCCGCACCAGCTCGGTGCAGGCCAATGCCGGCTCGCTGTCGGGCGGCAACCAGCAGAAGGTGCTGCTCGGCCGCCTGCTGGAAACCGAGCCGCAGGTCGTCATCCTCGACGAGCCGACCCGCGGCGTCGATGTCGGGGCGAAGTCGGAAATCTACCGGCTGATCGACAACCTGGCCAAGAAAGGCATCGCCATCGTGATGATCTCCAGCGAACTGCCGGAGGTGATCGGCATCGCCGACCGCGTGCTGGTGATGCGCGACGGCACCATTGCCGGCGAGGTGACGGCCTCGGAAGGCGAGCCGCTGCGGCAGGAAGCGATCATTGAACTTGCAACGGGAGCGGCTCAGCGATGACCGACAAGGTGGCCGACACGATGAAAGCGGACGACCGGGCGATCGGCAGAAGTACGAGGTGGCGCACCGCCATCGCCGCACTCGGCATGCTGCCGATCCTGATTCTGCTGGCGGTCGGCTTCCAGTTCATCAACCCGCGCTTTTTCACCCAAACCAATCTGCTGATCGTCATGCAGCAATCGTCGATCAACATCGTGCTGGCAGCCGGCATGACCTTCGTCATCCTGACCGGCGGCATCGACCTGTCCGTCGGCTCGATCCTTGCCGCCTCGGCGATGGTGGCGGTGATGGTGTCGCTGGTGCCCGATTGGGGACTGCTGGGCGTGCCGGCGGCCATTCTCGTCGGGCTCGGCTTCGGCATCATCAACGGGCTGCTGATCGCCTATATCAAGCTGCCGCCTTTCATCGTCACGCTGGGGTCGCTGACCGCCGTGCGCGGCGTCGCCCGCCTGCTTGGCCAGGACACTACGGTGTTCAACGCGGACCTGCCGTTCGACTTCATCGGCAACGGTTCGCTGTTCGGCATTCCGTGGCTGGTAATCATCGCGCTGGCGGTGGTGGTGCTGTCCTGGCTGGTGCTCAAGCGCACCGTGCTCGGCACCTGGATCTACGCCGTCGGTGGTAACGCCGAGGCCGCCAGGCTGACCGGCATCAAAGTGCCGCTGGTGCTGCTCTTCGTCTATGGCGTTTCCGGCCTTCTGGCCGGGCTTGGCGGCGCTATGTCGGCGGCCCGGCTCTATGCCGCCAACGGGCTGCAGCTCGGCCAGTCCTACGAACTCGACGCCATTGCCGCGGTCATCCTCGGCGGCACCAGTTTCGTCGGCGGCGTCGGCTCGATCTGGGGCACGCTGATCGGCGGCCTGATCATCGCCGTGCTGTCCAACGGGCTCATCCTCGCCGGCGTTTCGGACATCTGGCAGTACATCATCAAGGGATTGGTCATCATCGTGGCGGTCGCCCTCGACCGTTACCGGCTCCAGGCAGGAGCAAGAACGTGATGGCCCTTAGTCGCCGGCATCCAACGAGCCGGTTTCATGTGTAACGCACCGTGAGAGGCGCGGGGCATCAGGAGGAAAATAAAACAATGAAGACCATCGCTAAACTGCTCTGCGGCGTAGCCTTTGCGGCCGCCGTCATCGCGCCGGCATCGGCCAAGGACCTGAACAAGGTCGGCATCTCGGTCGGCCTGCTCGGCAATCCGTTCTTCGTCGCCACCATCAAGGGCATCGAGGACGCGGCCAAGAAGATCAATCCGAATGTGCAGGTGACCTCGGTATCGGCCGACTACGACCTCAACAAGCAGGTTTCGCAGGTCGATTCCTTCATCGCCGCCGGCGTCGACGTCATCATGCTCAACGCCGTCGATGCCAAAGCGATCGCGCCGGCGGTCAAGAAGGCACAGGCGGCAGGCATCGTTGTTGCCGCCTTCGACGTTTCGGCGCCGGGCGCCGACGTCACCGTGATGACCAACAACGTCAAGGCCGGCGAAGAGGCGTGCCAGTATCTGGTCGATCATACCGGCGGCAAGGGCGACTACGTCATCCTCAACGGCCCGGCCTCGTCATCGATCCTAGAGCGGGTCAAGGGCTGCAAGGACGTGCTGGCAAAACACCCCGACATCAAGATCCTTTCCGACGACCAGAACGCCGAAGGCTCGCGGGACGGCGGCCTGAAAGTGTTCCAGTCGCTGCTGACCCGTTTCGACAAGATCGACGCGGTCTTCGCCATCAACGATCCGACCGCGATCGGCGCCCAGCTTGCGGCCAAGCAGCTCAACCGCTCGGAGTTCATCTTCACCGCGGTCGACGGCGCGCCCGATATCGAGAAGGAACTCGCTTCCGGCACGTCGATGATCAAAGCCTCGGCCTCGCAGGATCCCTATGTGATGGCCGGCCAGTCGCTGACGATGGCGGCTGACCTGCTTGCCGGCAAGAAGCCGGCCGAGCCGACGGTACTGCTCGACCCGAAGCTGATCACGGCCGACAATTTGAAGGATTACAAGGGCTGGACCGCAGCTCGCTAAGCCTCCCAAGCCTGGTGGGGGGGGGGGGGGGCGGGCCCCCCCGGGGTGGGGGGTTTTGTTTGGATAAAAAGACAATTAGAGTTGGGGGGGGGGGGCGGTGAGAAGCGCGGCGAAAACAAGAAGTCCGCGCGCAGCAGAGCGTT
>NZ_JAMYUV010000047.1:0-44145 GCF_040323405.1 Mesorhizobium sp. M0048 | reverse complement strand
AATGCTCTTCCCATCGTCCACCTCCATCGAGGTGGATGTTGAATCAGCACAAAACGCAGCCGTCACATCACAATCGATTCATCGATCACAGGACGTGCTCTAGTTCGCGCGCGGCCTCTGAGCAGCAGGGGTGGAAGCGTCGATCCGAAGATCGTCGAACCACGGCAGCCAGTCGTCGGACCGCTGACATGCGTTGACGGACGGCAGTATCGGAATGTTCTTCTCCCAAACGGTGACGTTACGCTCTGCTGCATGGTTTGAACGGCGCCATATTGGGCAATCTTCTGCGCGACGAATACGAAGATCTTTTTGAAGGGCCAGTTTTTAGCGAAATCGCCGATCGCATGAATGGGACGGATGGTTTTCTGCTTTGCAGGATGTGCGAATATGCCCATGCAAAGGCGTCCCCATGCTGATTGGGGGCCGGCGAACCGCCTGAAAGCGGGGCCGGAGCGAATGTCGATCCTCTTGAGACTGCATAGGCGGGCCGCCTCCATCTGCCTCGCGTGAATCCGGTCGATGGAGTCTAGTCCCCTATTTTTACGCGGATTCGACAGATCCTGTGGTCGCATCTCCCAGCACCAAGCTGTCTGGTAAACTTTTATTGGCCTAGGAGGAGAACCGGCTTGGTCTGGTCCCACATACAGATTGTAATATCCTCCGCAGTCGGCTTTCGAGACCCTGATCCTCATTCAGGCAGAGTTGCTCGAGACGCTTCAGAAGCGGTCCGAAAGCGGTCCCGACATCGAACAACGCCGATCCTCGCCGCTCCGCCGCTCGCTCGCTACAGCGCTGTTGAGGCGCGCTCGCGAGCGGCTTCGCTACCGCCGAGCTACACTACGAGCCGGGGCACGATGTGGTTCGTGTCGCTGCCGAAGCGGCCGGCAACACGTTAGCATGCTGCTGCATGGCAGAAGCGCCTGTCACCCATGAGCCGGTGCTAGCGCTGAGCTTGATAGAATTGGCAGGGCGTTTCGCCGGGTACAAGCAGGTGCGTCAACTACCAAATACCGTAGTATCGACGCTTCCCCGAAAACTCTAGAACTGAGTTCGTTCCAACGCATAGACGAGAGATATCGCCATGCAGAGCAACGTGACTACGGTGGAGGTTCCGAAGGCGTCAGTGCAGTTGAGCTGCCGCGCGAGTCCGGTCTCCCTCTTGGCGCGGGCCTTTTTGAGGAGCGGGTCGGCATTACGAACACATTCCTGGGAGGTCACGACCGTCCAAAGTTCCGCCTGGACCGTTCCGATCTTCAGTGAAACTAAAAACAACCGCAACCGACCAAACGCATTTAATCACTTGCTCGTTGAACGCGGAACGACATGCAGAGGGACCCTGAAATGAACAGCGACGTTTTTGCAGCTCATGAGTCTAACGTTCGTCGCTATGGGCGATCGTTTCCCGCGGTCTTTACGAGAGCCCTTGGGGCGACAATCTGGGACGAGGCCGGCAACCCATATATCGATTTCCTCGTAGGGTCGGGCGCCCTCAACTACGGACACAACAACCCGAATATTATTGCACCGGCAATCGAATATCTCGTCGGCGAGAACATTCTTCTGTCGCTCGACATGTATACTGCTGCGAAGCGTGACTTTATTGAAGCGTTTGTTGATTCGATCCTGAAGCCCAGAGGCCTCTCTTACAAAATACAATTTCCTGGGCCGACCGGCACAAACGCAAACGAGGCGGCGCTGGCCCTGGCGCGAAAATATACCGGCCGTCCGAGCGTAATGGCCTTCTCGAACGCGTTCCATGGCATGTCGCTTGGCTCTCTGGCGGTATCGGGTTCGGCGTCAACTAGGGATCTGGGCGGCGTCGCTCGCCACGATGTGATCCGTGTCCCTTATGACGGATATCCGAACCAAGATTTCGATTCCGCGGGCTACATAGACTTGGTATTGGGCGACCCAGGGAGCGGCATAGAAAAGCCCGCCGCAATCATCCTGGAGACCATCCAGGCAGAAGGCGGCATGAACGCCGCATCTGCAGCTTGGCTTACAGAAATTCAGCGGATTTGCCGTAAGCACGGCGTGGTTTTGATCGTCGACGACATTCAGGCAGGTTCGGGAAGAACGGGCGATTTCTTCTCGTTCGAGTTCGCGAAAATCGAACCCGACATCGTGTGCCTGTCGAAGTCCCTAAGCGGTTCAGGTAGTCCGTTCTCGATTGTTCTCATTCGCCCCGAAATAGACATATGGAAACCCGGAGAACATAGCGGGACTTTCAGAGGCAACAATCTCGCCTTTGTGACTGCGCGGGCCATGTGCAAGATGTGGTGCGATAGGCAGTTTACTGCTGGCGTCGAGCAGACAGCCGCCAAACTGCAAAGGCACCTCGATGGCCTCGTTGCGAAATTTCCCAAGTGCATCGAACAAAAGCGCGGCCGCAGTCTGATGGCCGGCCTCAAGTGCCGTTCGCAGGCCGTTGTCGGCCGTGTGCACGATGTCGCATTCGAAAATGGCCTGCTGATCGAATCTTCAGGACCAAATCGCGACGTCATCAAAGTCCTCCCACCGATAACCATCACCGATGACGAACTCGATCATGGCATCGCCATCCTTGATCACGCACTAAAGGAGCAAGCCAATGGAGACTAATCAAGTATCCCAAGCCCCAGCCATCTCGCCTGTCGAGATCAGAGAACGAACCGGCTCGATCAGCACTACGGAGATCATCTCAGTCCTGAAAGGTGAAATCACCGCTCTGCACATCAGGCAAGCTTTCAGCACCGTAATAGCCGAGGAGATCACCGCGAACTTCAGTGGCAGTCCCGGTCTCAAGGAGCGTAGGGATGGCGTCCCCGGACAATATGTCGGCGCATCCCACTACAGGAAGGATGCAGCCACCTATTTCGCAGAGGCGGAAACTGCGCGACCGTACGTCGACGCCCTTTTTGAGAATCTGGTTGATCCGGTCAGAGCATTGTTCGACGCGTTGAAACGCGACCTTCGCAAACAGGGCATTGAATTGCGGCTGGCCCGTTCGGAGCACGGTCAGGCTAATGTTTGTCGCGCTCTCAGTTGGTCTGGCAGCGGCACGTTCTCCTTGGACCCCCACGACGACGTCGCTCAAGTGTTATGTGCTGGGTACGATTACGAGCTTTCTGCGGTGGCGCACAACACCGTCGCAGCACTCAACTTCTATCCCAGCATGCCCGAGGAAGGTGGCAATCTGCGGCTCTGGAGCCACAAGCCGACAGTCACCGACCGCAAGTCTCAAGGTGTGGAGACTACGGGCTATCCCTATTCGGCAGCCTATCTCGAGGGCGTTCCTTGTCGCGACTTCCAGCTCAGGGCGGGTGATATCGGCCTGATCGATGGCGGTTTCGTTCACGGGGTCACCGGTCAATCAGGCAACGGAAAGCGTCGCCTAGTGCTGAACAGCTTTTTCGGGTTTGCTCGCCCGGATCTTGTTCTCTGGTGGACCTGAAGTTGGACGTCGTAACGACTGACCGGCTTCCGGGCAGGAGAAGACAAGTTGCGCGGACGCGACCGCGTCGGGTGGGCCTTCATCTTCGCGGCTGCCGACTACAATCTGGTGCGATTGCCGGAGCTGCTGGCGGTGCCGACATGACCGCGCCCGCGGGTTGCCAACTGATTGGCCGCTGGCGAATCATCGAAGCCGATCTGTGGGATCGCGGCTATCTCAACCTCGGTGGACCCGCAACCATCACCATCGGAGCCGACAGCAACGGCGAGATCGCCTTTGGCGCCCTGCAAGCCGGCCTAGATCTGAGCTACGGCCCTTCGATAGTTCACTTCACATGGGGCGGATGTGACGAGATGGACGAAGTCACAGGCGATGGCCATGCCGAATTGCTCGACGAATCTCGATCGAGATCACGTTCGCCTAGCACGATCCGATGTCTTGCAAATAGCGCCGAGCTTTCGCGGGCACCGACTCTGGAAGACACACCCTTGAGGCGGATTGGCTGCCGAGGGAATTTCGCCCGACAGCCGAATGCGGATGTTCTGGGTGCCGTCGAGGTTGGGGACCGCGGAAAGAAGTGCCTCCCTATAGGAGTGGTTTGGTCTTTCGAATACGCGCTCTGATGGCCTCAGCGCTTATACCGCCTGCTGATCGGCGAAAGGGCCAAGGATAGCTCGACCGACGTTGCCTGGCAGAACCTGCCCGAGAAAGAACACGAGCAGGCTGAGCACGAAGAGGGTCACCAACGAATAGGCAAAGCGCCGGCCAGGAAGCGGTTCATCATGTCTCCCTGAATGCATCGCGTTGGGCAGCGGACCGGCTCGTACCGGTCCGCCGAACCGACCTCATACGATTCCCGCACCATGAAGGAACAGTTGCCCCATGGCCGTTGGCTGGACGCCGACGACGCCCTTCTTCGTCGCGGTCAGGTGATCGAAGAAGTAGCCGAAGAGCATGGGCGTTTCTTGATGCAGTAGCCGCTGGATCTTTCCTGCATTCTCCCGCTGCGTATCCAGGTCGAACGAGGCGATGTAACTTTTAACGAGCGTGTCATATTCCTCGTTTTGGAAGTTCGCCGCATTCCAGGTGCCGGTGCTCGTCAGTAGTGCCGTGAGAAGGACATTCGGCACCCCTCGGTGACCCCAGTCGGCTATGGCCATTTCTGCGTCGAGCCAAGGCGACTTTCCAGGGACCACATCGCCAAAAAAGGCGTTTCGGTCCATGATGTTCAGCTTGAGGTCGATGCCAATTTCTTTCACCCAGCTCTGGATGAGCTGCGCATAGGCCGGAATTTCCAGAGTCTGCGGAGCAGTAAGCGTCGCCTGAAGGCCCTTGTCAAACCCCGCCGCCTTCATCAGCTCTCTTGCCTTTTGGATGTCCTGTGTGCGCTGCGGGACCGACGGATCGGTCGAGGGATAGATCGACGCGAAGGGGCTGTCGTTGCCAGCGATCGCTCGGCCCTTCATCAGGCCTTTCACCAGTTTCACGCGATCGAGACTCAGCGCCACAGCTTGGCGGACACGCGCATCTTTGAACGGGCCCATGTGACAGTGCATATGGACTGCCTGATTAGCGGCTGACTTAACGCTGATAATGTCGAAACTCGGGTCGCTTAGCAGTCCCACGCCGGCAAGTGCGGGCAGCGTGTTGATGATATCAACCTGTCCAGCCTGAAGCGCGAGGATTTGGGGCTGGATGTCCTGGTAGAAGATGAACTCTGTCTTGGCCGGCAGCGCCTTAGGCCCCCAGTAATCTTCATTGCGCACAAAACTCGCGCCGACGTTCCGAGTGTACTTCTCGATCTTGAAAGGACCGGTGCCGTCCCAGGTTTTCTCAAAGTCCCCGGAATAATTCGCCGGCAGGATGATGGCATTGTAGTTGTCTGACGACACCATATAGGGGAAATTCCCGTTCGGACCGTCGAGATGGAACTCGACGCTGTAGTCGTCCACCTTCCTGGCGCCGCCCTTCTGCAGGATTCCTTTGAACACCGAGAGCGCGTTTGAGGAATTCTTCGGATCGGCCAGCCGGTCCATGGTGGCAACGACATCTTCCGCCTTCATCTCGCCGCCAGATTGGAATTTGACGCCTTTGCGCAACGTGAAGGTCCAGACAGTGCCGTCCTGATTGGGCTTCCAGCTTGTCGCGAGGCCAGGCTTTAGCACAAGGTCCGGCCCGTCCACGCAAAGGAACTCGCCGACCTGCTGAAACATCAATATTGCGCCGTAGCTGCCCGTCAGGACGGGGTCAATCGCGGCTTCCGGCGCGGCGCACGCAATCCGAATGGTGGCACCTGGCTCAACATTGGCCCGCGCTACAGAAGGTGCTGCGCCGAAGCCAGCTGCCAATGCAACCCGCCCAAGAAACGGGAGTGACAGGCCAAGCAAACTGCCGTGCCGCAGAAGGGCGCGACGACTCACACGGCCATCGACATAGCCATCGATCAGATGGTTTTCGACAGGGGTGAGAGTGGAGCGAAGTTCGTCGAGCAAGTTAGCGTTTCGTATCATAGCAGTTCCCCTTGTTTCCCAATACTGAATGTTCACCTGCATTCCGGCGCACTCGGAGCGGCACCCGGGGTTACCACCGGGCACTTTCGTCATGGTCTCGGCTTTGTACGGCCGGTGCCAACCCAATCAGGCCCACCGAGTAGTCAATGCCGTCAGGTATGGACGACCATGAGAGGCTCCGGGTCAAATACAGTTTTGCTATCCTTGCGATCTAGTACCGAGATGGAGTGCAGGCTGGCACGCGTTAGCCAGCATACCTGGGTAGCGCGTCCCTGCGCGCCACACTCCAATTCATAGCACTTCGGCACCGTGTCAGGTCTTCTCACCTAAAGCCCTGGCCTTTAATGAGATTTTACGAACTGTCGGGGATAGTGCGTCCGAACTCGCTGTGTCTGATCTAGAGAAAGCCGGCAATCTGGGCCGGTACGCTTGAGCGATCAACCGCGCGGCCGACGAGGTAAGTTGCAGGCTTGAAAAACGGCGTCGTCAGCCCCAAGGGCACCGCCGACCCCAAAAGGCGTTCATCGCGCGGGGTTGGGGCTGGCTCCGGGGCATCAGCGAAGGCTTTCCGGGTATGGTTCAAATTCTGCTCGACGAGATGCTGTCGTCGGCCAATCACTCGGCCTCTTCCCTGGCTTCACCCGCGGCGCAGTATGAATTGGACCAAAAGATTCTTCCGTGGCGAATTTATAGGGGCCATGGCGTGACCGCCTCGTACCGGCACCGATCTCGGCCCTGCTGTCGACCCATGCAGAGCCAATCGGCGACGGCAGCCAAATCAAAGGTACCAAGTTCTTGATCTCGTCCGGGGATCGGGATTTCGCGTCTCGTACTCTCCGTCCGACGCGCCCCGGGCGTAAAAGGCGCGACTTTGCTTTTTTCCGAAACTCCTGGTCAACAATGACATATCGCTTGGCGAATGGAACAACATGTCCGCAGTTCCCTCGAACGTAAGATGGGCATCGATGGTCAACCCACCTGCGTGATGAACGACAACGGCTCAATTGCTTGGCACGCCGGCGAGCCGGGACTCAGTCTGAATGCTATGTTGACTATGACTAATGCCGAGCGTCTCTTGGTCGGCATCCAGTGCCTTGGCATTGCCGAGGCCAAGCTCGCCGGTGTGGTCGCACGACGTCGCGGTTAGTTAGTGCGCGTCCATAAAGGCCGGTTTTTCTGAGGTTCAAGGTTCGTTTGGCCGCGCAACCGGTGCTGCTTGGCAGCGCGTGACGGCACGAGGCGTGCAGATCGCGAGCGAGAGCATTTGCAGCGAGCCCACTGAGCGCGCCCCGATGAGTGGTGTCAGACCGGTTTGAGGCGGGTGAAGGGTGCGCGATTGTACGCCACCACAGAGGACCAGACATAGCTTGAAGTGGCCGAGCCCGCGCCAGGTGCAGCGCCCTAAGCCGTAGGCATGTTTCAAGCAGGAGTTGCCGGCCTCGATGCCGGCGCGGAAGTTGCGAAGCTTGCGATAGACCCAATTGCTTTTGACCATGTCTCCGACCTACGCCGCTCTTCTTGTGGAAGGCCATGTCGCGCAAACCGCAGGCCTTGGCCCGGCGAGCAAGAACCGCTCGCTGTCGGCCGGGTTTCCGGCTTCAATGACGAGGTCAAGAATCAGCCCGCTTCGCCCGGTGGTCAAATTGAGCTTGTGGCCATAATCGACGTCGCGGCTGCCCTTGACGAATGATGTCGGCAGCGGCTCGAACAAGCTGACCAGCTTGTCGCCGGCCTGCACCGCCTCGCCGGCCAGGACCCGCCGCTCTGTCTGGGCGATGATCTGTTCAATCAGCGGCCGGTAGTGGCGGATCTGCGCCTGCCACAGTTCGCCGGCCGGCCGCCCCGCCAGGGGCAACTGCCCCGCCGCCTGCTCGACATAGGCCAGGGTTTTTTTGCGGGTGATCTTGAGCAGCTCGCGGTAGTGCTTGACCTGTTTGGGGCGGCCGCGGGCATACTTGATCGTCCGGGCCCGCCTCTTCGCCGCGCGGCAATGATCGTGCCATAGGATGGCGCTGCCAAGTGCATCCGCCTGCTGCAATAAGCGCACCATCACCCGCACGGCGTCCACAATAGGCTGCTGTCGCTCGGCTCGTGGACCAGCGCCGCGTGACGGTGCCGTCGAGCCGCATAACGCTGCCGGTTTCGACCCCGTGCTGGCGGGCGCTCGTCAGCAGCACTCGATTGAAGTTCCCAGGTTTCGGCCCGTATGGCGCTGATCGTCTTATGCAGCACCGACTTCTTCGGGCTCCACCCCCACGGCAGCCCGGCAAAGGCCCGGAACGAGGCAGAGTCTTCCAGATGGAAGGCCGTTTCCTGATAACTCAACTGGTGGGATTGCTTAAGCAGTGCGTAGCGCAGCACTGCTTCCGCCGGCAGGCCCGCGCGACCGGTTTCGTTGACCCCATGCCAGCGCAGGTCCCGCGTTTTAAGGTCCAACAGGTCCCGATGCTCGTCCAGCCACTGCGACATCGCGCTGAGCTCACGGCCGATCTCGTGTTCGGCGCTTCGTGTGTGCGGTGCACTGAATGGACATAGCAACCGAACGGTTGGAATCCCACGGTGCTTCCACCGGGAATGAGGCCGGTCGTCGAAGGAGAGTGCGGGAGGCTGCCGTACTTCCCTGCAAGGCACCGGCGGAATAGAGCAGGACCAGGCGCCGCACAGTCCGCCCACGCCATCAATTCGGCGATTGTGGCTGCGAGGTCGTTTTCGCGCATGTTGCAAGGGAACTCTTTGATCGAAACCCCATTCACCTTGTCAACGATACTGCCCGTTTCGCGCATGAACTCAAACTTCACGAAGCGATCTGACGGTCTTCAGCTTTTTGAGAAGAAGACCGGCATAGCCAAACCGGAAGTTTGTTCTGCAACGCCAAAAGCGCACGTGTACCGCAGTAATAGGCATCTCCTCGCATCCAATCTGCCCTTGATCCGTCCGCGCTTCTTGATCCCTTGTCCTACCTACCGCTTCCGTGGCGTGGTGGACATCCAGGTCGATGCATGTGCGCCAGCGCTTCATCAGAGTTGGTCGATCCCCCACTCTGTTTGAAGGCGCTTCCTGCGTGTGAGAAATGTTACCTAATGGCAGCGTGGTTGGCGTCTCGCCGGCAAGGTCGCGGGACTCGCGCGCATCGAGTCCCGGCCCGCCCCGTCCATTCCGGCTCTTCTCGTGGCACCCGGAGCGCCTGGGCGGGGTAGCTCCAGACATCATAGCCGAAAGTCTAGTTGAGGTGCGCGGAACGTTCCGGACTCATGCCAACAAACATGTTGGCGAGCGTCGTGACATCGGCAACACTAAGGCCAGTATCGCTTCGCACGGCATCCGCCGCGACCGGGAAGGCGGTGCATTCGAATACGAACGCCCCGATATCCGGGTTCGCGTCGAGGAGCTTTCTGGCCGCAACCCTCACGTCCCTAGTTAGGATTGAGACGTCGATGTTCGGAGTGGCGTTGGCAAACTCGTACCACAGCTCGCTTCCCTCGATCCCGCCCACAGCCACGCTGATATCTTTCGAAGACCAGCCTGCGCAGACAAAGTGGTTCTCCGTCAGCTTGGGTGCGTCGTAAGTGAGAAGGCCTATCTTCGACCCCCGCTTCAGCGTCCGTGCGACGAAAGGCACCAGCAGCAGGCTCGACATCGCAACTGGAATCGAGACCCCCTCAGCCACTGCCGCCTGATAGAGGCCGGTGAAGCCGCAGTTAGAAACGATTGCGGATACACCCTGACGTTCCAACTCTCGCGCGGCGGCTACGTAACCGGCTTCCAACGACTTGTCCCCATCGATGACGTTTCGGGTGAACGCCCCCGGAACCTGCCTGCGTTTGACCGGAAACGGGAACGTACCTGGTCCTGCCATGAAGCCCGGAAGCTCGACGGGCTTTGTCTCCAGTTCAAGAATACCCAGTACCCTGTCTGTCATAGTGGCGTGGCCCCTTTGCTATCGATCAACATACGGCGTCGAGGTGCCCAAGTGCCGCGCATCTCGCCGCCGCTCTGGGAGCAATGCCTGTCCGGCTGCCCCCCATTTCATCGCGGAATACGTCATTGTACGGCTTGCCCAGTTTATTTGACGACGAGCGTCCGTGGCGTGTGGGTCAAGGGCTCGTACCCCATCTCGGTGACGGCAAAGGGCTGTGTGATGGTGACGGACTGATCACCGAGCCAGAGGCCTGTCATCATGTGGAAGCACATCCCCGGCCGGAGAACCGTCTTCTCTTCCCTGCGTATGCTTGCGGTGCGCTCGGCGACTGTCGGCGGATATCCGATACCGAGCGGATAGCCGATCCGCTGGTCTTTCTCGATCGCGTTCCGCGCCAGCACCTTGTGAAACGCTCCAAAGACTTCGGAACACACCTGGCCGGGACGCACGCTGTCAAGTCCGGCATTCAACGCCTCAATGGCGATGTCCGCGAGCTTCACATACTCTGTAGACGGCTTTCCGAGGTACACCGTACGGCTCACGTTGATCTGATAGCGGCGGCGTGTACCATGGACCTCGAAGTTGATAACCGTGTTTTTGGACAGCTGCTTGTCAGTCCAGGTAGAGTGGGGGGCAAGGGCCCGATCGCCTATGCAAAGATGCACGACAGATGAGTTATAGGTTCCCCCGAACTCGGGGGTGCCGGAAATTTCTTGATGGTAAGCGGCCGCCGCTAGGTCGCACTCGCGGACGCCCGGCTCAGCGGTCTCGATGACGCGCTTAATGACGGCATCGCCAATGAGGCCCGCCTGTCGCATGAACACAAGTTCGGCAGGACTCTTCACCAGACGGATCCAATTGACAAGGAGGTCGGCGTCTTCGAACCGGGCCTGGGGGAGCGCCTTGACCAGGTCGGCGTGGGCACGTGCGGAATAATAGTAGCCACCCATCTCGACGCCGATGGCGGTCTTCTCTCCGCCGAGTTCCTGGACAATTTTTGCGACATACTCGTACGCAGAGCGCTCGGTGGAGTTCACGTAGCTATCGGGAAAGCCCCGAATGCTATCGTCAGAAAGATAGGTCGTGATCCTCGAAGAGGCTGCGTCCATGCCGCGAGTGATCATGATGGGCTCATCGCGGTCCAGAGCCACAATTGCCATCTGTGGCGTGTAGAATGAGTAGGCGTCATATCCGGTGAGATAGTTTTGATTTGGCGGCTCCGAAATGAGCAGGATATCGAGCCCGCGCTTGGACATCTCGGCCTTAACGGCGGCGAGTCTCGCGGCGTATTCCGCCCGTTCGAAGTGAAGAATTCTTTCCATCTTCGGTTCCCCTAACCGATTCTTCCCGCCTGCCCGGCGGCGGCGGCGTTGCGATTGTGTTGAGCGCCCGGCTGCACCAGGCGGCAGTCTCTACCGTCCTGGTCCTCGCGACGCGGCCGCCAAGCCGAGCATAGAGGTGCCTGCTCGCATAAAAACTGCGTATGAGGCCCCTATAGTGCCGCGCTTCACGATTTCGGGAGATGGCGTGCAGCAAATGTGCGAGCCGGGAGGCGATTTTCTTCAAACGTCGACAAACAACGTCACGAGGGGGTCTGGTCCCACCTGACGCGACCTGTGACCGTGGATCGCGCAGTCAAATTTCGCTCCCTCCGGGAGCAGATTCTCGGCGAAGAGGTAGTCTCCAGGTTTGAAGGTTCGCGAACTCCCATCCTGAAGGGTGATCTCCATCTGGCCTTGGAGGACCACCAACCAAAGGGGGCGATCCGAACAGTGGAAATCGAAGGTGAAGCCGACCGGACTGTAGCGGAACTGGGAAGCCTTGCACGGAGCGAGGGGCGTCTTTAGAATCTGCGGAGTTCCCTCGGAAAGTTCCAAGCTTTCCTCGCGGAAGCGGCTCCGTCCACTTTCGTCAGTGTAGAGAATAGATTTAGTAAGATGGTTCATTGTTTGCGCCCCTCGATGACCCAGCGACCGGATGCAGGCAAGCCGGAGCAGCTGACTGGGATCCGTGGCAGGTTTAATCACGACCCTGATTGTAGTCAGGTGCGGCGCTGGAAAGGTGTGGCATCCGAAGGCGCGGGATTCGAAATCCTGCGCCAAAATCTCGATAGGATTCGAAATTATCCACTGGAGCCGGAATCCCCCGTCGTGCCTGGATACGTCCGCGGTCCGATCGCCACCCGCAGGCAGCACTAGTCAATGGCAACGAGCGATCAGAGTTAGCGCGATCCCTGCGACGCGGAGACTCGCATGCCGCGGTTCCCAACGGAATCCTTCAACAACCATGCTGGCAGCGCAGTCTTTCTGCTGCGGCGGGGCGTCTTTCAGTCGAAACCGCACCCGGGGATGAGATACTTTCGACAATGCGGTTCGGCTGGACGCAAGTCGAGAGCCGGGCACCGCCCAAAGGCGGTCAACTATTATGACGCGGGTGAGATGAAGGTTCTATGTTTGTGGCATGCCACACAGCAGGAGGTCGAGAATATCAAGACGGCGTTGCCGGCGGGAACCGAAGTGGTCGTGCCGGCGCCGGCCGACTATCTGTCCCGCTATGAGACCACTTACGCCGATCTCGAGCCTCATGCCCGCGACGCAGACGCCTTCATCGGTTGGACGGTGCCCACCGGCATCCTCGAAATTGCTGAGAAGCTGAAAATCCTGTCATGGCTGCATGTGGGCGTTGATGACCTGAGGCAGATAGGTGCCTTTTCGCTGCTCGCCCAACGCGAGTCGAAACTCGCCAATATCGCTGGAGCGAATGCTATCGCAATCGCCGAGCAGGGCATGATGCTGATGCTCGCCCTCGCGAAGAATGCCATCATCAAGCATCAGATGGCGGTGGACGGTCGTTCTTCATTTCCCGTTTGGGGTGATGAAAGCCGGTCGGCGATGCTTCAAGGACGTACGGTTGGGGTGATCGGCGTCGGCGGCATCGGCGGCCGTGTCGCAAAGCACGCCAAGGCGTTCGATATGAACGTTCTAGGAGTACGTCGAAACAAGGAGCAAAAAGCGGAAGGCGTTGATACCATGTACGGGCCGGAGGAACTGCATGCCGTTCTGACACAGAGCGACTATGTGGTCCTTGCCGCCCCAAATACCAGAGAAACAACCGACCTCTTCGGTAGAGCCGAACTGGCAGCGATGAAGCCGAGTGCGTTCTTGGTCAACGTTGGTCGCGCGGCAACGATTCAGGAAAGGCCGCTATATGAAGCGCTTACCTCAGGGCGCTTGCGCGGTTTCGGCACGGATGTTTGGTGGCGGTATGAGTTCGGCAGAACGTTTCCAATCGGATGGGGCTCTCGGCTAGAGATTCAGAGGCTCCCGAACGTTATTTGCTCTACCCGCGAAGCCCATAACGCGGATGATGTGCTGGAGCGGTCTATCGAATGGGGCATCCAGAACCTTATCGAATTTGCCGCAGGGCAGCAGCTGACACGGGAGGTAAATCTGGAAGAGGGCTACTAGGTCCGCGCATACGCGAGCGCTGGTCGATAAATTGGAACTCATACCAGACCAGCAATTCGAGTTCCACTTGCTTCGGCCCGCTCTCTGCACGGTCCCCGCGATGGGACACATCTCCATTTGCCCGACGCGGCTCACCGTGTGGGGCGGTACCAACTAACCATAAGGAGAATGGGAAATGAAAAGACGCACATTTCTGAAACTCGCCACCGCGACCACGATGAGCACGCTGGCTGCGCCTTACGTCCATGCCCAAGACAAAAAATTCGCGGGTATCACCCTCCGTTTCGGCGGATGGGGTGGATTGTACGACGAAACGATTCAGAAGTACGTAGCTGCGCCGCTTGAGGAACGGACGGGACTGAAAGTCGAGATTACCGCCGGCACACAATCTGCCGACTTGGTCAAGCTCGTCGCGAATAAAGAGAACCCTCCTTTCGATGTGTACCAGGCCGACAGCGCATACATGGTGGAGGCACTGAAAGCTGACCTCATCCAAAAAGTAACGGAAGCCGAGGTCCCAAACATCAAACGCATCCTTCCCGGATTTCGCGAGTACGGTGAGTATGGGGTGCCATACAGCATTTTCACGTACATACCCATATACAACTCGCAGCTGGTCGAAAAGCCACTAACTACATACACCGACATAACCAGACCTGATCTTAAGGGCCGTCTCACTCTTCCGGCTGCGACTTTCGACACTTGGAACCTATACTTGTTGGGGCTAGCAGAGGAGAATGGTGGTTCAATCTCCAATATGGAGCCAGCGTACACTTTGTTGGAGCAAGCGAAATCAAACATCCTTGCTTTGGCACAGAGTACAGTTGCGATGGTCCAGATGTTCGAAAACGAAGAGGCTGCGGCCGGCGTTATCTCAGATGCCCGTGGGCACGAACTGCGCTCGAAGGGAAAACCGATCGTTAGCGTGTATCCGCCGCTGGGTATCTACGGGGCAACGTCCTACATGAATGTTGTCAAAAGTGCGCAGCATCCGGAGGCAGCATTCGCATTCATGAACCAAATGCTTTCCGACGAAGGCATGCTTGGGCTCCCTCGAACGCTGAGGCTCGGGGTAACGACTGACGTAAAACTTCCGGATGACATCGCGAAAGACCTGACATTCAACTCATCGGAGCGGGTCGCCCTGAAAAAGAAAGTCGACTGGGAGAAGTGGATGGCCGACCGCGGCGCGCGGATCGAGCGCATCAACAAAATCCTCCGCGGCTAGGGCCGTTGCCTTTAGATGCAGCAGGGATTCGCGCGACCGCAGAAGCCCTGCATGCCACGGACTAACAGAACATTGCAGGGAAAGCTATGTATCCACCTTCAAAGCAAAGCCGAAAACTCCCTGCGGCACTTTTGCTGGCCCCAATGGTCCTGCTACTAGCCGGATTCTTGATAGTGCCTGTGACCGGTGTACTTCGCTCCAGCTTCCTCAATGGCGACTACCTTCTTGAAGGTGGTGGGTTTACACTAAGACACTATTTTCGATTCTTCTCGGATTCCTATTATTCGTCCATTTTATGGGAGACATTTGTCGACGGCTTCGTGGTGAGCCTGATCTGCTTGGTGATCGGCTTTCCGACGGGATATTCCCTTGCCCGACTGCCACCCTTGGCGCGAAGATGGCGTACAATCATCGTCATCATGCCCTTGACGCTGAGCCTGGTTGTTATCGTGTTCGGTTGGCTCATCGTTCTCGGGCGCAACGGGCTTCTGAACTCGCTCTTGCTGAGTCTTGGTATCATCTCGACTCCGCAGACGATGCTATTCACGCGGCCGGCAGTGATCCTAGTACTTGTCCAGCAGTTTCTGCCGTTCATGATCCTTTCTGTCATGAGCGTTATCACGCAGATTGATCCAGTTCTGGAACAGGCCGCGTCCAACTTGCGGGCCAATCGGTTTGTTACATTCCGGCGGGTTATCCTTCCGCTCGCGATGCCGGGGATCCTTGTCGGATTAAATCTCGTATTCGTGCTATCGATTTCAGCGTTCATAACGCCTCGTTTAATCGGTGGTAACCGTGTCCCCATGCTGGGCAGCCTGATCTACGAGCGCATCATGTCGGAATTCAACTGGCCCTCTGGCGCAGCGATGGCCTTCATCCTCTTCGTCGCCGGCCTCGGCTTCACAGCGGCTTTCAACGCGCTAGCAGCATCGCGCTTTGTTATGGGTGGCCGTCGCCATGCACAATGATTTCACAGATTACGTCATGAAGGTGGCCGGAGCAGTGATACGTGCACTCGTGTATACAATGCTCGCACTGCCTGCGGTTCTGGTGATCATTTCGTCATTCACCAGCGGGGAAACGATGAATTTCCCCCCCCCCGGCTTCTCCCTGCGATGGTACCAGCGGGCGTTTGAAAGCGAACCTTTCATGACGGCACTTTGGACCAGCACCTACGTCGCGGTCATCGTCGCGTTCCTTGCGCTGGCGATCGGATTTGCCGCCGCATTTGCCATCAACCGGTTTGCCTTCCCTGGAAAGGGACTGCTGCAGGCGCTTGCATTCTCGCCGTTGATCGTTCCCGCAGTTGTCTTGGGCATCGGCCTCCTGTATCTCTTTTCTTGGATGCGTATTGCACAGACGATGCTGCCGCTTCTCGTCGGCCATCTCGTTCTCGCAATCCCATACGTTGTCAGAACTATTCTTGCGAGCCTCTCGTTACATAACCGGGTGCTTGAGGAAGCCGCGATGAATCTGCGGGCGACACCGCTGCAGGTGGTCCGCCGGATTACGCTGCCACTCATTCTCCCGGGATTGCTGTCGGCTGCGATCTTCGCGTTCGTGACTTCGTTCGGAAACGTCACGGTATCTGTATTCCTCACATACGGCGGCAACGTAACATTGCCCGTTCAGCTGTTCACCTATTTGGATAACAGCTACGACCCGCTTGTTGCGTCAGTGTCGAGCATAATGATTTTTGTCACGTTGGCAGTCATTTTAACAATCGAGCGTTTGATCGGCGCCGAACGACTCGCCTAAGAAAAACAAGGGGTAGCGCCTGTGTCAAGCAATCTTGAAAACCGCCCGAATGACGCGGGCGACTATGTCGTCGAACTGCAATCCGTGTCACGGCACTACGGAGACGCGATCGCTGTTGCGGACGTCTCACTAGGCATGACACGGGGGGAGCTGGTCTGTCTGCTCGGTCCATCCGGCTGCGGCAAGACGACGACACTTCGCATGGTGGCCGGCTTTGTCGAGCCGACCTCCGGCACTGTTCGCATCAACAACATGGACATGACGCACCAGCCACCGTACCGGCGCGATACGGGAATGGTGTTCCAGAGCTACGCGCTTTTCCCACACATGACTGTGGCGGAAAACATCGCTTTCGGTCTGGAGAACCTGAAGTGGAACCGCGCCGACCGGGACAAACGGGTAAGCGAGATGCTCAAACTGATCGAGCTTCCCCACCTCGCCGAGCGGTTCCCGGCGCAGCTCTCCGGCGGACAACAGCAGCGTATTGCGCTTGCCCGCGCTTTGGCGATGCGCCCAGCAGTCCTGCTGCTGGACGAGCCGTTCTCCAACCTTGACGCTCAGCTCAGGGTGCGCATGCGCGAGGAGTTGCGAGAAGTCATTCGTGGGGTCGACGTCACCACCTTGTTCGTGACCCACGACCAGGAGGAAGCACTGACAATGTCCGACCGGATCGTCGTCATGAATGCGGGAAGGATCGAACAGATCGGGTCACCTGGCGACATATACGAAAGTCCAGAAAGCACATTCGTCGCAAAGTTCATCGGTTGGTGCGCTGTCGTGGAAGGCACTGTCGATTCGACTGGTAACTTCATGTCGAAATCGGGCATAAACCTGTCGGGTTCCTGGCAACCTGGCTCGGCGAGTGCCATAGTTCGACCCGAGCAGGTCCGCATATCGTCGGAAGGGGCATTTGGAACCCCCGCGCAGGGAAGGGTCGTTGAATCTCATTATTATGGGGGTGCCACCCGAGTCATCCTTGAAGTCAACGGGGAGCATCTAATGATGCACGAACGCTTCCCGTTCGGTCGCCATCCCAAGCCCGGCGAAACCCTGAGCATCACTCTAAATACGAGCGAAATCCGCGTTGTGCCGACGCCCGGCACGCCCCGCTGATTTTTGCGACGTGCTAGGGCCTGTTGATATTCATGATTGAACGAAGCCGCTGACGCGTCATTTGGTGCGTGGGTTTGCGGATGACGGTTCTGTTTTGAAGGATTGCGGCTGTTGAAGCGCAATCTTGAGAACAGGAGTTTGAGATGGCCGAGTTGAGCCCTCTTCGCCGACGCATGATCGAGGACATGACGATCCGCAATCTGTCGCCGGCCACCCAGCGATCCTACGTGCACGCGGTGGCCAAGTTTTCGCGCTATTTCGACCGCTCGCCGGACCGGCTCGGCCTGGAGGACGTCCGCGCCTTCCAGGTCCATCTGGTTTCGGCGGGAGTCTCGTGGCCGGCGCTGAACCAGACGGTGTGCGCGCTGCGGTTTTTCTACGGCGTGACGCTGGGCCATGCCGAGATCCCGGAGCGGATCGTCTACGCCCGCTCGCCACGCACGCTGCCAGTGGTGCTGAGCGCCGACGAGGTCGTCCGGTTCCTGGAGGCGGTGCCGAGCCTGAAGACCCGAACGGCATTGACCACGGCCTACGCCGCGGGACTTCGCGCCTCGGAGACCGTCGGGCTGAAGGTCGGCAACATCGACAGTGAACGCGGCGTGATCCTCGTCCATCACGGCAAGGGCGGCAAGGACCGCACCGTGATGCTGTCGGCGCAGCTTGTGCGCATCCTGCGAGTCTACTGGCGGCTGGCGAAGCCGCAGGGTTGGCTGTTTCCCGGGCGCGGCGTCGACCGCCCCATCGATGTGCAGGTTCTCTATTCGGCGTGCCGCTCGGCGCGTGCGGCTGCCGGCATCGACAAGCGCGTGACGGTGCATACGCTCAGGCACAGCTTCGCCACGCATTTGCTGGAGAACGGTACGGACATCCGCATCATCCAGGTGCTGCTCGGCCACAACAACCTGTCGAGCACGGCGCGCTACACGAAGGTCTCGAACGGTCTCATTCGGCGGACGGAAAGCCCGCTCGATCGGCTGACCATTGAGGTTGTGCCGCCGGGCTGACCGGTTCCGCCAATGTCGGCGAGACTGGAGGTGGCGGACATCTTCCGCCGCCACGGCGAGGCGTATCGGCAGGCCCATGACGGCCATCTCGGGCGCGTCGAGCGGCGCGTGATGAGCGCGATCGAGCTATGCCGGACCGCCGAACTGGGCGGCCATGTCGAGGGCTGCCGGTCCTGCGGGGCGATCCGCGTCGCCTACAATTCCTGCCGCAATCGGCACTGCCCGAAGTGCCAGGGACAGGCCTGCCGGGAATGGCTTGCCGCGCGGCAGGGCGAACTCCTGCCGGTTCCCTATTTCCACGTCGTCTTCACGCTGCCGGCGCAAATCGCGGCGATCGCCTTCCAGAACAAAGCGGCGGTCTACACGATCTTGTTCAAGGTGGCCGCCGAGACGCTACGCACCATCGCCGCCGATTCCAAACATCTGGGAGCCGAGATCGGCCTTGTCGGCGTCCTGCACAGTTGGGGTCAGAACCTCCATTATCATCCCCATATCCATTGCATCGTGCCAGGTGGTGGGCTGTCGCCCGATGGAACGCGCTGGATCTCTTGCAAGCCCGGCTTCTTCCTGCCGGTGCGGGTGCTGTCGCGCCTGTTCCGCCGACTCTTTCTGGAGGAACTGCGGACAGCGTATGAAGCGGGCAAGTTGAGCTTCTTCGGCGATCTCGCCGAACTGGCGCTGCCCGTCGTGTTCAGACGCCGGCTGGGCGAGGCCCGCCGCCTCGAATGGGTCGTCTATGCCAAGCCGCCGTTCGGCGGGCCAGAGCAGGTGCTGGCTTATCTCGGTCGCTATACCCACCGTGTCGCCATCGCAAACTCCCGGCTCGTCAGCATGGCCGACGGCAAGATTGTGTTCCGCTGGAGAGATTATCAGCATGGCGGCAAGGCAAAGCTCATGACGCTGAATGTGCACGAGTTCATCAGGCGCTTCCTGCTGCACACCCTGCCGGACGGCTTCCACCGCATCCGCCATTATGGATTCCTCGCCAACGGCCATCGCGCCGCAAAGCTCGACCTGTGTCGCAGGCTGCTGGCCAACCCGCTGCAGGACAATATCGAACCGCGCGTCGAAAGCACGCCCGCGCCCCTCTCATTAGCGCATCGCTGCCCATGCTGTGGAGGATCGATGATCACGCTGGCCATCTGGCGCTGCGGACAAGCGCCGCCAGGTCCCTTGTGGGACAACACCTCATGATCGTACGCGGCAGGTCCACATCACCAGCTTTGGTATCCGTCGCCATCCGCGCCGGCATGCCGACCTTTGACTTTCCGCACAAGACCGCGAGCACTCGTGCCCGCGACAGAAGGCGTCCCCACCCAATCCGCGGTGATCGCCATCAAGAGTCGACCTTCCACCGTGCCATCATCCCTTGGGGTCGCATCGCGGTTGCCCTTCATTCACCCGACGAAGACAATCCCGACCGCCCCTCCAGGCTACAATCCCCATAGCGCCAGATTAGCCCGCGGTTTCAATCCGGCTTGCAATGAGGTCCGACGTCGAGCCTGCGTGCCCCGGCTGTGCCCGGACCTCACAGAACCCTTCAGATTCCCATTCTGGCTTGATCGTGATTCAAGCTTTGGATGGAACGATTCGTGCTGACGGACGCCCAGTGGGCGAAGATGGAACCGCATTGTCTGGGTAAGCCAGCGGATCCTGGGCGAAGTGGCCACGACAATCGCCTGTTCGTCGAAGCGGTTCTTTGGATCGTGCGGACTGGCAGTCCGTAGCGTGATCTGCCTGCCCTCTTCGGAAAGTGGAACAGCGTTTTCACGCGATACCGAGGTTGGGTCAAAGCCGATGTTTTCGTTCGGCTTTTCGAGGCTTGCTCGGGCCAGCCGGACATGGAATACGCCATGGTCGACGCCACCATCGTCAAGGTCCATCGACACGGCCAGGGCGCAAAAGGGGGACTCAAAGCCAGGCCATAGGTCGCTCCAAGGGCGGTATGACAACCAAAATCTTGGCGCTTGCCGACGCGCTTGGCAATCTCGTGCGCTTTGTCCTGCTGCCGGGCCAGCGCTTCGATACGGTCGGTGTCGAACCGCTCATCCAATGCCTCTCCTTCGGCGCTCTGATCGCCGACAAGGCCTTCGACAGCAACACCATCATCGCCGATTTGAACGAGCGTGGCGCCAAGATCGTCATTTCCCAGCATCCGCGCCGAACAAAGCCGATCCCGCTCGATGCCGAGATGTACAAATGGCGTCATCTGATCGAGAATTTCTTCTGCAAACTCAAAGAGTTCAAACGCATCGCCATGCGCGCCGACAAAACCGACCAGAGCTTCAATGCCATCATTCATCTCGCTGCTGCCGTCATCAACTCCAAATGAATCTCAACAAGCCCTAGTCTTCTAGCTAGTTTCCGTCCATAAACGCTCACCAAAATGGGCGTTTATGGACGGAAAATAGCTAGACCTCAGTTGTCCTCAGGGCCGTCCATCGGCACGGCAAATCCAGCCTTCACCCTGTCCACGACGACCAAGGTCTTGACGCGCTTGATATGGGGATTCTCATAAAAAAACCGGCGCGTATACTCTTCGTAATCCTCCATGCTGCGGGCAGTGATGTAGAGCAGGAAATCCGCCTCGCCTGTGATGTAAAAGCCCGTGGCGATCTCCGAGGAAGATTTAATGTCTCTCTTGAACTTGTCGATAATGTCGACACGCTCCCGCTCAAGGGTAACTAGAACCAGCATCTGGATTGGCCTGCCGATTGCCTTCGCGGACACGATTGAAACATCCGCCTCTATAATACCTTCTTTCCTCAGGCGCTTCAGTCGCCGCTGGCAGGCGGTTGCCGAGAGTCCGACCTGTTCCCCGATGGCCTCGGAGGTCAGTCGGTTGTTCTTCTGAACAAGTTCGAGAATACGAGCGTCGATACGGTCGTAATGCTTGGCAGGGAAGCGATAAGCCACTGCGGAAAACCTCACAAAAAAACCCGAAGATGCAGAAATTCATCTTGAAATGCGCAAATGGCGATGCATTTCTTAACAAATCTCTGCTCTCAGTTGCAAGCGCGATTTGGGCAGAGTCGGCGATAATGCTACGGCGAGTAATCTCATGAGGACCGCTGCACTCGCTCGCTCTGCGGTTGATCCTCTGCGGCAGCAAGCGGCCTCGGCTTCGGCAAGATGAAATCCTTCAACCTTCCAGTCGAATACGCAATCATCGTTGGCGGCATCATCGGCCTTTCGATGCATTCCACCTCACCCGGTTCGGGCATCGCGATGTTCTGCTTCTCGAACGCGACCAGCTCACGTGCGGCACCACCTGGCATGCGGCCGGTCTAGTGACCCAGCTCCGAGCCAACGAAAACATGGCTGAGCTGGCGCAGTACTCGGCCGAGTTGTTCCGCGAGCTGAAGCAACTGACCGAGCAGCATAATCCACGAAGAGTTTGTCGCCGGCGGCATGGTTCTGCCGCATTGTCACCGGCAGATTTGCCGCCCAGCCCCGGTAGAGATCGCAAAACCGGCTATAGCGATAGCCGTCCGGGTGACGCTCGATATATTCGTCCCAAAGGACCTCAAGCGTCACATGCTTGCGCTTCAGCTCGCGGTGCACATGGGCCCAGTCCGGCTCCAGGCTGCGGCGGTGACCCGTCTTCGTCCGTTCGCCTTGTAAAGCGCGGCCTCCAGAACCGCGTCGGTGATCTCATCGCCAAGCGGCCAAACTAGCCCGGCGGTCTCCGCGCGACGAAGCGTTTCGCGCACTGTCGAGGGTGCGGCCCCAACCCTGTACGAAATCGCCTTGTGGCCAAGGCCCTCTTTAAATCGATAGCGCAATGCCTCGCGGACACCCGCTTGGTCACTCTCTCCGCCGGCATCTCGTTCCTTCCCTCGGTCAACCAAAAAGAGGAACGATTCACCAGCAGAGCCCCCGGCCAAAACGCTGCCACCAGGCGGCATCATCTCGGAATCAGCGGACGGTCAATTCTCGGAACGAGGGGGCGAGATCATTTCGTCGGGGGGCGACTTCCCTCGGAATTTGCACCATGTCTTCGCCGATGGCGGCTATGCCGTTGGAATTGAGTAAATCGACCTGGCTGGTCACGTCGCTGTCGCCGGGCAGGGGCGAACGGATGTCGAAGTACACGGTGCGCGGCGGCGATGTCGCCGGACTGTTGGCGGACCTTACCCAGCTTCAGGACAAGGCACACGCGCGCCCCGGGCAGCGCTTTGCGCTCGTCGTCATCCAAGAGGCGGGCTTCGACGGCTCCTGGATCCGTCGCGTCCTGGAGCAGGAGGGGATCGAAAGCCATGTCGTCGACCCCGCCCCGATCGCCACCTCGTGCCGCCATAACCCCTCTTGACCTCAGACTCGTCATGTGACCGCGCCTACGGCGCGTTGCACCTGGCGCGGCCTCGATCATTTCAAAGCTTACGTCTGGTCCTCGGTCGTGCCTACAATCTCGTCATCTTCACCCGCCTGAAACCAAGCTGACGCCGGTCCGCCGTTTGGAATGCGTGGCACCGGTCCAACGCCGGTTTCGCGGCGTGCGCGCCACCGCGCCCGTGACGCCGTTTTCGCCACAAACCGGCGCGCTCTTCCCCGTCCACGCGCCTACAATCGCTTCTCGACGAAGCGTAAGTGCCTGTAAACGCAGAAAAATGTGTGCGCTTGTGGACGGAGACTGGTCTAGAGCACGTCCTGTGATCGATGAATCGATTGTTGATGTGACGGCTGCGTTTTGTGCTGATTCAACATCCACCTCGATGGAGGTGGACGATGGGAAGAGCATTGAGCGGTGATCTTCGGTCGCGGGTCTTGAAGGCTTCGGACGAGGGCATGTCGGCGCGGCAAGCGGCGGCGCGGTTCGGCGTGGGAGTGTCCAGCGCGATCCGCTGGATTGCGCTGGCGCCACGCCCGCAGGGCCGCCGCCGCGCCTCCAGCCTCGATGCGCATGAAGCCTTCATCGTTGGGCTGATCGAGGAGCGCAAGGACATCACGCTGAACGAGAATCAGGCTGACAATCAGCTTCGTCACTGATCGGCGCGTCTCGGCGGGCAGCGCCTGCCATTGCGGCGTCTGCACCGTCTCGGCGTCGTTCAGCTTCGAGAACAGATCGAACTGGTATGTCGTGGGCTGGCGCGGCATGGACATCTCCCCGATTCGCGTCGTGAGAGCCCAATGCTGCGCCCATCTCCTGCGATTGCGATGGGGCACCCGTGTCCCGGACAGTGTCGCCAGGGCGCCAAGCGCGGCAAGGTCGACGTGCGGAGCAGTAGTGATACGCCAGCTCGCGCTGGGGGCCCGATCGAACATCCACGCCGGAACCTCCAACCACCGGTGCAATGGCTGGCCAGAAAGGGTGCAGCGGAAGACCGACGCGTCACCCTTCTCGATCACTTCATGGATAAAGACTTGCCGCTCAGCCAGGGATGCCATGGATAAAGAAGCTCGCGTTGGTCGGTCCCGTGGGTGTTCCGTCGCTGAGTTGTACAACAGCCTTCATCCGCACAAGGCGCTCGCTATCGTTTGCCCCGCGAGTTCATCGCGGATCAAACCCAACCCTGATCGTTTCCGATCATTCGGGGCAACAACAAACGGCGAGCGTTTTTGTAAAGCCGACAACCGCCCACTTCGCAGCAGCACCCGGTTTGCGAAGGCTATAGTATCCGTAGAGTCCGGCAGTAGAGGAAACCTTCCCGTTGCTCCTCATACCGGAGCGGCGCAGCGGACGCATCACCTCGGATGGCGGCGTCATGCTTCTGGCGGCCGCCGAGCGGCGTTTGCGACTGGCCAACCGGCTTGCGGCTGCGATTCGCGTCATACGCACCGGTCGCCATGGCCGCTGCGCGCCCGGTTAACGATCGCATGCGGCTACGAGAATGCCAACGATCTCAACGGCTGCGCACCGGTCCAGCCTGATATCACTTAAGGCGTTCGCTTCAAAGCGCTGTTGTCGGCTGCGCAGTGCTTTCGATGCTCTGGGGACATGCTAGGTCCTGTCGCACAGGTGATGAATTTCTCGCCCATACCATCACGAAACGCATAATTTCAGCACCCTTAGAGCGGCTTTCAGAGACTTTCGACCTGGCCCTGCCCATAACCTCTCACGACTTGTGGTCGTTTGTGGCCCAAGCGCTGAACATTGACACCGTATGTGCGCTGAGGCCGCGGGAGACCTCTCTTAAATTCCACGGCAGAAGCGCTTTTCCTGAGGTTTGAAATGCGAAAACTTCCCTCCCATGTGGAGTACGTGATCATCGGCGGCGGCATCATCGGCCTTTCAATTGCCTATCACCTGACACAACTTGGACATCGGGACGTCCTCCTGCTCGAACGCGACCAGCTTACCAGCGGCACTACATGGCATGCCGCAGGTCTAGTTACCCAGCTTCGGGCAAACGAGAACATGGCGAAGCTCGCCCAGTATTCGGCGGAGCTGTTCCGGGACCTTGAGAAGCTAACCGGACAGGCAACGGGCTTCAGGCAAAGCGGCTCGATCACGGTCGCAGCCACAACCGCACGGCTGGAGGAGTTGAAGCGTGGGGCGTCGATGGGACGGTCCTTCGGACTGGAAGTCGAGATGATCGATGCAGCCGAAGCCAAGCGACGCGTCCCGTTGCTGGACGTGAGCGACGTTCTCGGAGCCGCGTGGATCGCCTCGGATGGCATGACAAATCCCATCGATACCGCGCGCGCATTCGCAGCCGGCGCACGGCAGGGTGGAGCGACGATCCTCGAGCGCGCTCCGGTCACCCGCATTATCGTACAGAATGGCCGGATAACCGGGGTCGAAACAGCAGACGGGGTCATCCGCGCCGAAAAGGCAGTGATCTGCACCGGAATGTGGAGTCGAGGGATTGGTGCGGACCTCAACTGGACCATTCCGCTCCACGCTGCCGAGCATTTTTACGTCGTTACCGAGTCGATTCCGGATTTGCCTCACAACTTGCCCACAATCCGTGACATGGACGGGCGCTTTTACGCGAAGGCAGACGCGGGCAAGTTGCTGGTGGGCTTCTTTGAACCCGACGGCAAGCCGTGGGGCATGGGGGGAATCGCGCATGATTTCAGCTTCGATTCGCTACCTGAAGACTTCGATCACATCGAACCCTACCTGTCCGCCGCCATTCAGCGCATGCCGGCTCTGGCAAACGTCGGGCTGCAACTGAATTTTAATGGTCCGGAGAGCTTCACGCCGGACAACCGCTTTTTGCTCGGACCTGCGCCGGAGATCACCGGTTTATATACGGCCACAGGCTTTAATTCTTGCGGCATTGAGTCATCCGGCGGCGCTGGGAAAGTCATGGCCGAGTGGATGTCGACGGGCGAACCCGCGAATGACTTCTGGGAAATGGATGTGCGCCGCGCCATGCCGTTCCAGCGAAATCGCAAGTACCTGTATGATCGGACCGTTGAAGCGGTCGGCAATCTCTGGGCGCTCCATTATCCGCATAAGTCTGCCAAGACGGCGCGAAACGTGCGAATGTCGCCACTTCACGATCGACTGGCTCAAGCTGGTGCACATTTTGGTGAGGTCGCCGGGTGGGAGCGAGTGCAGTGGTTTGGCGCGCCAGGCTCGCCCACAAGTTCCCAAGGCACGTTCGGTCGCGACGACTGGTTTAGGTTGAGTGGCGAGGAACACCGGGCGACCCGTTCGGGGGTAACGCTGTTCGATCAGACGTCCTTCGCGCACCTGTTGGTGCAGGGTAAGGAGTCCATCGCTTTCCTCCAACGCCTGTCGACCAATGATGTAGATGTCCCGCTCGGCCGAGTCGTCTACACCCCGTGGCTGAACGAGCGCGGGGGCATGGAATCGGACGTCACGATCGCTAGAACAGGCGAAGATGAATTTCTGGTGGTTACGGCTGCCGTGCAGCGGATCCGCGATCTCGCCTGGTTGAAAATGCATGCAAAGGGCGCAGGCCACGTCTCCATTGCGGATGTGTCGTCCGGTTACGCAACCCTCTCGGTGATGGGACCACGTTCAAGGGAACTGTTGAAGCGAGTCAGCCCTGCTGATTTCTCTGACGAAGCGTTCCCGTTCGCGACATCCCGCGAAATTGAGATCGGCTATGGTCTGGTTCTGGCTTTCCGCATGACCTTTGTGGGGGAACTTGGTTGGGAGCTTCATATTCCTGTCGAGCAGGCAGTTGGGATCTATGATGCGCTCGTAGCGGCTGGGCAGGATCTCGGCGTGCGTCACGCGGGCTACGTCGCGTTGAACTCATTGCGACTTGAAGCCGGCTACCGCGACTGGGGCTCGGACGTGGGGGACGAAGACACGCCCCTTCAGTCTGGCCTGGGGTTCACGATAGCTTGGGACAAGGGATCGGACTTCATTGGGCGAGCAGCCCTGGAGGCTCAGCGCGGACAAACGCCACGCCGGCGTCTAGTCCAACTAGCCGCGTCACAAGCCGCGCCGCTGATGTTCGGCACGGAGCCGGTGTGGCGAAACGGCGCGCTCGTGGGCTATCTGCGCTCTGCGGGCTTCGGGCATACGCTCGGTTGCGGCATCGGCATGGGATACCTCAACTCGAATACCGGCGTGAGTGCCGAATGGCTATCAAAAGGAGACTTCGAAATCGAGATCGCGGGCGAACGGCACGCCGCCGCAGCAACGCTCCGCCCTCTGTTTGATGCAAATCGGACACGCGTGAAGGGCGAGTGGCTCCAAGCGGAAGATCTGGTCCATCCCGAACTTCGAAACGCGATATCAAAAGCGTGACCTTAATGACAGCGTCATAGGTACTGAGGGTCAAGCGATGACTACCGATGCTGCACGTTCTATGGTGCTCACCTTGTCCTGCCCCGATCAACCCGGCATTGTATCGGCTGTTTCGGGGCTTCTCCATCAAGCAGGCTGCAACATCCTCGACGCTCAACAATTCGAAGATATCGAGACAGGCTGCTTCTTCATGCGGGTCGTCTTCCTCCGCCTTGAGCGCGCAAAATCCGAGGAGGAAATCGCCTCGGCAGTGGAAGAACTGGCTTCGAGAGTCGCAATGAATTGTGTTCTCAGGCCAAGTGCCACCCGGAAACGGGTGATGCTACTTGTTTCAAAGTTCGACCATTGCCTCACAGATTTGCTCTATCGCTGGCGCATCGGCGAATTGCCGATGGAGGTCACTGCGGTCGTTTCCAACCATACTCGCGACCACTTGGTTTCTACCTACCTGGGGGAACTGCCATTTTACCACTTGCCTGTCTCCAAAGAAACCAAGGTGGAGCAGGAGGCGCGGCTGTGGTCCCTGGTGCGGGAGACAAAAACCGACCTTGTTGTCCTCGCGCGGTACATGCAAATCCTCTCAACCGACTTCTCGAGCAAGCTGGCGGGGCGCTGCATCAACATTCATCACTCGTTCCTACCAGGCTTTAAGGGCGCCAAGCCCTATCACCAGGCCCACGAGCGAGGCGTCAAGGTCATCGGGGCGACCGCGCATTACGTTACCTCTGACCTCGACGAAGGCCCGATCATCGAGCAGGACATCGAACGCATTTCGCATCGCGACACACCTGATGACCTTGTGCGAAAGGGCCGCGATATCGAAAGACGCGTTCTTGCGCGGGCTGTCCACTACCACCTTGACGATCGCGTGATACTCAACGGGAAAAAGACGGTCGTTTTCACCGGTTGAGGTGCGTAAAACCTTACTGGATTGGGCTCGGATCACTTGGTAGGTGCGGTTGCAACAGTACGCTTCCGGCGAGGTCCGGCGAGGGCCGCCTTGCGCGAGCATGGCACGATAGCGAGGCTGCGCTCATAAGGTCGTCCTTACGAGTGTAGTTAGCAGCACAGCATGAGCCAGATGACGATATTGACCGGGCCGGAGCGCCGTCGTCGTTGGAGTTGAAGAGGATCAGTGCCGGATACTGGCCGCGGCATTCGCGCCCGGGGCCACAGTGGCGGCGGTGGCGCGTCAGTACGATGTCGCGACCAGCCTGATCTATAAGTGGCGCCGCACGGTGAGAGCCCGCGAGACGGGCTTTGCCGAAGTTGTCGTGGTTCCCGATGACCCTGTCGCCGCTTCGGTGCCGGGGGCGCCACCAGCGGTGATCGAGCTGGAGGTCGCCGGCAAGGCGCGGCTGCGGATACCGCTGACCACGCTGCCGACACTGGCGGCGGCGATGGTGAAGGCGCTGGGCGTTTCATGATCCCGGTTCCGAGCCAGGTGCGGATCTGGTTGGCGGTCGGCCGGACCGATATGCGTCGCGGGATGCAAGGCCTCGCTCTGCAGGTTCAGGAGACGTTGGGCCGGGATCCGCATGCCGGCGATCCCCGGCATAAGGCTGCCGGGGTCTGATAGCCCAGGGAGCTTGCGGTGTCATCGGAGACGTCTATCCCGCCATATTTCGTCTTTACAACGTCGCTTCGGAGATCGCGTGCTTGCGAGCAAGTGGCCCGCCTTCGCTCCCGCCTCGTGCTCGCGCAAAACCGCGATGATCTGCTCTTCCGTACACCTTGTCTGCATCAGTACGTCTTTCAAACGAGGCCGGACTCTAATCCGAACCGCAAGAAAATTACTCGTTGCAGGTCAACGAAGGATGCTGAAGCTTTAACCGTCGGCGGCGACTCTCTTGATCCAGCCGAACGCCTCTTCGATGCGCTTTCTGACGCGCTGGCTGACGGCATAGCCGCCGTGCCGGGTCGTGCGCCCGTCGATAGCCGAGCGGCGGCCGCTGAAATTCTACGCTATATGCGGGGTCACCTTCATTGAGCGCAACTCGTTAATGAAGTCCTCAGCGTTTCGTCCGACCGTGGAAGTCGTGTTACGCCCGCCGTCCTGAGCCCCGCCGCATTCGGGCGATTGTGAACGATGCGCTATCGCCTCCAAGGTGAGATGTTTTAGCGACCTCACTTTGCCACCGCGCAGGTCGCTATCCCCCTCCTCATAGGATCTGAACAGTTCGCCTGTCTGTTCGTCTCCGCCTGGCATGTATCCGTCTCCGAATCCCTTCGGAGACAATGAATCATCGTTGCAAACCGATGGGGGGCGCCTTTTGCAACGCTAGTAACAACAAGTGACGCCATCGGAGTTGGTGCAGCTAGCCCGTGTGGCCCACGACGAGGTCAATCCTAGCGTCAATGCAGTCATTGAGCTTTACGAAGATGCAGAACCGCAGCTGGCGCGAATGGGGGGCTTTTCCACGGCGTGCCTTTCTTTCGCGAGGATATTGGTTTCCCGAAGCTGGCCGCCTTCAGGAAAAGGAAGCCATCTGTTCAAAGGCCATCGCTCTGTAGAGCGGCTGGACCTTCCAGTGGTTCGTCCAGGAAGCCAACCAGCGCTCGCAGCGGTTCCAAACGAGGCGCTGAACGCCCTGCCACTTGCCGACGCGGCGGATCGTGTTGGCCCTCTCACCGATTGGCGCGACTGGACATGAGGCCGGTCACCCATGGTGGGAAAAATTCCCGTTCGAAAATTCCCGTTCTTTGATGAGAATTCGCGCCCTGACGTCCCTGTTCGTCAATTCATAATATGATACGGACGTCGGCAAGAAAAAACCATTCAACATGTTCAAGAATCAGTCGACGCCGGAGAAGTCACGGCGCTATCAGTCCATAATCATCTCTCCAGCCGCTCATTGTTCTCTCGGCGATCAGATACTTCTTTATCACTGCATAGCATCTTTGCACTTCATTCAACGAACTTGATAGTTTGAGGATATGCAGAGATATTCATGTAGCGGTGCGTTATTTCCTCGTCAACGCTTATGTTCTTTATTGCCACGATGCTGGCCCATGCGCCGGAGTCTTCATCGGTCCAAACTGTTCGTGCATTTGGATTAGAAGAGTGATTCACTATCGAGATAAAACCGAAAACAACATAGCCCGTCATATGCTCCATTTTGAGTTTACGGTCGGGACGGATGAAGTAGTACTCAAATAGTTCCGTACGATTAAACAGTTTTTCTGCCGCATCGTTAAATCCCCATGTTGGAGCGCGCTCTATTATGTCGCCAACTTTGAATGGAACATTGGCAAATACACCACGCCCCTTTCCCGGGACATTCTTGACATACACAGTGTTGCTGCGATCAAAGATCTTGTCGACCATCGCGCGTTCCTTCTTGGTGCTGATCATGGTGCGTCTCCTACATTAATTCACCACTGAAGGGGCTCGTTGACTTGCGGCCGTGCTTCACCGGTAATGCTGCCTTCAAAGTCGACGGCCCATCAGTCGCCTCGCTCTAACCGAGGACAACCTGTTGAGCCTCCACAACCTGGACTAGTCACGTGAATCTAAAGTTCGCCACATAAGGTCTGCTCTGTTTTTTGGCAGAAGCGTTTGACTGATGAGAGGATCTCGTCGGTGGATTTGGTCCACTTGTAGGGTTTGGGTTTTTCGTTGTGCCGCTCGATGAAGGTGCGGATATCGGCTTCGAGCTGGCTGGTCGAGGTGTGAACGCCGCGCCGTAGCTGCTTGCGGGTAAGCTCGGCGAACCAGCGTTCGACCTGATTGATCCAAGAGGCCGACGTCGGCGTGAAATGCACATGATAGTGCGGCCGCCGCGCCAGCCAGGTCCGGATCGCCGCCGTCTTATGCGTGGCATAGTTATCCATGATGACGTGGACATCGAGACCTTGCGGGACATGGGCGTGATCTGTTTGAGGAAGTCGAGAAACTCGGCCGCGCGGTGGCGCTTGTAGCATTTGCCAATCACGAAGCCCGAGGCGATATCGAGGGCTGCGAACAAGGAAGTGGTGCCGTGACGGACATAGCTTTGGGTCCGGCGCTCGGGAATGCCGGGCATCATCGGCAGGACGGGCTGTTCGCGGTCGAGCGCCTGGATCTGGCTCTTCTCATCGACGCTGAGAACCAGCGCCCTGTTGGGCGGTGACAGGTAAAGGCCGACGATATCGCGGACTTTGTCGACGAACAGCGGATCGCTGGAAAGCTTGAACGTCTGCGAGCGATGCGGCTGCAAACCGAACGCGGTCCAGATCCTGCGGATCGTCGTGTGCGAAAAGCCAGTGGCATTGCCCATGGAGCGGATCGACCAGTGGGTGGCATCCGCCGGGGTCGATTGCAGCGTGCGCTCGATCACGGCAGCGACCTGATCGTCATCGATCGTGCGCGGCCTGCCAGGGCGCGCTTCATCCAGCAGGCCGTCAACGCGCTCCTTCAAAAAGCGCCGCCGCCACTTGCCGACGGTATGCTCATGAACGCCGAGCTCGGCTGCCACGGACTTGCTGGGAAGGCCATCTGCGCACCGCAGAATGATCCGGCATCGTTCAGACATCGACCGCGCCACACGACGCCGGCGAACCTGACGCTCAAGATAGGCCCGCTCATCCGCACTCAACACCAGCGGCGAAATCGGCCGTCCCGTCGCATTGGCCATCGTCTCCCTCCTTCTTCAGTCGCGAGCACAACCCCATAATGAAATGAACTTCAGTTCCAGATGACTAGCGCCCCCTCCCCGGTGCGGGAAGGTGAGGGGCCGGTGATTGTTCCTGTTCGCCAAGGGCCGGAAATGGTGTGATGGACCAACTAATTAAGTCAATGGCACGCTGAAGTATCGTCTCGGTCTGAGCACGGCTGGGTGAAGCGGCCGTGACATAACCTATAGAGTCTCGGTAATCGCCCTTCCTGACGATCGGCGTCTTGGGTTCAACATACAATTTGACGTCGACGACACCTGAGATAGCAGCCGCCCGACTGTAGCCATCGATCCAATCGAGGATGCCATCGCGATCAGGAACTAGTTTCCGCGCGGCCGCAATGCGCGAATGCCGTCTGCGCAAATCCCATTCGTCGCCTGTGGCAAGCTTGATGTGCTCGGTGACAAGATCGATCCCGTAAGCCAGCTGAACCAGTTGAGGAACTCTCCCACCCGCGAGACGCGGATTGACTTCAATGACAACTGGGCCACGCTTCGTCCACCGAAACTCAATGTTCGTTGGCCCCCAGCCAAGGCCGAGAGTTCGTAAACAGCTCAGCGAAACATTAATGATACGCTTATGCTCGTTGTCAGTCAGCGGAGCTGGAAAGGTCAACTCACGAAAGACGAAATGCGGGGGGCACTCGAAGTCAGCGGCGGTAACTCCGATGACCTCCTTTCCCATTATGTCGGCGCAACAATAGGGGCCTTGTACGAATTCTTCGACCAGAATCCGTGGCAAAGACCGCCATATGTGCTTCCCGCCCAACAGATAGGCCGTATGTTCGGCCACCTCGTCGAGGTTGCCGCACAATCGGACGCCGATGCTGCCGCTGCCTACGGCTGGCTTAAGAATCACCGGCAGGCCGATTTCTGCGGCAGCGCTTTCAACCGCCGACGCATTCGCTGCCAGGCGATAAGCAGGTATCGGAACGCCGGCCTCCGCAAGGAGCTGACGTTGAGTGAATTTGTCGCAGCATCGTGCAATCGATTCTGGGTTCGGTCCCGGCAGCTCGAAGTACCGGCTGAGCTTGCCAGCTGTGCCATAGAACGACTCCACAGCGGACGTAATGCCCGCAATGTCATAAGTCGTACTTAGCCGGGAACATTCGCCGATCAGCGCATCGAGATTGTCCGTATCGACACGGACTACCTCAATTCCTTCCGCCGCAAGATAGTCGTACCGAGCTGGATCGGCCGCGAGGGCAATTGGATGAAGATCAAGACGCTGAGCCGCTTGGGCATATAGGAGCATATTACTTGCGCCTTCAACCAGTATGAGTGCTCTTCTTGTCATTGGCGGAAGCCTCCATTGCGTGCTGTGCGGTGGTCAGAGCGTTGAACAAGTCAGTTTTTTCTTTCGTCCCTAACTCAGACTTGCCGGTGAAGGTACCATTGACTGCGAATTGTGCTCGTAAAGATTCCGTAAATTTTGTTGAAGGGACTGTTGCAACGGGGAATCTTGGGGGATGATGGGCCATCGCAGAGCATGGCCGGCTAGCCTGATCTCGGCCTGTGGTGGCACGATATCGGCGCTCTTTCCAGGAGGCAAATCTGTGCCGACAATATCTGCGCATTTCGCAAAAACGGGACAGTCGTTCCGCTGCTGTCGTCGGGCAGTGGGGAGAAGATGTCGAAACATGCGGTACGCGGCGGCGATATCGCAGGACTGCTGGCACGCTTTGCCCAGCTTCAGGACAAGGCACAGGCGCGCGCCGGCCGGCACTTTGCGCTTGTGGTCATTCAGGAGGCGGGTCTCGACGGCTTCTGGATCCATCGAATCCTGGAGGCCGAGGGGTCGAAAGCCATGTCGTCGACGCCGCCTCGATTGCCACGTCGCGCCGGCGGCGTCGTGCCAAGACCGACAAGATCTATGGTGAGGCGTTGGTGCGTGCGCTGCTCGCCTACAAACGAGGCGAGCCGCGCGTGTGCGCGATGGTTAGGGTACCGAGCGTCAAGGAGGAGGACCATCGGCGCATCGGCCGTGAACGCAAGGTTCTGGTTGGTGAGGGGACCTGCCATGTCAACCGGATCAAGGGCCTGCTGTTTGCTCAGGGCATCACCGGCTACGAGCCGCTGGGACGTGACCGGCGACATCGGCTTGAGGAATTGAGGACCGGCGACGGCCGCGCAATGCCAGAACATCTGAAGGGGCAAATCCGTCGCGAGCTCGACCGACTCCAACTGTTGATAGCCCAGATCAAAGAGGTGCAGGCCGAGCGCGACGCTCTGCTGGCAATCGAAGTCGCCGAAACTCCAGCAGCGACATTACTCGATCTCAAGGGTATCGGCCCCGAGTGTGCCGCCATCCTCTACGCGGAAGGGCTGTTCCGGCACTTCGATAATCGCCGGCAGGTCGCCGCCTATGCCGGGCTCGCGCCGACGCCTTGGCAGAGCGGATCGGTCCAGCACGAGCAAGGCGTCTCGAAGGCCGGCAACCTCCGACTGCGAACGACGATGATCGGAGTTGGCCTGGCTGTGGCTGCGCAATCAACCCCGTACAGCGCTTCCCCACTGGTTCCAGGAGCCTGGGATCAAACATCTAAATCCGGGCGAGGTGGGGCCAAACAGGATCACTCACCGCTCAAAATGGCGTCCCTTGAACGTCACAGGCAACGAAATTCGCTGGGACCCTTCATGCCCTGCCGTCGGTAATCAAGCAGCGCAACAGATCCTACAAGTAATTTCACAGAATCTTTGCGACCGAAAATCGCTGCCAATGCTACGTTCCCCAAGTCTGAGCTCAGGCCCCTAGGCGCCCTAGGTACTTGAAAGTAAACCAACTGAAACGCGAGCCTGTTCCGATGATCCGGATCTTGTCTCGTAGCGGCAAATTACGCTTCAATGAACCTGACGGGAAAGTGATATGGCGATCCAAGATTTTACCCATCCTCTCTGGCCTCCACGAAGCAGGGCGAGCATGTCGACTAAGGAACTTCTCGAAGCGGCCGCCGATGAAGCTTGGATGCCATACACGTATTACCAGACGTTCGATGAAGCGGACGCGGCCCAGAACGTACTCGAGGATGGGCAGGAGCCAAGGATTCACGCCAGTGGCGCTCTTTGTTGCGGCACATTCGGCGAGTTGCTGCAAGGCCAGCTACCGGCGGGCTCCGTTCCCCGGGATCCTCACTTCCTGGTCACGATGCCGATCGCGCTCTTTGCGAGGGCTCACTTCACGCCGATAGCAGGCACACGATCCGTGACAGTTTATCCGTCCCATAAGGTCAAAGCAAAAGAGCTAGCTGAGAATCTCGTGAGGGCGCTCGGTGCCCCAGGAGGAATTCTCCTTTTGCAATCGGAACTCCCCGAGGGCAAAGGACTGGCGAGTTCGTCTGCGGATCTTGTCGCAGCTGCACGGTCAATCGCGCGCTGCTTCAACTGTAGAATCCGCACGTCGTTGATCGAGAAGCTAATGGCGCAGATCGAGCCATCCGACGGGGTAATGTACCCAGGGGCGGTCGCATATCAGCAGCGAGCATGTCGCCTTCTCTCCTTCCTTGGGCAAATGCCGCCGCTTGCAATCGTGGGTATCGATGAAGGAGGGACGGTCGAAACCGTCGACTATGATCAACGGCGAGGTGAAATCTCCGCCAGCCACAGTGCAAAATATCGCGACCTACTGGACCGGGCGCGGACAGCGATTCCGATGGGTGACACGGCCACAATAGGCAGAATAGCTACAGCCAGCTCGCTCCTGCATCAGGAGCGAGCGCCAAAAGAGCACCTGAACTCGATGCTGAAAGCATCCGAGGCTACTGACGCTCTCGGGGTCATAGTCGCGCACAGTGGCACAATGATTGGAATCCTGCTTGATCGAATGGCGGCTGACTTTCCACGGAAGCTTCGGTCCGTGCTCGATGATGTATCGGCGTTCAACGACTCGCCAAAAATATATATGACCATGAGTGGCTGTCAGTGAGGTAAGCAGGATGAACGCTCTCCGCAAACGCCTGCCATTCTCCGGCTACTCTGATGCCTATGTTCTTCCCAGCATCATAAGGTGCGAGACAAACCTCTATCTCGCGCAATTCGCCTTTATGAAGCTTCTTCCAGCGAAGTACATTATTGAGAAAGCACTGGCTAGAGCGACGTTAACCCACGGAATGAAAGTTATCGAGACTTCGAGCGGAACCTTCGCACTTGGATTAGCAGTAGTCTGCCGGGAATATGGATTCCAACTTGAAATCTTCACAGACCCAGTGATGGACAAAGGTCTGGAAAACAGATTGAGGTCCTTGGGGGCAGAAGTCCTCATAATAACTGACAAGGCGAAGCAGGGTGGCTATCAAAGAAGCCGGCTCGACGCATTAGACGCTAGGATGAGACAGTTGGGCCACTCTTGCTTTTGGCCCCGGCAGTACGACACAGCGGACAACCCCGCAGCCTATAAGCTTTTCGCCGACCAAATATCAGAGATGTTGGACCCCGGCGTAACTTTGGTCGGATCTGTAGGGTCAGGCGGCTCTACGTGCGGAACGATAGAGCGCCTCCGCCAAAAAGCTCCTGGCGCACGCCTGATCGGAGTGGACACCTTCAATAGCGTGATTTTCGGCCAAAAGGATGGCGAACGGAAATTGCGGGGGCTAGGGAACAGTCTTGTCCCCAAGAACGTGAAGCATGAGCTGTATGACGAGGTGCATCTCATCTCGGCTTCGCTCGCATTTGCTGCAACGCGAACCCTTCACGAGCGGCACGCCGTTTTCGCCGGTCCGACCTCAGGAGCGAGCTACATTGTTGGGCGTTGGCGCGCTCGAAAGTATCCAAGAGAGACCATAGTCGTCATATGTCCTGATGAAGGCCACCGCTACGTCGAAGCTGCATACGACCACGAGTGGCTCAAGCAGAACGCATGTCTAAATGAAGGTGTTCTGCTGGACGCGCCGACAACGGAAAATCATCCTTCGACGGCTCTCCCACCATGGAACCGATATCATTGGAATCGGAGAAGCCGGGAAGCTGTCCTCAATGTGCTGGAGAATGCTTCATGATGAACCGAGGTAGCTTCCTTTTTGTGGAAAGTAACACGACCGGCACTGGCGAAATATTGATGAAGCGGGCCCGAGCCTTGGGCTTTGAACCGTATCTCGTTACGCGCAATCCTGCGCGTTATCCGTTTCTTGAGGACTCCGTCGCTCACGTTATCGAAGCTGAAACGCGTAGTCCGGATGAACTCATCGGGGTCGCCGCCAAATTAAGAAGGCTGGAAGGAATATATTCATCGTCGGATTATTTCGTGGAAGCCGCGTCACGTGTCGCGACGGCAATCGGGCTACCAGCACCGAATCCGGAGGCTATAGCCACATGCCGGAACAAATGGAAGCAAGCGGCCGAGTTACAGCGACAATCAATCACGATCCCTGAAACTCGGTTGGCCACATCCATCAGAGATGTCGAGAACATTCTTACACAAGCCACTCTGCCAGTCGTCGTGAAGCCGGTTTCCGGAAGCGGTAGTAGCGGCGTGCGGTTGTGCGATAGTGCCTCAGCCGCCATCAAGGCGTTTGAGAGTGCAAAAGACGTATTGCTGGATCAAGTGGATTTGCCAAGTCCCGACATCCTTATCCAGCAATACATAGAGGGTAGAGAATACTCTGCAGAGATAATTGCCTACGATGGGGCGCTGTATTGCCTTGGAATTCTTGCCAAGCACAAGGGGTCGCCTCCCTGCTTCGTCGAGGTAGGGCACGACTTCCCGGCCCCGCTTCCGGAGCCATCCCTCCAGGAACTGGCCACTTTTGCCGCGGGTGCGGTGTCGGCGCTAGGCCTGGAGTTCGGACCGGCTCATGTAGAGTTCGTGATAGCGGAGTCGGGGCCTGTCATCATTGAGGTCAATCCCAGGCTGGCTGGAGGAATGATTCCAGTCATGCTCTCGCACGCCTTGGGTACGTCAGTCCTGGATATGGTAATCAAACTTTACTCGGGGGAAGCCTTCACGCTCCCCCAAGCGAGCACAAGGGCGGGAGCTATCCGTTTCAGCCTTGCTCATAAGGCCGGCAAGCTCAAACATCTGAGCTTTTCTCGAAGTCCAGACGCGACAGTGCCCGAGGCGGGTCTTCTGAAATCCGAGGGGGAGGAAGTTCAAATAAATGGAGATTTTAGAGATCGGGTAGCCTACGCCATAGGCGTCGCTGATGAACTCAATACCGCTGCCGCGGCAGCTCAACGGATGATCGATTCCACGGTGATCGATGTTGAGGCGGCTACTGGAGAGTCGGACGACAAGCAAGTCGCTGGGTCAAGTCAGGGCAAGTGGAACCTACATCCCGAAGCGATGAAGCTGCTCGCTCCGCCTATTCAAATCTCGCGTGACGGTCGCCTTCTGCGGTACCAGGCGATCATAGACGAAGCACATCTGGTGATGCTCGCGGACCAGGGCTTGGTCAGCCAGGGAGCCGCTGCCGATCTCCTCAAGCATATCTTGGACCTCCAGGCCGAGGGCTTTCAGTCTTTGGAGGGCCGCGATGCTCCGCGTGGCCTCTATCTGGCCTATGAGGCCGAACTTGCCGCAAGAGCTGGCTCCGGAGAGGCCGGCTGGCTGCACCTTGCGAGGTCCCGCAACGACTTGAACGCGACCATTTCCCTCCTGGTCCTTCGGGAAGCTGCGTGTTCCATCTCGCAACAGATCGGAACTGCACAAGATGCCCTGCTTCAGCGAGTGGATGAAGCATCGAGACTTGTGGCCCCGTTGTACAGTCAATACCAGATCGCACTCCCCGGATCGCCAGGGCACTACCTGCTTGGCGTGTTCTTCGCTCTGGGGCGCGAGCGCCAGCGCCTCCATTGCCTGCTAGAAGACATCAGGAACTGCCCTATGGGAGCTGGTGCCGGGGGAGGCACCAGCATGCCTATAGATCCCTTAAAGACAGCAAATCTTCTGGGATTCGAACTGCCGTCATTCAACTCACTTGATGGTGTTGCAAGCCGTGACCATCACCTACAAGCACTTTCGCTCTTCGCTGGGGTTTCAATTTTGCTGTGCCGTATGGCCCAGGACCTGCAGGTTTGGACGACGCGGGAGTCCGCGCTCATCGACGTTCCTCACAATCTTGCTGGCGGCTCTTCCATGCTCCCGCAAAAGAAGAACCCGTTTCTGCTTGAACACATCAAGGGGTCGGCAAGCACGGTGATTGGGGCCTACGTTTCTGCAGCAACGGCAACCTCCAAAGCGCCTTTCAGCAACTCAATCGAAGCAAGCAGCTACGGCTGCTCTCCGCTGGGCCTTGCAGAAGATGCCCTGAAGCGGGCCATAACCCTCACATCGCTTATAGTGAAATTCATGTCTTTCAACGTGAGGTCGATGCGTGAAAATCTGGAAGACGGCACACCGATGACGTCTGTCGCTGCAGAACGGATGGCGTTGCGAGGCGTTCCTTTTAGAAAGGCCCACTCACTAGTCAGCGAAATCACCGGGCGCCTGTCTCAGGATAGTAGCGTCGCAGAGCGCCGATGCGAGCTGGCTAGCCACCTCGCTGATGTGTTGCCGGCGAGTCTCGAAGAGTGCAGGGATGCTCTGCAGTTCGGAGGAGGACCCGGAAAAAGATCAACCGACGACCAGCTTTCCTTAGCAAGAACGCTGTTTCGGGACATGCAGTTGAAATGCGCTGACATATCGGAACGCTGGGCGCACGCTGAGGTGCACCGCAAACAGAGGGTGAACGAACTCATTGATAGGCAGCAAGCCCCTTGAAGGAGTATATATGGCAAGTTTTTTTCGAATGTCATCTTCATTAGGACCACTATGGTCTCACCAATTTTCGATGCGGGATAGTCGTCGTAGGCTCAGGCAACGTTTTGGACCCATCCGATCGACCGATGACGCAGAAAGGCTTCAAGTCGGGCGGTTCATCGGAGAGTGGGTACCACAGACGGCAGCCGGAAATCGCAATGCTGGCGACGGAGTTAGAGTCAATAGGACGATCGCCAAAGATCGGGTGGGCTTCAAGAGCGCGGACTCGGGGTACTGTCAGGAATTCTGTGCGCGAGGCCATGATGATGGAAAAGGAGAGAATCATCACATGGCTATCGAGAAGGAACTGCTGGACCAGTTGCTTTCTGGCGGCGATCGCAATGAGGTGTTGCCCGAGATGGGTTCCTCGACGATCTGAAGAAGGCGCTTTCGGAGCGAATTTTGAACGCCGAACTCGATGAGCACATTGAGGACGCGAGCACCGAGGGGAAGGTCAATCGCCGCAACGGCCATCCGCCGAAATTGGTGCTGACGGGCACATCCGAAGATGACGCTGACGATTCCGCGCGATCGATCCGAAGCTGACCGCCAAATATCACCGCCGCTTCCCAGCCTCGACGACAAGATCATCGCCATGTATGCGCGCGGCATGACGGTGCGCGAGATCCTCGGCCATCTGGAGGAGCTCCACGGCATTCACGTGTCGCCGGACCTGATCTCGGCTGTTACTGACGCCGTCCTGGAGGAGGTTGCCCGAATGGCAGAACCGGCCGCTCGACTCTGCTACCCGCTCGTCTTTTTTGACGCGATCCGGGTCAAGATGCCGGCGCTGCGCGCGATCTACCGGGCCAAGGAGGCCGAAGCCGGCCGTTGAGGACTTTCGAAACCGGCTACTGGGGGCAGCGATATCCGGCGATTACGCAAAGCTGGCGGCGCAACTCGCAGCACGTCATCCCATTCTTCGCCTTCCCCGAGAGCGTGCGGCGGATCATCCACGAACGCTATCGAGGCGCTGAACTCTAAGCTGCGCCCGCCGTCCAAACCCGGAGACACTTCCCGAGTGACGATGCGGCCATGACTCTATCTGGTGCTGAACCACGCGGCCGAGGAATGGAAACGACCGCCGCGCGGATGGTTCGAGGCCAAAACCCAGTTCGCCGTCGTCTTCGGCGAGCAGTTCGTGACCCAGCGACGAAATCGACCTCGCGCACAGAATCCTGGCAGTCCCCGGACATCGAAACCACTATGCGGTGGGCTCGTGGCGGAAGCCCACCGAACGCTTCCCTGCCTGACGTCTTCGTCACTTAATAGAGCGGGATATCCGAATCTCACATATAATGTCTATGAATATACCGTAACTATTAAAGAAGCAAATCCAGAATACAAGCTGCTTTGAGACGGTTGTTATTCCACTGCTCTGCGCACATATATTTTACAGGCGAGTAGGTCTCCGTCACTCTGTTCTTATCGAGCGACCGCGGGCGTTCGATGCGCTAGAAAGCATCTTCAGCACGTCTTCTCGGGTCAACCAAACGAGCCAATCGTCATCGTATATTCCTTGCGCGGGCAAGCGCAGGACTGCCCCATGTGGTTCTTTGTGCAGGTAGCCGTTGCGATCTGCTATGCCTTTTTCGATGTTCCAGCCAGCAACCAGCGCGTAAATGAAATCCGGCGACCATTTAGCCCAGGCCAGGCCAAATGCGATCCGACCAAGGAAGGACAGAAGACCGCGTCCCCGAAAATCCTTCCGCAGCCAGAGGTCGCCACGATATGCAGCAAGCCCGGTGATGTCTCGGGCGGACGGTGCGTAGCAGCTACACGACGAATCAGGCCCTGCTTTGATATCAGGGTCCGCGAAGCAGGCTCTGAGCGTGCCAAGGTGCTCATCAAGACTGGTATTGGAGAGATCGTACAGCCGCATTGCTTGGACGTGCGCTACCCTGTCTTTCTCGTCGCGTCCGATGATCCAAAAAGCCTTTCCTGGTAGAAGATCAGAACAGTCAGGACGGAAGTGCGGATAGGTCGGTGACTTTCCAGGCAGTCTGCGTGTGATCCCTATATACTCCGCAAAATCGTCTCCCATGCTGATGTTTAGACCGGACTCGCGCGCCAGTTCGTACGCTGCACAGATGAAATTCGAAACGTCCAATGTCGTCACGTTATGCTGCATGCCGATACATCCTATAGAGCAGTGCTTTTCGTAAAGTATTTGAACACGGACCGATACTGCGGCATTTGGTAGTTGACGTAACCTCCCACAGGCCACGTCCATCATCTGAGCCAATCAGCCCCGTCTCATCCTGCACACCGCCTAGTGGCTCATGCTCACGATGCGCGATGCGGTCCCTTCGACACGTCATCTGCGCTGGGGCCGAATTCGCCACGCTCACGTCCGCCCCCTCAAGCCACTTGCGCTGGATGCGTCACAGGTGCACAAAGCTGCCGCTACGGGCGTCGTCATTCGCTGACGTCCACCGAGGAGCAGGCCGAGACTCTATCACCATCATTGCGCGCGCATTGTTAATTTGAGTTTAGTATAAATTTAGCTTGCGTTCCGTGGGTGAAATTTTGGAAATAGATGTCTAATTACTGCAATATCTCGGCGATTAATTCGCGCATTACATTAATATTTGCGCGCGTGGATGGGCGACCGTGGTGCGAGCGACGGCATCACCGGCTCGACCGTGTGCTCGGTGAGGGGGGTACCAGACAGTCGAGCCAATTATGCGCAGAGCTCATCGAATGCGGCATGTCGAAGTGTGGGGCCGTGATCGAGCAAAAGGTTTCGGCTATAACCTTCACGATCAAGGGGCGTGTGAGCTCGGGCAGGATGAGGCGGTCGGGGCCGCCGATCGCTACTCCCTCAAGCGCTGCGCGCGATGGGCGACGGCTGGCTCTCATAGGGCTGGTGCGGCACGCCAGGAAGACGGGTATCGATTTGCGCCAGTTCTGTTTCGGGTCGGCAGGCTGACGCTGATCGAGCACGGGACTGTCAGGAATTCTGCATGCGAGGCCCTAATAGCGGAAAGGAGAGGGCATCACATGGCTATGTCGGCCGGACCTTCGCAACATCTGTTGCCAGACTCGCTGGCGATGCGGGTACGCCGCGTGTAGATTATGAGACCTTGCTTCAGCGCCTCGGTCCGAGCGACTTCGGTCACATTTGTTAAATCGTACGGAAATTGAGCTTTCGATTTCTTGTCTGCTCCCAATTCGACCGCATACAACACGCGCACATCGGAGCTATGACGATTTTGGGTGACGGGGTTGATCAAGCGGCGCTTTGCGGCTTCATTTCGATGACCTCGATCCCAGGATCGTCTCGACGCGACCATTCTCGAACTCGGAGGTTCGCGCAAAAATTCGCCGGTTGCTGAAATACGAATGACAGCCGTCCGGTTTTGAAACGTCATCAGCTCTGACCCTCCTCGGACCGACTGGTTCCGGAATGGGCGCGTTCGATCACCTGCCGGCCGAAAGTGTTCTGTTTGTTTCAATTATGGCGCTGAATTGTAATGAACGTTGCGAAAGTTTGTGCGAATATTAAGTCCTTGAGCAATTATTCAATCTTCAAAATAGCGGATCGCACGGTGGACGACCTAGACCGAAGGATCCTTACGGCGCTACAGAAGAACAACCGGCTCTCCTTCGCCGAACTCGCGGAGCTTGTCGGTTCGTCGGCCGCCTCATGCATGCGTCGAGTGAACAAGTTGCGTGTGGATGGCGTAATCGTTGCCGATATCTCGCTCGTGGATCCGAAGGCTCTTGGCAAATCACTTACCGTTGTCGTGACTGTAGAGCTTGACCGTGAACGTCTGGACCTTGTCGACGATTTCAAGCGCGCGATGCGGGCGGCCAAGGAGATTACCCAGTGCTATATGGTCACAGGCGACGCCGATTTCGTCCTAATCGTGGCGGTCGAGGATGTCCAGGCCTTCGACGTCTTCGTCAAGACGAAGCTCTTTACAAACCCCAATGTTCGAAAATTTAAGAGCATGATCGCACTTGATCGCGTCAAATTCGAGCCTCGAGTTACGGTGTAGCGTTGGGGGGCCTTTGGCCGTCAGTCCGGGCCGCCTTTGAAGCACCCATTTCACGGCCAGCTTCGTAATCGCCGTGTGTGGTGCGACGGTTACCGGCCTGGCATCGGCGCTCATTCGGGTGCAACTCGTAGCCTGACCGCTCAGTTGTTCCCGCGATACGCAACCTATTTCCCGAGATTTGAGTAGACAAACTTGCACAGGTCATCGGTGAGGATCGCTGTCGGAACCTCTTTATCCCTCGTTTGAATTGAGACTGAGTAACTCTTGGCTGGATTAATATTTATCCTCGCTCGGACTGACAGCGTTCGGACCGCAAAAGTCGCTCATTGACAAGCGCGGGCCCTAGACTAGTGCGCGTCCATAAAGGCCGCCGTTTATGGACGCGCACTAGACTAAGACTAGTTGGGAAGGCCGGGTGCCGCAGACCTCAGGCGCATTGCTCGACCAGCGGAGAAGGGGCTCCTACCAAGGCGGGCCTCCGGGAGAAGCTCGCCTCCGTAGGCGCCAGCGGCATCCAGTATGAATTATGGTTTCCGAGCAGATGACGGAACAGCTAATCGATGCGGTCTCGACGCATGGCTCCGCGGCGCCCAGATGCGCGCGTTTGTTGGAGGCATGACGATGATTTCCTTCACCTTACCAATGAGA
>NZ_JAMYUV010000046.1:0-44195 GCF_040323405.1 Mesorhizobium sp. M0048 | reverse complement strand
TCGGCCTGTTGCTGCTCGGCGGCGGGCTGCTTCTTGGTCTTCTGCTTCTCAGGCTTGGCCGCCTGTTCCGGCTCGCCCTGCTGCTGCTCGGCGGCGGGCTGCTTCTTGGTCTTCGGCTTCTCAGGCTTGGCCGTCTGTTCCGGCTCGGCCTGTTGCTGCTCGGCGGCGGGCTGCTTCTTGGTCTTCTGCTTCTCAGGCTTGGCCGCCTGTTCCGGCTCGCCCTGCTGCTGCTCGGCGGCGGGCTGCTCGCCGACCTTCGGCTTCTCAGGCTTGGCGGTTTCTTCGGGCTTGGCCTGCTCGGTCGATGCAGCACCTTCGGTCGGCTTCGATTTCCGGCCAGCCTGAACCTGCTTCACCTCCTCGATGTCTTTGAGCTTAGCTGGTTTGGCCTTAGGGTCGGCTTTCACCTCGCCCTCAAAGACAGCGACCGTATCGTTTTCCAGTTTGCCGGACTGCTCGGGCGCGTCGGTCTTGCTGACCTTGACGGCAGTCACCTTCTGGTTCGTCTCCTTTTCGATCACATCGACATCAATGACTTTGTTGATCACCACGTTGTTCCGGATCGTCACGTCGCCGGCCGGCTCGGCCGCCTCGACGATGCGCACAAACTCCGGCTCATCACGTATAACGACGGTAGAAATGTCCGCAGCAAGGAATTCGCGGGTGGGGACCACAACCCAGTAATAATCCGGCGTCGTGTCGAAGGTCACCTCGATTGAAATCAAATCCGGATCGCGGCGCGGCGGCAGCGGAGCCCAAATCATGTGCTCCCTGTCACGACGCCAACTCACCCATGCCGGCGCCCAACGAGTGCCCGGAACCCAGTACCAGCCGATATCGTCGGCATAGCCCCACCGGCCGTAATGGTACGTCGCCCAGCCGAATGGCTCGTCCGATACCCACAGCCAGCCATACTGCTCGGTATAGGCCCAGTGTCCAACGGTATACGGACGCCAATCGTCAGGCACATCAACCGGCACGAAAACGGTCGCTCCGTGATACGAGACCCAATCACCATAGGAAGACAGCTCTTCGTAGAATGTGCTGATCGAAACGGTGGTGGCAGCCCTTGCCTCGGACACAAGCGACAACGGCGCAATTGGGTTGGGAATCTCGACAACTGTGAGCAGGCAGGCGGCGCCGAGCATCAGTCGCACCGCATGTTGGGCAAGGACGCGTTTCATCGTAATCTTCCTCCGAAACAGATCGCCCTTCATCCTACAAACCCGCCGGCTGCCGGATTGTTCCATTTCGCCGATGTTACCCGCATCCGCTCACGCAACGGCTTGGCATCGCACGATGATAATAGACATCAGAGTTGCGTCATGGAGGCGGTGAACCGTCACCAATGCGCGCCGAAGACGCGGCGATAGGTCGTTGGTCAGCGGGCCCGACGGTAAGGGAGCCGCCGCGACAGGCTCTGCGCCAGGCTGTTGGGGCGAAAGCCAAGCCGCTGCGCCGTCTCGCGAATGCGGGTCCGCGTCTCGGCCGTCATCCGCCCCTGCCCGTTCAGCGCTTTTGAGGCCGTGGCAACGCTGACGCCGGCGAGTGCCGCCACCTCGCGGAGAGTGACGGGGGTCTTGGTGGGCGCTGGCTGGGCGTCGGACGCCCTGATTTGGATATCGATCCTCCCAGGTGAGAAAAGCTTTTCTCTTATAGCCCTGCAAAACGCTGGATGGTGAGGTCAGCGGATGCGACGCGATTTGGGAAAAGGTTTTCTCAGAGGAAGATTAGGGGAAGGTGGAGGGGTTTGGCAAGGGGTAATGGCCTAGTTATGGGCGTCCGAGATTTCTTGCCAGGTGCCGTCGTGTACGACCGCGTTGCGCACGAAGCGGACATTAGGTCGCTCGGTCTTCCCTACCATCTAGGTGCCAGCGCCCTAGCAGCTTCACGAGAATCATAGTGCGGTGCGCGTTGTTTCGGTGTGCGCTTTCCCACAAGTAAACATTACTAGTCGAGGATTGCACTGAAACATTTTTGGGAATTAGATTCGAGATTGCGATTCTGTTTTATTGATTGACCCGCCTCCCCTTCGGCGCTGGCGTCAACTAGCAAGCTCGTCAACCGAAGGTATGGAGACCTATGGCAAACATTGCCGTCGATAAGGTACGTGCCTCACGCGACGGGCACCAATACCACGAAGCATGGTTGGCGAGGCGCGCGCTTGGCTTGCTGCTTCCGCACGACCAACTTTGCGGAATCGCCGTGGAGGGATTGGCAGTTGAAGATCAAAAAGGCGCCAGCCAGGACACTATCGAGATTGCGGATGCCACGTTCTATTTTGGTGCCGTTCCCAACTTTCAGGATGCTACGCGCATAGAAATAGCGCAGTTCAAGTATTCTATTGCCAGAGAAACCACGAAATTTCTGGCCTCCGATGTAGCTAAGACGCTTGGGAATTTGCTAAGTCGGAGGCCGGCTTTCTGTCGAAACCCGACCAAGCAAATGTGGCGGGCAAGATTGCTTATGCGATCTATACTAATCGACCCGTGGGTTCCGATCTGGCCGATGCAATATCTGCGTTGGCCGAAGGAACCGTGCCCTCCAAGAAAAACGTTCGCGCCCAATACAATCAAATCTTAGCTGTCATTCCCTTGGATGGCGACCATCGCAAGGCGTTTGCGGCAAAGGTGTCACTCATTGGCGGAGGAGGCGACCTAAACGCCGTCGAAAAGGGCAATGCCCGAATCGTCGCCGATTGGTCTGCTTCCAACGATGTGTTGGCACGTGCCAGATTGGGAGAGCTTCAGCAGCTTGTGCGCAACAAGGCAGGTCACTCAGGTCACAACAACAACGTCATCATCAATATTGACGTATTGGCAGCGCTAAGAATCGCACACGAAAGCGATCTGCTTCCAACGCCACAGGCGTTTGCCGAGCCTGGCCCGATCGTTGAACGTGAACAGCTGCAATGCTTCATCGACGGCATGGCGAGCTCCGGCTTATGGTTTGTCCACGCCACCGGCGGCGTCGGAAAGACCGTGTTTGTGCAGAGTGCGGCAGCCCGGCTCGGCACGGTTGATGAAGTCGTGGTCTTTGATTGTTTCGGAGGCGGCGCCTATCGCTCGCCCCTAGATGTTCGACATCGCCCCGAACGGGGATTGATGCATATCGTCAACGAACTTGCCTGTCGCGGCCTATGCGATCCGATTCTACCGGGCGCCTCCGATCCGACCGAAGTAGTACGACGAAGCATCGAACGGTTTGGACAGGCGATTGAGGTTGTACGCCGCGCTCGACCGAAGGCGCGTTTGGTTATTATCATCGACGCTGCCGACAATGCCGGAATGGAAGCGAGGGATAGAGGACAAGCTTCGTTCCCTCAGATGTTGCTGGAAGGTCTTTCGCACCTGTCTTCGCCCGTCGACGGCCTGGTTTGCGTTGCCACGGGTCGGCCCGAACGGCGCGCAATGGCAATCGGCCGAAGTCAGTGCAGTGACTTCGCACTTAATGCGTTCTCTTCTGCCGAGAGCCGTTCCTTCATCGAAAAGCGTCGCCCGGAAGCCACCCTAGCCCAGGTCGAGGCTATCCACCGTCGGTCAAATGGCAATCCACGAGTAATGGCCAATTTGATCGAACCCGATCGGTCACTCGCCGAGGTCGACACCATTACCACCGATATCGACCTGAACGATCTCATCCGCCAGCGGATTGAAAAAGCGATATCCCTGGCTGACGACAAGGGCAGTACTCGCCAAGAGATTGCGGCTTTCCTCTGCGCCTTGTCCGTACTGCCCCCACCAGTTCCTACCGATGAGATCGCAACGGCATTTGGAATCACTGTGTCCGAGGTGGAGAGCTTTGCTGCGGATCTCTCGCCACTACTGGAGCGCACAAGGCACGGCCTTATCTTTCGCGATGAGCCGACCGAAACGCTGGTCCGTCAGACCTATGGGCAGCAGCTCTCCCTTCTCGACGGAGTTGTGGCTCGTTTAAGAGACGCGCAGGTCTCTTCGGTTTACGCCGCTCGGTCGCTTCCCGGCTTGCTCTTCGCTATGGGCAAAACCGACCTGTTGCGGAGCCTTGCCTTCGACACACGGTTTCCTCCCGAACTCGATAGCGATCTTGCGAAGCGGGCAATTCGGCTCAACAGATTGCGGACGGCGGTAGGGGCAGCGGCAAAGGACCGAGACTTTAGCGCCACCGTTGACCTCCTGGTGGAGCTCGCTTCGCTGGTCATCGTTGATGAACGCGGCGAGGACTATCTGCTTGAAGAGCCCGACCTTGTAGTCGGTCTGGGTGACCCCGAAGCGCTTCGGCGTCTGTTCGAGGCACGAACAGGCTGGCCGGGCACGCGCCATGCTCGATTGGCGGTAGCCTATTTGGCCGATGGCGATGCCGCCGAAGCTTATGGTCATGCCGTGAGGGCGGATAATTGGCACCGGTGGCATAGCAACCAGGACAAGGAGTCAAATGGAGGAGGTGGACCAGATCACGACGACTACGCGTCGATCGCGTTCTATCTCTTAGCAAGGAGTCGACCGGCCAACGCCGCTCGATACATTGGTCATTGGAAGCCCTTCTATGGGTTTCTGATAGCGAGCCGCCTATTCGAACATTGCGTGGCCACAGAAGTACTCGGCAACCTCCCGAAGCTTATAGAAACCGTGAACAAAGTGGTCTCGTTGGCAAAAGCGCCACCCGCTTTGATTGCAGCGGCATTCACAGCCTTCCCTGGCTTCGTATCTCCCTCTCGCGCAAAAACTCTACTGAAGAAGCTCGCCGCAAGGCTGAAGCCCAGCGAGCACTTTCCCGAGGAATATGCCGGCAATGCGCACCGAGATACCTACCGAAAAGCTATGCTACGCTGTGCCGTCCGCATGGCAAGCCTTGGCATGGTGGAGGAAGCAGATCGTACCATTCAGGTCGTCGCACCACAACGATATGGCATGTGGTTGCTACGCGAGGCGTGGCACATCGATCTACTCATCCCTTTTGCATTGAGTGTCGCCGCACGCTGCGCGAACGAATCTCGGACAGCCGAATTCTTCGATTGCCTGCCCAAAGAACTTTGGATGTTGGTCGAGGACGCACCACGGCCTACGACCGATGAGGCCCAGCAAAAGCTCCTCAGCGAACGCTTGAAGGAGCTGGAGAAGTCAAAAGCAGAGGCATCGGTAGAAATCGAGGAACGGCGCAAGAAAAGCACCCTGTCGTCATCTGACAGGTATCATGCATCCGAAAAAATTTCCGATGGTGTCATTCCCCTCCTCGCCTTGGTGAGGCTGCTCACGTCCATAATTGCGGCGCCTAAGAAAACCGAAGCTCATAGTACAACACTGGCCTTTCTCGATGCGTGGGAGGCGGCTCAAACCAATGCAAGTAGGCGAGGTGCCTATGTGCAGAGAGAACAGCTTCGATTCACAGACGCTCTCTTCAAAGGGTGTGCAATCGAGATGTTTGCGGCACTCGAGTTGGCCATTCCCGATTCGGCCAGACGGTTGTCCTCATGCCTGGAGCGTTGCGAGGTACTAGCACCGGAAAGCGTCATTCGCGTTGTAAAGCGGTTCGCAGCAACACGCAGCTGTCACAACGAAGCCGGAAAGTTGGCGGTGCTGGCAATTCGGCTTGTCGAACGTGAGGACGACGTACAGCGTCGCAGCCAACTGTTCGCCAGCTTGTCGCGTGCGTTGCTGCAAGCAAATCTCGCCGAGTCTGCGCTAATCTTCAAGCGGGGGCTGAGGGAACTCGATGCCATAGGCTCGGGCGACTATGAGTTTGCCAATGAACTTCTGAACTTTACGGCCACCTTGCGCGATGGTCGGTTGAAGCCGGAGCTGGCGCTTCGCCTGGCTAAGATATGCGAGATCAACGTGTATGACTCGCACAAATGGCACTGGCCTCTCACCGCGCGGGCACTTACGCGCGCGTCAGGCGCCACTTACCTGGCGCAGATTGCCCGGTGGCATGACCGCGACAAAGTCGATCTAAGCCTAACCTTGCCATCTGCGCTGACATACCTTGTGAAGAACAGCGCTCTAAGCCCGGCGATTGGTGTATCGCTACTCTGGTTGGTTGATCCCGAGGTCTTGATGAATTGGGGATGGCATGACCTGGTGAAGGCCATGATCGGGCGGGATGCTACTGAGCCAATGCTGCAAGAAGTCCTCGATCAATACGAGCATTCCTTTCCGGGCAGATCGTCCAGCCATTACCTCAATGAGCTCGGTCAGGCATTTGGCTCCAATCCAAAACTCGCTGCGAAATTCGCTGAGCGCATCAGGCTGTTAACGCAGCGAGGCGTAGCGCCGCGAAAGGTCGAGACGGAAAATCGTTCGTCAGCATCTGGGCTTAGTGATCGCAATATCACCCGTAAAGATGCTGAGCGGCAGACCGCGTTAAAAGAGGCATTGGCAGATGTAAACCCAACCGATCCTGCGTCATTTGAGAGCTTTGTCGAAAAGCTAGACGCATTATCCGGCTGGCCCTACAAAAAATCTGACGCCTACAAGGCACTACGCGATCGGGTTCTCTACGGAGACCGTGCAAAGCACATCGACGTCATTGTCGCTGCGCGAAACCTGGGATTGTTCCAAAAGAACGATCTTTTACAAGCAATCAAGGACGAATGGACGCAAGACTCCCCGAGCCAACTAGTGGCACTTTCTGGAATTGGCCTGCGGCTGGTGCGGGAACACACCGAAGAATTGCTAAACAGGAAATGGGGCTTTGGTTCTGACCTCTTCAAATTGTCAGAGTTGACGAGCGTCCCGATTGATGAACTCGCCATTGCGCTGGTCGAGGCAGCGACGACCCGTGAACTAAATGCTGCGGCAATGACGTGGCTGAGCATTGCAACCATTCTTTCAAAGCGGGCCGATGCTGCCGTTCCCCGGATTGCGCTTGAGCGTCTACTTGATAGCGGCGCCGCAAGGCTGGCCGATCCGATTGGTGATGGGCCGTGGCGAGATGAGCTGGACGCTGGAACGGACGCCGACAGCATCGCCGCTGGCCTGCTGTGGTTTCGTCTCGGCTCGCCGATCGCAAGAGAGCGATGGCGTGCAGCGCATGCTCTGCGTTCGATTGCGCGTTATCAACGGTGGGGCATCATTGAACGCATGTTTATCTTGTTCGACGCGCCAGATGCGGGGGCATTTCAGGATCGCTCACTTCCCTTCTTTAGCTATCACGCCCAGTTATGGTTTCTACTAGCCGTTGCCCGTGTCGCTTTAGATTCTCCCGATGTGATCATTCGCTTTCGTCCGAGGCTGGAAGCGATCGCTTTTGACGACATGTTTCCACATGCGGGCCTACGCGAGGCCGCGTGCAAGGCGTTGCGACACTGCTTTGCAGGAAAACGCGATATGGACGCCAAGAAACTAATTTCCAGGATCGCCAAGATAAACGTATCCAAGTTTCCAGTTGCCAAAACTCGCAACAAGGGGGCGGATGATTTTCCTTGGAAACGGCCCAAGGATATTCCTGAGCCGGAACCGCGCTTTTATTTCGACTACGATTTTGAGAAGCAAAATATTGACAATCTTGCCAGAGTCTTCGGCCTTCCGAAATGGAAGATAAACGACCTCTGCCACGAGTTGGTACGCAAGTGGGGGCCCGGCGTGACCTCAATGAATGATTTCTCCGGCAGGGAACGTCCGTCTAGCCAGCGCGGATATTATCGGCCTACCGATGACGCCCATCAATCGCACGGCACCTATCTTGCGTGGCACGCACTGGCTGTGGTCGGAGGGCAGCTGCTTTTAGAGCGGCCGATTACTGACGAAAGCTACTATGACGATCCCTGGCAAAACTGGTTATCGGAGTATCGCGTCACGCGCGAGGATGGATATTGGATCTCCGACGGAACTAGTAGGTATCCGTTGGTGGCGCTCAACGATCTTAGAACCGGCACCGGGCCAGAGGCCGAACGCGATCTACCAATAGATGACAAGCGATTTTTGGCGACCCTTGCAGGCCTCGGCGAGCCATTGTCAAAAAATACAATCGTGCAGGCATCATGGTCGTCACCAGACAGTGTGACTTGCAGTGTCATGTCCGCCCTCGTTGCTCCAGCGAATGCTGAGTTGGCGGCTCTTGCCGTGGCAACGTCACCATCGTTCCATATGTGGCTGCCGTTCTATGAAACGTACGATGAAGAAGAACCAGGCTTCCGCCGCGACGGCATGCAGCCCTGCGATCCGTGGATCACACACGCGCAGAAGTCGGAGAATCTGGACAGATACGATCCGTTTGGGGCGCCAACGGCGCTATCAACTTACCGCCCTTCGGCATCCGTCATTACCAACTTCCAGCTCTCGGTGACGAAGCCTTGGTCTCATGCATGGATCGATAAAAGTCGTTCGGTCGCGTTCCGGTACGAAGGGTGGGGCGGCTGGCAAGGTGAGGGTGAAAGTGAGAACCGGCAGGATGGACATGCACTCTATTGTGATCGTTCGTTCCTTGCGCGGATGCTAAAAGAGCTCGATCGAAATCTGATCCTATTGGTCAAGCTCCAACGCTACCACGAGCGGAAGCGGTATGGCGATGAAGCCAGCGAAGAGGGCAAGTTCACATACTCATTCATGATTGCGGTCCTGGATAAGCAGCTCAATGTAAAGGTTATCGAACCGACGTCAGCGCAAATCGATGCCGTGGCAAAACTCGGTCAGTACGACGCCCACGACTTTGCCATACGGCTTCGAACCATTGCGGCATTGGGGTCGGTCAAGCAGTCGAAACGCTGGCAGAAGCCACGCCAGGAGGCCAAAGAATAGCTCATTCAGTTAGGCCGACCGACACCGCACGTTGCGCTCTTTTTCGGAGTCTGTCGCACCAGGCCGTGCCGTCCGTCCTCTGCCAGAAAGGAGCCCGCCCTGCCAAAACTCATCGTCACCGAATTCATCAGCGTCGACGGCATTGCCGAGGTCGAGACGCTGCCGGGCGTGACCTGGAACGATGAGATGCAAAAAAAATTCAAGGAGGACGAGCTTGCCGACAGCGGCGCCATGCTTTTGGGGCGCTATGAGATCTTTGTCGGCTCGTGGCCCCCACGGAACCGGAGACTTTGCCGACCGGTTCAACGCGCCGCCGAAATATGTCGCCTCGACGAGCTCGGCGCCGCGCCTCCCGCCATTGATACGATCGAGTTGGCAGCCACCAGGCGGAAGGTTCTGATCCGCCCTTTCCTGCTGCTGCGGTAGGAAGACTTGATTCAGCCACAAGCCCAAATTGCTGGATTTGGCGGCCCAGGAAGCGTAGGCTTGGTTTTTGGTTCAGCGATGGAACAGAGACTAGCCGCAATTCTGGCTGCCGATATGGCGGGCTACAGCCGGCTAATGGAAGCCGACGAATCCGGCACGCTCGCACGCCTTCGGACCCATCGCATAGAACTGGTCGATCCCGCTATCGCTAAGAACAAGGGCCGGATCATCAAGACCACCGGAGACGGCATGCTCGTTGAGTTCCAGAGCGTGACCGATGCCGTGAAATGCGCCGTGGAAATCCAACAGCGCATGAAACGGCGCAATTCGGATGTGCCCCAAGAACGGCGTATCGAATTCAGGATCGGCATAAATCTCGGCGACATCATTTTCGACGATGAGGACATTTTCGGCGACGGCGTCAATATTGCCTCGCGCATCGAGCAACTCGCCGACGTCGGCGGTATCTGCGTGACCGCAGCGGTGGCGACCCAAATTGCCGACCGTCTCGAAATTGCCATGGAGGACCTGGGCGAGAAGACGTTGAAGAACATCAGCCGCCCGGTTCGCCTCTATCGCATCGGGCTTGACAGTCCTGTCCTGCCGGAAGTCGAGGCAAAGCGATCCATCTCGAAACCTTCAATAGTGGTGCTGCCATTCACCAACATGAGCGGCGACCCCGAGCAGGAATTTTTCGCGGACGGACTGACCGAGGACATCATCACCGAACTGTCCCGCCACCATGAGTTGTTCGTCATCTCGCGCAATTCCAGCTTCGTCTACAAGAACCGCGCCGTGAATGTGCGCGAGGTGGCCGAGAAACTCGAGGTCCAATATCTGGTGGAGGGAAGCGTCCGCAAGATCGGCGAGAGGGTGCGCGTGACGGTTCAGCTCATCGACACGGCGAATGACGCTCATATCTGGGCAGACAAGTATGACCGGAAGCTGGTCGACATATTCGCGATTCAGGATGAGGTGACGGCGGCGATCGCAGCCACGCTGCCCGGTCGTGTCGAGGCGGCTCAGCGGGACCAGCTCGCGCGGGCGAAACCTGCAAACATGGCCGCGTATGAATGTGTGCTCGCTGCCAAGGTGCTGCATCACCGAAGCACGATTGCGGATAATGAACGCGCGCGAACCTTGATAGAAAGGGCCGTCGCGCTCGACCCCGATTATGCCCATGCCCATGCCTGGCGGGCCTGCATTCTTGGCCAGGCCTGGGTCCATAACTGGTGCGAAGACAGGGATGCCGTCTGGAACAACATTATGGCAGCGCTCGACAGGGCGCTGGCGCTAGACAACAACGATGCCGATGTCCACCGCATTCTCGCGGCAGTGAACGTGAACAACAATGAGCTGACCACTGCGCGCTACCATCAAGAGCGGGCGCTGGCCCTCAATCCCAATTACGACCTCGTGGTGGTGCAGCAAGGCGAGTTATTGACGTGGCTGGGGAGGCCGGAAGAGGGAATTGAATGGATCCGCAAGGCAATGCAGTTGAACCCGCACCACCCGGAGAGGTTCTGGAGCCATCTGGGAAAGGCGCATTTCGCCGCGCGCCAGTATGGCGAGGCGATCGAAGCTTTCATGCATCTGTCAACCATGGACGCGGCTCAGCACGCTTTCGCCGCTGCCTGCTACGGCTGGCTCGGCGACGAAATCGCTGCCGCGGCGCATCTGGGCAAGATCAGAACGCTCGATCCCCAATTCGACCTCGATTCATTCATCGCCACCCTGCACTATGCCCAGGAGTCCGATGTGCAGCACATCCGCGAAGGACTGCTGAAAGCCGGTATTGCCAAGCTGTAGGCAGCCCGTAACTACGAACCAGATCCAATCGGGGACAGGCAACAAAGACCGGCCCCACCCGACGCGGACCTTGTGGCATGACCGAACGGCGGGCGGGTCGGAGAAGCTTTTCCCACGGTATCGGTCTTTGGAAGCAGACAGGAAAGCCCTCCCCCTGAAAAGGCGCCGCGCTAGTTGACTCTGCAATCGCACAAGACCCGCGCTCGGCAGAAAGGAACCCGCCATGCGAAAACTCATCGTCACCGAATTCATCAGCGTCGACGGCATCGCCGAGGTCGAGAAGCTGCCGAGCGTCGCCTGGAACGATGAGATGCAGAAATTCAAGGAGGACGAGCTTGCCGACAGCGGCGCCATGCTGTTGGGGCGCACGACCTATGAGATTTTTGCCGGCTCGTGGCCCAAGGAGACAGGAGACTTCGCCGACCGGTTCAACGCGCTGCCGAAATATATCGCCTCGACCAGCTTGCAGGCGCTCGACTGGCAGCCGGCCGAGCTGCTGCAGGGCGCGTTGCCGGAAGCGGTCAGAGGGCTGAAGCAAGGCAGCGGCGGCAACATCTATGTTCATGGCAGCCTCAGCGTTGCGCAGGAATTGCTGCGCAACGGCCTGGTCGACCGCATCAGGCTGCTCAGCTACCCCGGTGCCGTCGGCCAGGGCAAGCTGCTGTTCCCGCCCGGCGCGCAATTGCCGCTCGAGCTGATCTCGGCCACGCAATTCAGCAACGGCGTGGTGGCGCTGGAGTATGCGGCTGGGACGGCGTGATGCGCTTCGGTGCAGTTGCGCTTTCATCGATAAGTCGGGCAGCGCCCCCCTCTGCCCTGCCGGGCATCTCCCCCTCAAGTGGGGAGATTGGATGTCACGCCGGTTTTCGCCAACATTCAACGTTGCAGAACAGGCGGTGTGAGGGAAGCTGCCAATCTCCCCCCTTGAGGGGGAGATGTCCGGTAGGACAGAGGGGGGCGCGAAGGAACGTAGGCATCTGAGATTCAAGCTGCCGGCACGCGCCCTACACCTTCCGCTGCCTGCCCTCGACCGCAGCGTCTTCCCTCGCCTTCAGCGCCTGCTCCACCTCGCGCTTCAGCTCGTCCTTGATCGCAACCGTCTCGGCCATCAGCGCCTCGATCTTCATGAAATCGAGCACCCGGTATTTCGACACCGCCGGCCGGACCAATATGTCGGGCCGGCTCTGGTTCAGCTTGCTGGCGATGATCGACTGCATCATCAGCTGCGTGGCGCCGAACATCAGGTCGACGGAGGTCGGGAATTTGCGGCCCGCCTCGGTCGGCGCGCCGACCACGTCGACGGCAATGATGATGTCGGCGTCGAGCTCGATCAGGTCGAATGGCACGGGATTGTAGATGCCGCCGTCGATCAGCATCCTGCCGTCGCGCATCACCGGGCGGAACACCGCCGGAATCGCCGCCGAGGCGGCCAGCGCCGAAGGCAGTTCGCCTTCGGCCAACACCGCGAGCTTGTGGCCATAAAAATCCGTTGCCGTCACCTTCAGCGGTATTTTGAGTTCGGCGAAGGTCTCGGGAATGGCATCGGGCAGGAACGCCTTGAGGATGCGCTCGACATTGAACTGGCTGACCCGCAGGCCGCCCTGCATTGCCTCGGCAAAAGTGCCGGGCCGCGCCCGCCACATGCGCGTCGCCACCTCGGCGCGCCGGCCGAGGATCGAGCGCGCATAGTCGTGGATGTCCTTGCCGGTCATACCAGAGGCCATGCCGGCGCCCATGATGGCGCCGATCGACGAGCCGGCGATTGCCGCCGGCCTGATGCCCAGCTCGTCAAGCGCCTCGATAACATGGATATGCGCCAGCCCGCGCGCGCCGCCGCCGCCAAAGGCGATGCCGAAGCTAGGGCTCATCCCTTGTTGGCCGCGCCTAGCTTCGGCCCGACCACCATGACGGCCGGCTCGGCGGAGAGCAGCTTTTTCGCCACCGCTTTCACCTGGTCCTGCGTCACCGCGTTGATCAGGGCGGCGCGGCGCTGCATGTAGTCGATGCCGAGCTTGCCGAGCTGGATCTCGACCAGCGTTGAGGCGATCGCGCCCGAGGAATTCAGATTGTTGATGGCATAGGCACCGATCATGTATTTCTTGGTCGCCGCCAGCTCGGCTTCGGTCGGCCCCTCCTCGGCCATGCGCTTGACCACGTCGCGCACCACGGCCAGCGTCTCGGCCGCCCTGTCGGCGCGGGTCGAGGTGGTGATGGACAGCGCCTCGGAATGCTGGTGGTCGACGAGGTCGGAGCTGACGCTGTAGGCCAGGCCGCGCTTTTCGCGCACCTCGTCGAACAGCCGCGAGGTGAAGGTGCCGCCGCCGAGGATCTCGTTCATCAGCACCGCGGCGAAAAAATCCGGCGCATTCCGCTTCACGCCGGGATAGGCGAGCTGCAGCGAGGCCTGCGGCTGGTCGTACACGACCTCGAGCTGCTGACCAAGCTTCAGGTCGATGTCGGGAACGGGCGTCAGCGCCTGCTTTTCCGGCAAGCTGCCGAACACCAGGTCGAGCTTCTGCTTCAGCGTCTCGGCATCGATGGCGCCGACCACCGCGACATGCAGGCCGTCGCGGGCGAAATTTGCCTTGTGGAAGGCGCTGAGATCGGCCGGCGTGATCGTCGCGATGCTCTGCCTGGTGCCCTGGTCGGGTCGCGCATAGGGATGCCTGCCATAGATCGCGTCCAGCCATTTGCGTTGGGCGAGCGTATCGGGATCGCGCTCGCTGGCGATGATGCCGGACAGGATTTGCGCGCGGATGCGGTCGATCGGCACCTGGTCGAAGCGCGGCTGGTTGACCGCCACGCGCAGCAGGTCGAAGGCGCCGTCGCGCTGGTCGGCCAGCATGCGCATCGAACCGTAAATGCCATCGCGCTGCGCATCGAAGCTCATCTCGGCGCCGACCTCGTCAAGCTTGATCTGGAAGGCCTCGCTGTCGAGGTTGCCGGCACCTTCGTCGAACAGGCCGCTCATCAGATTGGCAAGCCCTTCCTTACCGGGCGGATCCTGCGTCGCGCCGCCATCGAAAACGAAGCGGATGGCGACGATCGGCACCGAATAGTCCTCCACCAGCCAGGCGGTAATGCCCTTCGGCGAGGTCACCTCCTGGATGTCCATGGCGGCGCGAGCGGAAAGCGCCGGCAGGACGAGGAAGACGAGGGAAAGGAACAGGGTCGCTAGAATCTGGCCGGCGTGCTGGCGCTTCCCTTCTCCCCCTGGGGGAGAAGGGGAGGAGCCCACGAGGGGAGAAGGCAGAGCGGGACCATGCTGGCTCATCATCACATCAATTCCCAGCTTGGGTTTGCGGCAGAAGATAGCCGGTCGTTGCGTGGTCGAGATTGAGATAGCGGGCAGCGACCGCCTTGACCTGGTCGGCGGTGACCTTGCGGATGCGGTCCGGCCATTGCTGAACGTCCTGGACGTTGCCGCCGGTGGCGAGCGTCGAGCCATAGATGTTGGCCATGTCCTCCTGCTTGTCGCGGGCGAAGATCATCGAGCGTACGAAACGGTCCTTGGATTTTTCCAGCTCGTCGCTGGTGACGCCGTCTTTGGCGATGCGGGCGATCTCGGCGTCGACCGCGGCCTCGACGTCGGCAAGCTTGGCATCGCCGCGCGGCGCGCCGTAGACGGTGAAATTGGTGTCGTCGAGCATGGTGCCCTGGAAGAAGGCGCCGGCCGTCGCGGCGATGCCTTGCCTGACGACAAGCTCCTGGTAGAGCCGGCTGCGGTTGCCGCCGCCGAGGATTTCGGACAGCACGTCGAGCGCTTCGGCTTCGCCGGGCTTTGCCGTGTGATAGGACGGGACCACCCATTGCGTGGTAAAGCTCGGCACGCTGACGCGCCCGTCGGTCAGCGTCACCGTACGCCTGGTGTTCTGTTCCGGCTCGACCGGGCGGATGCGCGGCGGCAGATCCGGGCCGCGCGCGACCTTGCCATAGGTCTTTTCGGCCAGCGCCTTGACCGTTTCCGGCTCGACATCGCCGGCCACCACCAGCACGGCGTTATTGGGTGTATAATATTTGTTGTAGAAGGCCATCGCGTCGGTGCGGTTCAGCTTCTCCATCTCCTGCATCCAGCCGATGACCGGGATGCGGTAGGGCTGGTTCTGCCACAGCGTGGCATCGACTTCCTCGTCGAGCACCGCCTGCGGATTGGAGTCGATGCGCGAGCGGCGCTCCTCGAGGATGACGTCGCGCTCCGTCTTGATGACATCGTCGTTGAGGATGAGATTGCGCATGCGGTCAGCCTCGAAGCCCATCATCTCACCGAGCGCCTGCGGCACCACCGTCTCGTGAAAGGCGGTGTAGTCGTAGGAGGTGAAGGCGTTGTCCGAGCCGCCGATGGCGGCGACGGCGCGGTCGAGTTCGCCGGCCGCATGGTTGCTGGTCGCCTTGAACATCAGATGCTCGAAGAAATGGGCGATGCCGGACTTGCCCGGCGGCTCGTCGGCGCTGCCGATCTTGTACCAGACCATATGGGTGACGATCGGGGCGCGGTGATCGGGGATGACCACGACCTCCATGCCGTTGTCGAGCAGGAAATCGGTCACGACGCCGTCGTCGGGATTGTTGCCCGCCAGAGCCGGCGCGGCCATCACCAGAGCCAGCCCCAAGAGCGTTGCGCGTAGCCATTCAGCCTGAAATGTCATAGATGGCTCCGGTTTGGTGGTGGGACGATAGGCGGGGTTGCAGGTCGAGGCAAAGCGAATTGTGCGTCATTTTGAAGGCGCCATCGCGGACACCGAACTCAGGCGGCCTCGATGAACCGGATGACCGTCTCGCCATAGTTGCGCTCGTCGACAACCGAGAAGCCCGGCCCTGCCTCTAACAGCGCCGCCGTCGCTTCCTCGACGACGCAGAGCGCGCCGGGGGCGAGCCAGCCGCCGGCCTTGGCCGAGCGCAAGGCCCGTTCGCCAAGGCCTTTGCCATAGGGCGGATCGGCGAAGACCAGGCCGAATGCGGCGATGGTGCCCGCCTCGCCCAGGGCCGTCGCGTCGCGGCGGAATATCTTGGTGCGGCCGGTGAGGCCGAAGGCCTCGACATTGGTGCGGATCAGGCCGCGCCCCTCGGCGGATTCTTCGATGAAGACAGCGTAGGAGGCGCCGCGCGACAGCGCTTCGAGGCCGAGCGCACCGGTGCCGGCGAACAGGTCGAGGACGCGCGCGCCGTCCAGTCTTTCGGGAAAGCGATGCGCCAGCACGTTGAAGACCGCCTCACGCGTGCGGTCGGTCGTCGGGCGGATGGCAAAGGTGCGGGGCGTCGCCAGCGGACGCCCGCGAAACTCACCGCCGACGATCCGCATTGCTTCCCTTCGGGCCGCCGCGCGGCCGGTCGCCACCGCCATCCTGACGCTCGCCGCGTGGCTTGCCGAACGGCTTTGCACCGCCGCCTTGCGGCTTGCCGCCGGGCTTGCCGTAAGACGGCTTGAACGAGGCCTTGCGCGCCTTGTTTTCTGCCGTCTTGGCGGCGTCTGCCTCCGCCCTGCCCTTGCCGATCGGCCGTGCGCCCGGCGCCATCCAGACATTGGCCTTGCGCTGGCCCGGCGGCTCGATCGGCCGCTGCTCCCGTTCGGATTTCTTGCCACCGAAGCCGCCACGAGGCTTGTCGCCACGGGGTTTGTCCCCGAAGTCGCTGCGTTCAGGTCTGGGGCCACGCTCGCCAAAGCTCTTTTTCGGCCCAAAGCTCCTGTCGGGGCTTGTCGACAGCTTGCCGAGCGCTTCGTCGCGGCTGCCTTCGCGACGCTTGCGGTTCTTGATCAGGCCGCCCTCGCCGATCGGCCGGCGTTCGCCGTCGCGGTTGAATTTCGGCCGCTCGGGCTCCTCCTCCCGCTCACGCCTGACCGGCTTGTTGGAAAATGGCTTGGCGATATCGGCGTCGAAATTGGCGCCGGACTCTTCGACCAGACGCTCGCCGAGTTGGTCGCGCAGCACACGGCCCTTGATCTCCAGCACATGGCCTTCCGGCAAATCATCGAGCTGGAACGGCCCGTAGGAAATGCGGATCAGCCGCGTCACGTCGAGACCGAGCGAGCCCAGGATGTTCCTGACCTCGCGGTTCTTGCCTTCGCGCAGGCCGAGTGTCAGCCAGGCGTTCGAGCCCTGCTCGCGGTCGAGCGTCGCTTCGATGGCGCCATAAAAGACGCCGTCGACGGCAAGGCCTTCGCGCAGGCCGGCAAGCGCGCTTTCCTCGACCTTGCCGTGGACGCGCACGCGGTAGCGCCTGAGCCAGCCGGTGGCCGGCAGTTCGAGGACGCGCGACAGGCCGCCATCATTGGTGAGCAGCAGGAGGCCTTCGGTGTTGATGTCGAGCCGGCCGATGGTCATCAGCCGCGGCAGCCCGGGGGGCAGCACATCGAAGACGGTCTTGCGGCCTTCGGGATCGCGGTTGGTGGTGACCACGCCGGCCGGTTTGTGGAACAGGAACAGCCTGGTGCGCTCGATCGGCGGGATCTCCATGCCGTCGAGATGGATGACGTCGCCGGGCATCACGTTGAAGGCCGGCGAGGACAACACCTTGCCATTGACCTTGACGCGACCGGCCGCAATCAGTTCCTCGGCGTCGCGGCGCGAGGCCAGGCCGGCACGCGCCAGCCGCTTGGCAATGCGTTCGCCGGCTTCTTCCGTTAGCTCGACGCGACGCGGGCGCGGCTTGAAGCCGCCGTCCGACCCCGCCCGTGCCGTTTGTCCACCTTGCGGCCGATCGCCGCCAAAATCACGCTTGGGACGATCGCCGAAGTCACGCTTGGGACGGTCGAAGCGCCATTCGCCGTGCTCGCCTTCGGCAGTGGCCGGCCGGTCGCCGCGCGGCGCGTAGGGCTTGCGCGGACCTTCGCGCTTCTCATAAGGCTTGCCCTCCGGACGCGGCCCTTTGCTGAACGGCCGGTCGCCGCCCTTGAAGTCGCGCTTCGGCGGTTCGCCTTCGGCCGCCGCTGGCCGGTCGCCGCGCGGTGCGTACGGCTTGCGTGGACCCTCGCGCTGTTCATAAGGCTTGCCTTCCGGACGCGGCCCTTTGCTGAATGGCCGGTCGCCTTTGAAGTCGCGCTTCGGCCGTTCGCCTTCGGCCGCCGCCGGCCGGTCGCCGCGCGGAGTGTAGGGTTTTTTGGCGCCGAAGGACGGCTTGCCGCCCTTGCCGGGAGCGCTATCGCGACCACGCGGCCCTGCCGGCTTCGGGCCGGCCTTGCGCGGGAATTTCTTGTTTTTGTCGTCCATGTGGCCTTTGCTCGTTTGCGCGGGTAGTAACAGGATCGCGCTCTAGTGGCGAGGAGATAATCGGAATGGAAACCGCGTGAAGCGGCAGGATTTCATGGCGCTGGCGCTGAAAGAAGCCGAAGCCGCCGCCCAGCGTGGCGAGGTGCCGGTTGGCGCGGTCGTCGTCGGCGGCGATACGGTCGTTGCGAGTGCCGGCAACCGCACCCGCGAGTTCGCCGATCCCACCGCTCATGCCGAGATGCTGGCGATCCGCGAAGCCTGCCGCAAGCTTTCCAGCGAGCGGCTCAGCGGCCACGATCTCTATGTGACGCTGGAGCCGTGCGCCATGTGCGCCGGCGCCATCTCCTTCGCCAGGTTGCGCCGGCTCTATTTCGGCGCTGCCGACGAGAAGGGCGGCGCAGTGGTCAACGGCGTTCGCTTCTTCACGTCGCCGACCTGCCACCATGTGCCCGACATCTATCCGGGCATGGCCGAGAACGCTGCGGCAGCGCTGCTGAAAGACTTTTTTCGCGAGCGACGCGGACCCTGATTTTCCAGTCCGGCAGACGGTCCAAATCCAAGTCAGCCAATCCAGGCAAGAACGTCTCTGGCGCTGTCAGGCTACCAAGGCAGCCAGTCGAACATGCCGCCGCTCTTGCTCTTGGCGGCCGCCTCCTTCTTGAGGCGGCGTTCCTTCTTGTACTCATCCTCGCCGAGGTCATCCACCGGCGCGGTGGGGGCGGCGGCGCGGTATTGCACCGGCGGCTCGCTCAGATATCTGCGGGTGGTCGGGTCGCCCTGTTTGCCTTCAGCCAGACGGCGCTTGACTTCCGCGGCGCGGCCCTTGTCCGACTCCGCTGGAGTCCAGGCCGGCGGATGGCTCGAAGCCGACTGCGCCATCGCGGCCTTGACGGCCACCGGGTCGGTCTGCACGTCATCGACAATCTGCGCCTGGTAGGCCGGGTCGTCCTGATGCAGGGTGGCATCGGCGCGCAGGCGGGCACGGCGCTGCTCCGGCGATTCGGGCCATTCGGCACTTGCCGTCTCGATGCTTTCCTGGGGCGGCGGCAACACTTCCTTCTGCCCCGGCCCTGGCTTCACCAGCGTGGGGCGCGGCTTGTAGTCGATGTTGTTCTTGCGCTTGGGTGCAAAGGAAAAAGCCCCAGTGAGGTCGTCGGCAAGCTGCGAGGCAGCAGGCTTGTCGGTCCCGTAAGTGGGCGAGCCCATGCAGCCGGACAAGGCGAGGCCCGATACGACAAGCGGCGCCAGCAGCGCAACGCGCGCGTAAGTTCTCTCGGTCATGCCAAAAAGTCCCACTGTAGACAGCCTCTCGATTGCCGCCGGCCAAAGAAAGGTCCGGTCCCCGTCGCCTATGCTCTTCCGACGGAATTCCGGCGACAATTTGTCGTCCGGAGTTTCGCGTGTTTACCTCAACCACTCGTTAAGGGCAACGCGCCGGGGCCGATCGGCTGCCCGCCGTGGCATTTGTGCACCGCCTTAGAGGCGGCTCAAAGCCTTGAGTTCATGCAGGACAGCGGCGTCACGGGCCGAAACATCCGGGAATTCCGGATCTGAGCCGACATCGGCGGTGTAGCGCCAAGAGCGCGCGCACTTCACCAGGCCGCGGTTCTCCGCCTTCTCGACGACCACGGCGACGCCTTTAACGTCGTCGAGGGTAAAGCTGCCCGCCGGCGCCTTGCCGTGCACGATTACCAGATCGCTGGTGATCGCCATCTCGGCCATATCGACATCGGCGATCGCCGCTTCGAGCGCGGCATCGTCGAGGGTGACGACCGGCACCGCTTCCAGCGAAGAGCCGATGACCTTCTGCGCGCGGGCGATTTCCAGCGCGCCGGTGACGACACGGCGGACCTGCCGCACCTTGCGCCACTTCTCCGCCAGCGCCTCGTCCTTCCAGTCCGCCGGGATTTTCGGGAACTGGTCGAGATGCACCGAGACCGCATCCGGATGACGGTCGAGCCAAGCCTCTTCCATAGTGAAGGGCAGCATCGGCGCCAGCCATTTCACCAGGCAGTCGAAGAGATGGCGCACCACCTGCACGGAAGCCTTGCGCTTCACGCTGGAAGGCGCTTCGCAGTAAAGCGCGTCCTTGCGGACGTCGAAATAGAAGGCCGATAGCTCGACCACCATGAAGTCGAGCAGCGCGCGGGTGATGCGCTTGAATTCGAACGCGTCGTAGCCCGAGCGTACGACTTCATCGAGTTCGGCGAGCCGGTGCAGCATCAGCCGCTCCAGCTCCGGCATCTTGTCCAGCGGCACCTCCTCGCCGTCGTCATGGGCGAGTGTGCCCAGCATCCAGCGGATGGTGTTGCGCAGCTTGCGGTAGGCGTCGATATTGGTCTGCAGCACGTTCTTGCCGAGCCGTTGGTCTTCCCAATAATCGGTCGTCACCACCCACAGCCGCAAGATGTCGGCGCCGGACTGCTTGATGACGTCCTGCGGCACGACCGTGTTGCCGAGCGACTTCGACATTTTCCGCCCCTCCTCATCCATGGTGAAGCCATGGGTGACAACGGTGTCATAGGGCGCCCTGCCCCTGGTGCCGCAGCTTTCGAGCAGCGACGAGTGGAACCAGCCGCGATGCTGATCGGAGCCTTCGAGATAGAGGTCGGCCGGCCATTTCAGGTCGGGCCGGTCCTCAAGCGTGAAGGCATGCGTCGAGCCTGAATCGAACCAGACATCGAGGATGTCCATGACCTGCTGCCATCTCGAGGCATCGTGATTGCCGAGGAACCGCTCCTTGGCGCCGGCGGCGAACCAGGCGTCGGCGCCTTCTTTCTCGAAGGCGTCCATGATGCGCTGGTTGACTGCCTCGTCGCGCAGCACGTTGCCGTCGGCATCGGCAAAGACGGCGATCGGCACGCCCCAGGCGCGCTGGCGCGACAGCACCCAGTCGGGGCGCTCCTCGATCATGGCGCGGATGCGGTTCTGGCCGGCGGCGGGCACGAAGCGGGTATCGTCGATGGCTTTCAGCGCGCGGCCGCGCAGCGTCGTGCCGTCGCCAAGCTCCTGGTCCATATAGACGAACCATTGGGGCGTGTTGCGGAAGATGATCGGCTTCTTCGAGCGCCAGGAATGCGGATAGGAGTGCTTCAGGCGGCCGCGCGCGAACAGCGCGTTGCGCTTGATCAGCTCGTCGATGACAGCCTGGTTGGCGTTGCCCTTCTTGCCATTGTCGTCGATGACGCGCGCCGCTCCACCCTCGCGGTGCGGGCCGAAGCCCGGCGCGTCCTTGGTGAAGAAGCCGGCATCGTCAACGGTGAAGGGGATCGCAGTGTCGATGCCGCGCTGGCGAAGGTCAGAGGCGGCATCCATCCAGGCGTCAAAGTCTTCGCGGCCGTGTCCCGGCGCGGTGTGGACGAATCCGGTGCCGGCATCGTCGGTGACATGATCGCCGGCGAGCATGGGCACGGGAAAATCGTAGCCGCCACCCAGACTTTTGAGGGGATGCGAAAGCGTAAGATTTTCAAGCTCTTCGGCGCCAACGTTGCGAAGCCGATTCAGGGTGACCTTGGCCTTCGCGGCAGCGTCGTCTGCAAGTTTCTCGGCAAAGATCAGCTTTTCGCCGGGCTGGGGACCAAAGGCGTTCTCGGCCGCTGTAACCTCATAGAGACCATAGTTGATGCGCGGCGAGTAATTGACGGCGCGGTTGCCGGGGATTGTCCACGGCGTCGTCGTCCAGATGACGACGCTGGCATCAAGCAGATCGAGCGACGTCTGCGTCAGCTTGGGATCCAGGGCTGGCTGTCCATCCTCGATGTTGATGACCTGGCGAGCGAGGCTGACGACCGGAAACTTCGCCCAGATCGTGTCCGACTCATAGTCCTGGTATTCGACCTCCGCCTCGGCCAGCGCGGTGCGTTCGACGACGCTCCACATCACCGGCTTGGAGCCGCGATAGAGCTGGCCGGACATGGCGAATTTCAGCAGCTCGCCGGCGATGCGCGCCTCGGCGTGGAAAGCCATCGTCGTATAGGGATTGTCGAAGTCGCCGACGACGCCGAGGCGCTGGAACTCGGAACCCTGCACCTTGATCCAGTGCGCCGCAAACTCACGGCATTCCTGCCGGAACTCGTTAACCGGCACCTCGTCCTTGTTCTTGCCCTTGGCGCGGTACTGCTCCTCGATCTTCCATTCAATCGGCAGGCCGTGGCAATCCCAACCGGGTACATAGTTCGAGTCATAGCCGCGCATCTGAAACGAGCGGGTGATGACGTCCTTGAGGATCTTGTTCAGCGCGTGGCCGATATGGATGTTGCCATTGGCGTAAGGCGGGCCGTCGTGCAGCACGTATTTTTCGCGGCCGGCTGCGTCTTCGCGCAACTTGCGGTAAAGGTCCATGTCCTGCCAGCGCTTGACCAGCAGCGGTTCCTTTTCCGGCAAACCGGCGCGCATCGGGAAATCCGTCTGCGGCAGGTAGAGCGTTTTGGAATAGTCGATCGTCTCGGCGGTCTCGGTATCAGTCATTCGTCTGCCATATGCGTTGCCGGCGGCAAAAGAGCCCGGGCGTTGAAGTTCTTCGCTTTGACGCATATCGTCTTCCCAAAACCGGACCCACTTTTGGGCGATATGCGTTGATGATCTGGAAAAAGCGCGAGAGGCCGCGCGCAAGATTCCCGGCGGCCCCGGCGGCGGTCAAGCCGCCCGGAACACCGGGCCTGTAATTCGTATCGCAGTCGCGAGAAGGCGCGAAAAGCTCGTCATGGCTGGGCTTTTAACCGAGACAGGCGATATTGAAAAGCCCGAACTCTGATGCTTCCTTGCGTTAGGTGCCAATTGCGCATACATTTGTAGGCAAATGGCCTGCAGTGCCAAGGAAACAATTCATGTCGGTCGCAGCAAGGGCAATTCGCGCAACACGCGACTTTTCCGTCCCTACGGACAAGATCGATCATCTGCGCAGTCTGGGTTTCAGTAGCGAAGAACTCTATCGTATCGTTGCCCCCCGCCGCACGCTGGCGCGTCGCAAGGAACATGCCGAGCCGCTTTCGCCAGCTGAATCCGACCGCGCCCTGCGCCTTGAACGCATCGCCGAGCAGGCGGATCGGGTATTCGGTAGCCATGAGAAAGCCCAGCGTTGGCTGAGAAGCGAGATCATAGCATTGGATGGTGCAAGGCCGATCGATCTCCTTGAGACAGAGACCGGCGCCCACGTCGTTTCCGAAGAGCTTATCCGTATCGACTTTGGCATGCTTGCCTGACGATGCGCATCTGGCGCATCTCCAGTTTCGCGGATCTCTCGGGTCGTGGCGGAACGCTCGTTGATGGAAGATGGAACAGGCGCGGAATGCCCATCGTCTATTGCACCGACCACCCTTCGACGGCACTGCTGGAGATACTGGTGCATGCGACGCGCGAAACCGTTCCGGAAACCTACCAGCTTATCGAAATCGACGTTCCGGACGGAATAGAAATGACCGAACCGGTTATTCAGGACGGCTGGGACAAGGACATGGAATCGACACGGCGACAGGGCACGGACTTTCTCTCGGCCAATCGTTACGCGCTCATGAAAATTCCTTCGATCATAATGCGCAAGGCAAACAACTATCTGCTCAACCCGACCCATGACGATGCGTCACGCATTACGATTGCGGGCCTATACCATTATCCGTTCGACAGCCGTTTGATCAAATGAGCCGACGCCCGCCCGCTCACATCGAGAAATCGAAGCGGTAGGTTGTCGACACGCCGATCGTGAACTGGTTGCGATCGCCGCGCTCCTTGACCAGGCTGGAATCGCCGGCCGGGCCCATCAGGCGGGAATATTCGCCGAACAGACTGGCCGTCATCGGCTCGGTCACCTTCCAGGTCACCGCGCCGCCCAGGCCCGCCGACTTCACCCCGCCACCGGGATGATATTCGCTGAGCCCCGAGGCCAGGGACTCCTCGGCATCAACGCCGTAATAGGCGTCGAAATAGTCCGATGAGGCGAATGAAACGCGCGGCCCGCCCGAAATCCTGACATCGGGCGTCACATCGTAAAAGGCGTCGGCGGCGATGTCGGCGACAAAGCCGTTATGGGCGCGAATGCCATGCCGCAATTCGGCGCGGGCACGCAGCCAATCCAAAGGATAGAATTCGAAGAAGCCGCCGGCCTCGCCGCCCCAGCGCACCGGGTCGAGGCCCTTCAACTCGTCGGCATCACCACCGTCGCGGGAAAACAGGAACTTGCCTGTCAGGCCGGCGCGGACGCCGCCATCGTCGATCAATGCCAACGAGATATTGTCGTTGCGCGAGGTGAAGCGCGCCGCGGGACCAGCTTTGCCGAGCGAGATGATCGGCGAGGCGCTGAGCAGGTACTTTTTGCCGCCTTCGAAATTCGGGGCAACCATGCCGGTGGCGCCGACCGTCAGGTACCAGTCTCCGGACACCCCCAAAGGTGCCCTCGCCTGCCTTGGCAACGCCGCAGGCGCCGAGCATGAATGCGGCCAAGACCGTCGGGACAGACCGCATCATTACTCCATACGTCGAACGCGTTGACGAACACTATCAGCCTTTATCCAAGCCATGGCGCCAGTTCGGTAAAATTTGACTTAATGTCCGTAACGTTGGCGGCATTGGCCGGGCTGTTTTCCGCATTGCAGCGAATTGTACTGGCGCACCAAGATTCCAGATCAAGACGTTTGGAATGCGCCAGCAGCTGCCTCGGCAGGGGTTATAAATATTCGCGGGCAAACATGCCCGCGCTGTGAAGAGCGCGCCGACCGGCACCCAGCCCCGCATTCCAAACCGGCCAAGCGTGAATCATATGCGGCCAAATTTCGAGACGTACTTTGACGTCAGCCGCGCCAGCGGCTTCCGCGAGCCGAGTTGCGTCCGACAACAGCGTCTCGGCCGAACCGACTTGTATAAGCATTGGGGGAAATCCGCTCAGATCGGCGAACAAAGGCGAGATCAGCGGATCGCGCCGACCAACGCCATTGGGAACATAGGCGGTTGCCAGTTCCCCCAAATACGCCCGGTGGATGATAGGGTCGATTGCGTCCTTGGTTGATAGTGTCGCGCCGGACATCGAAAGGTCCGTCCAGGGCGAACACAGCCAAAGACATCGCGGCAACCGCTCGCCTGCCGTGCGCAATATACTGACCAGGCACAGGGTGAGATTGCCGCCCGCACTGTCTCCCCCAACCACGATGCGATCCGGCGCGATGCCTTGCCGCCTCAGAAAGCGCCATGCGGTGAGTGCGTCTTCATGTTGCGCAGGGAAAGGATGTTCCGGCGCGCGTCGATAGTCGATCGCGAGGGTGCGCATTCCCATTGCCCGACCTGCCTCGGTCACCATTCGACGATGACTTTTAAGAGAGCCGGAGCAGTAGCCGCCACCGTGGAAAAAGAGCAGAATCTTATCCCTGTCACTGCCAGGCGCCAGGGACCACTCTCCCTCGAGGCCATCGAAAACCACATGCTCGCATCGGATGTCCTCCGCGACCGGCCAGACCGAACCGACTTCGTCGAGCCGTGCCCGGCGTTCGTCCCAGCGGACCGTTCGTGGTTTTGACGTCAACAGCCTGCGGATGGCATTGATCTCCAGCAGATCGCGGTGTTCGTCCATATCGCTCATTTTGCTTCCCCAGCCTCATCAAGCGTAGAAAACGGTATACAGCAGCAGCCGCACGTCATCGATAAAGGGCCAATTCCAGCGCTGGCAATTTTTCGTTTCACTTGCGCCATGGCGAATACACGGGACGACGGGGGTCGCCCGTAAACCCGCTTGTCATCTTTTAGCGCTGGCCCACCGCTGCACACGATCGAATATTCCATCTGGTATTTGGCCGCTTCGGATAAAAAGCGAAGGTCTGGCAAGCGGATCGCTCGGGAGTGTTGCGCTCACAGCCTGCTCGCTGGACGGGCAAGGCGATCGGCGCTACCTTTCGGAACAAAGAAGCTAGGCAACCTTGACGGAGAAGGGCAATGACCGTGCACAGCGATGCCATGAAAGACGCCATTGGCCAGACGCGGGCGAAGTGGGGATGGTTCGTCGCGCTCGGGGTGCTGCTGCTCATCTTCGGCGGCATTGCTTTCGGCAATCTGTTCATCGCAACCGTCGCCTCGGTTTATGTCGTCGGCTGGCTGATGCTGATGGCCGGCATTGTCGAGATCATCCATGCCTTCGGCGTGAAGACATGGGGCCGCTTCTTCTATTGGCTGCTCAGCGGGCTTCTCTACGCCGTCGCCGGGTTCTTCGCCTTCTACAATCCACTGCTGGCCTCGGCGGTGCTGACATTCCTCCTGGCGGTCGCGCTGCTTGCCTCAGGCGTGCTCAGGGCCTGGGTCGGCTACAGCCACCGGCCGCAGCCGGGCTGGGGCTGGGTGGTCACGGCCGGCGTCATCAGCGCGCTGGCGGGACTGGTCATCGCCATGGGTTGGCCGTTCAACAGCGTGTGGGTGCTCGGCCTGTTCCTAGCCGTCGACCTGATTTTCCAAGGCTGGACCTTCATTGCCGTCGGCCTGGCGCTGAAGAGATAAATTGTGATCGACATGGCGGATTGCAGGACGCCGACAGGTAATGCTCGTCGTTCATTTCTATCGCATACCTTCGAGATTGGCTGAAATCCCCAGCTTCATCATCCCAGGGCGAAGCGACGCGGACGACGACGGCGCGGGTTGTCAAAACGCGATCGCGCGGTCCAGCCCGGAAAGCGGCCTGACGCCGGCGAGCAGTGCCTTCGCCTCGGCCTCGTCACGCTTCATCTGGGCGACCAGCGCGTCAAGCCCGTCGAACTTCACCTCCGAGCGCAGGTAGCCGAAGAAGGACACGGCACAAATCTCGCCATAGAGGTCGCCGGAAAAGTCGAAGACGAAGGTCTCCAGCAATGGCGCGCCATTGTCGTCGACCGTCGGCCGGCGGCCGAAGCTGGCGACGCCATCATGAAGGGAACCGTCGGCGCGGCGGAAGCGGACGGCATAAATCCCTTCCTTGAGGGTGGCTTCCGGCGAAAGCCTCATGTTTGCGGTCGGAAAGCCGAGTGTCCGGCCGAGCTGCTGGCCGCCGATCACCTCCGCCTCGACGGTGAAACGGTAGCCGAGCAAGCCGGCGGCCTCGGCCACATTGCCCTCGCACAGCAGCGTGCGTATGCGGCTCGACGACACCACCTCGGCGCTTTCGTCGCGAAACGCATCGACCAGCGTGACGCCGAAGCCGTGGCGCTCGCCGGCAGCCATCAGATAGGCCGGACCGCCCTGGCGGTCCTTGCCGAAATGGAAATCGAAGCCGGTGACGGCGTGGCTTATGCCGAGGTTGCGCTCGAGCACGCCGGTGACGAAAGCCTCCGCCGACAAGGAGGCGAACTCGCGTGTGAACGGCTGCTCGACCAGCGCCGCAAAGCCCAGATGCGACAACAGCCGCGCCTTCATCGGCGGCGGTGTCAGCACGAACAACGGCATGTCCGGCCTGAAAACCTTTCGCGGATGCGGTACGAAGGTCAGCACCAGGGCGGGTACGCCGCGACGCTCCGCTTCGGCGCGCGCGCGTTCGAGCACCGCCTGGTGGCCGCGGTGGACGCCGTCGAAATTGCCGATAGCCACCACGCCGCCGCGCAGATGGGCCGGCAGCGGTGCGGTTGCGGAAATGCGTTCGAACATTGCCGTCATGGCTTGAACCTATTGCAGTCTGGGAATCACCGCGACCGGCCTGTAGCCGTATTTTTCCAGAAAGGCCGCGAGCCTAGCCGGATCCGGCTGCAGCGTCTCACCGTAATCGCGGGCATGGATGCCGCCCGATACGTAGAGCACGTCGAAGCCATTGTCGGCCGCGCCCTTGATGTCGGTCATCATGCCGTCGCCGATGGCCAGAACTTGCGAACGCTCGACCGGGCGGCCGAGAATGACGGCGACCTCCTTCATGGCGACGTCATAGACCGGCGCGTACGGCTTGCCGGCGATCAGCGTGCGTCCGCCAAGCTGTGCGTATTCGCGGGCCAAAGCGCCTGCGCACCAGATCATGCGTTCGCCGCGCTCGACGACGATGTCGGGATTGGCGCAGATGAAGGGCAGGTTCCTGGCACGCAGCCGCCGCAGAAGATCGGCATAATCTTCCGGCTTCTCCACCTCGTCGTCGAACAGGCCGGTGCAGACCACGCCGGATGCTTCGAACTCCTCGACGAGCTCGACGTCGAGGCCCTCATAGAGCGTGAAATCCCGATCGGCGCCTATATGGAAGATCTTTCGCGGCCCTTCGACGATCAGATCGCGGGTAACGTCGCCGGACGTTACGACACGGTCATAGGCAGCGGGAGGAACGCCGATGGCGTTCATCTGCGCCACCACGTCGGCGCTGCGGCGCGGCGAATTGGTGATCAGCACGACAGGTATTCTCGCCGCGCGAGCAGCGATCAGCGCGGCAGCCGCCGCCGGGAAATGCCATTCGCCATTGTGCACCACGCCCCAGACGTCGCACAGTATGGCTGAATAGGCTCCCGACAAGTCTGCGAGCGAACCGATGATGTCGGGCGAATCCGCCATGCCGTTGTCCCTGTACCATGATGCTTGCAAGCGCCGCGACCGACGGTCCGTAGCGGCCGGCCCGGATTAACCGAAGCGCTTCGCCCTGTCACCAGCTTTCATTGTGTCCGCAAGATTGTCGTCCGGGAACTAAGGCAGGAGGCCCGGCGCACTGGCGCAAAGGCTCCTGCCCTCATGCCCTTGCGGATGATGGAAGCATGTGGTGAGTGTTCCCATCCGGAGATGCGCTCTTGCCTGAACCCGCCAACCACCTTGCCTTCGCGCTGGTCTGCCTCGGCATGGTGCTGACGCCCGGCCCGAACATGATCTATCTGATCTCGCGCTCGCTGTCGCAGGGGCCGAAGGCCGGGCTGATCTCGCTGGGCGGCGTGGCGCTCGGTTTCTTGTTCTATGTGCTGTCGGCGGCGTTCGGCATCACCGCGCTGCTGCTCGCCGTACCCTTTGCCTATGATGTGCTGCGCCTTGCCGGCGCGCTCTATTTGCTGTGGCTCGCCTGGCAAGCGGTGAAGCCCGGCGGGCGCTCGCCCTTCCATATCCGCGAACTGCCGAAAGACAGGCCGCGCAAGCTGTTCGCGATGGGCCTGATGACCAACCTGCTCAACCCGAAGGTGGCAGTGCTCTATCTGTCGCTGCTGCCGCAATTCATCAGCCCCGGCAAGGGCCACGTGCTGTCGCAGCTTCTAGTGCTCGGTGCCACGCAGGTAGCGATCAGCCTGACCGTCAACGCCATCATCGCGGTGACGGCCGGCTCGATCGCGGTTTTCCTCGCCGGGCGGCCCTTATGGATGGTGATCCAGCGCTGGATGATGGGCACGGTGCTGACCGCGCTGGCCGTCAAGATGGCAACCGACGCGCAACGCTGATCGGTCCTACATCGGCCGCCTGACCTGCTCCGCCCGCTCCGGTTCGACCACCCTGCGATAAAGATGCCAGGTCGCGTGGCCAAGGATGGGCATGACGACGGCAAGCCCGGCAAATAGCGGGATCGAGCCGATGACCAGGAGCACGGCGACCATCAGGCCCCACAGCGCCATCTGCAGCGGGTTTGTCAGGACGGCGCGCGCCGACGTCTCGACTGCCGAGACCGCGCCGACATCGCGGTCCAGCAGCAGCGGAAAGGCGACGACGGTCGTCGCCAGAACGATCGCGGCGAAAGCGAACCCGGCCAGGTTGCCGAGCAGGATCAGCTTCCAGCCCTTGCTGGTCGTCAGCACCTCGCGAATAAAGCCGGCAATAGAGGCCGGAGGCTGATTGCCGTACAGGCCGGTGTAGATCGACTGCGCGGTGAACAGCCAGAGCAGGAACAGTACCAGCAGCATAATACCGATGACTGCAATCGCGGGGAGCGCCGGCGAGTGGCGCACATCGAGCGCATGCCACCAGGATGTATCCATGCCGAACTCGCGCCGGCGGCTGATTTCGTAAAGGCCGATAGCCGCGAACGGACCGACCAAAGCGAAGCCGGACATCAGCGGATAGATGAGCTGGATGGCGTTCGAGCCCGAGGTCCACTGCGTCAGGATCAGGCCGACCACCGGATAGATCAGGCACAGGAACACATAATGCGACGGCTTGGCCCAGAAATCCTCGACGCCGAGACGGAGCGCATCAATCAGATCCTCGGTGCTGATGCGGCGCACCGTGGGCTGTACATGCATTCCACGTGCATCAGCCATGACATGAAAGCCGGCCATAACCTTTCTCCCGTGTGTCGGGGCGGTCACCGCCAGGATGGCCGCCTGCAGCTGCCACTTCAAGAACGGTGACATGATAGCCGATCTGGGCGTGCTTGGCGCCAGCGCCCGGCGCCAGGGCGCCGGGCGCTGAGCGAACAGTTACGCCGCGAAGCGATCGATCACCTCGGCCAGCGGCAAGTGACCGAAGCAAGCGCCTGACCCGGCGAGCTTTTCGCCAGCCTCGACAGCGAGCGCGTATTGCACGGCCGGATCGGCTTCGATGCGGCGGCGTAGCGCCGCCAACTTTGGGTAAGCGGCGCCGTCGACCGCCTGGTGGAATTCCGCCCAGCGCGCCACGCCGATCAACGTGGTGTCGGCAAGCGTCAGCCGCTCGCCGATCAGGAAATCCGTGTCGAGGATCATCGCCTCAAGCTGGTTATGGCGGTTGGTAACGACCTTGCGGCCGAAATCACGTAAAGTCGCCAGCAGCACCGGTTCGGCCGACTCCATTTCATATGCCGCCCAGAGCGGGGTGAAGGCGGCGGTGAAGCCGGTGTTTATGAAGGCGACCAGCTGGTGCATCCGGTCGGCCTCCGGCGAGCGAGGATCGAAGCTGATACGGCGTTGCGTATCGCGGGCTTCGAGCCAGGCGGCAATCGCCATGGTCTCGGTGAGTACCCTGCCCTCGTCCGTGATCAACACCGGCGTTTCCTGACGGCCGTTGATGCTGGCATAGGCCTCGTTCTTCATCTCAGTGAGCATGTCGACACGACACAGGCGATAGGGTTGTCCGAGGCGTTCAAAAGCAGCGACAAGCCCCATCGAACTTCCCAGCGGGAAGCCGTAAAGGAGAATAGGTTCCATTTCTTTGTCTCTTCCATGTTAGGGGTCACGCTGCGCAGCGAAACTTGACCCTAAACGCTGGTCGCCCCATGTAAATTAGGCACTATTCTGTAACCAGGTCCCCGCCATGAAAGATGTCGTCTCACGCTGCCCGATCGAGGAGACCATGCGTGTGCTCAGCGGTCGATGGCCCACCTTGCTGCTCTATTATCTCAAGGATGGTACCAAGCGCTTCAGCGATTTGAGGCGTGACAACCCGGCAGTGTCGCACCGCATCCTGGCGCTGGAACTGCGCAAGCTGGAGGAAGCCGGGATCGTGCGGCGAACGGCGCATGTCGGCTATCCGCTACACGTGGATTACGACCTCACGGAGCCCGGCCTCAAGCTTGTGCCGCTTATCGACGCCCTGGGCGACTGGTGGGAACATACCGAAGACGATCGGGCCGGCCGGGTTTCATCGACGCCGGAAACCAAACTCGTGGCGGCGGAATAGCCGACCGGCGATCACCGCGCCGCAAAGAACTGCCGGCGAGAGCCCAGCGCGCGCCAAGCCGTTCATACATTAGATCCCGCAAGACCAAGCGACCGGCTTATATGGCGCGCCATTGTGGCCGGCCAAACCGGGCAAGGCGCGGGCCATCCAGCACCAACTCCTGTAGCATGGCTCGCCAATCCCGATTCACCTGACCCGCCGTTCGATCTCATTGCCCGATCAGATCGGCTGACCATGCTGGATGGCTGTCGCTTTCGACTCTGACGTGAATGAAGAGCCTACTTATCCTCTTGAAGTTTCTCCTGAGACTTTGCCATTTGATCGTCTCCAAGTTCCATATTGTGCATCGTTGCAATCAACCATTCATCGTGATCCCGCGTCGCCACTACGCTGATTAATCCGAGCCGACGCGGCCATTCGTTTCCCATCGGATCGAGTGCGCCAGTCATGGACCACCGCAGGTCGAGCGTGGCAACATCAGGGCGAACAAGCCTGTTCCGCACGCTTTCCGCGGATAGGTGGCTGTGCTTGAACATCTTCTCAAAAATTGGGGCATGGAACTGCTCGATCTTGTCACGTCCAGTCGCCTGCATACCGAAGACGTTTGTAAATTCGGCATCTGCCGCGAATACGGCGGCAAAGGCGCGAGCATCGTGACGATTCCAAGCTTCGATCAGCCTGTGCGCGACACTTTCCACCCCTTCAGTTCGGACGTTGCCGGCAGCCATGCTGACCTCCTGTCATATAGTTCGGTTGCCATACTATATGGACACCATATAAGTTTGGAAAGATGGATAATCCGCCATACACGCAGTCTCTGCTTCTCTATGCTTATCAATCGTCGGCGAGCGCTTTGGTCCAGGTTCTCCGGGAGAGCGGCCATTCGGCAATCAAGCCCAAACACGGCGCTTTATTCGCCAACATCGACGCGGAGGGAACCCGACCCAGCGTCCTCGCAGAGCGTGCGGGCATTGGCAAAGCATCGATGGGTGAGTTGATCGATGAACTGGAGCGCCTCGGTTATGTTCGGCGCTCGCATGATCCGAACGACCGACGGGCCAAATTAATCGTTGCAACTGACGCGGCGCTTGCGGTGATCCGGACCGTCCACGATTTCAATCAGCGTCTCGAAGACCAATACCGGAGGCTGCTTGGTGCTCAGGCGTACGAATCGCTCCGGTCGTCACTGCAAGCGATATCCCCCAGAGAAAATTTGCAACCGAGGATACCTCGCCAGCGCTCGTGAAGCCGCAGAGATGGGGCAAAAGAAACTGTCTGTCCGTGCCTGACTGGTATCGAGCCGGAAACCATCATCACGCATTTTCACCGCCCCGCCCGGCAAAAGCCATGATCGCGCTTATGTCAGGCGGGCATGACCGTTACGAAAATCGAAAATTATGGGGCCCAACCAAGCCTAAGCAGGCGCGTGCTGCTCAGAGCTGCCGGCCTTGGCGCCCTTGCCGGGCTCGTCGCCTGCGCCACCGTGCTGCCCACCGGCGAAGGCGCCGGTGTCTCTGCCTCCGCCGCTGGCACGCTGGCCGGCATCCGCGCTTCGGCGGGTCTCGGGCCGCTTGTCCCCGATGCGCAGCTCGAGCAGGCAGCGCTGCAGCAGGCCGGCTATATGGCGCGCGGCGGCCGAATGAACCACACCACCGGCTGGGGCAAGGACTTTGCCTCGCGCGTCAAAGACAATGGCATTGCCGGCGCTGCCGCCGAAAACATCGCCGAAGGCCGCTTCGACCAGCAGAAGCTGTTTGATATCTGGGTGCATTCGCCAGGCCACCGCCGCAACATGCTCGACCCGCGCTTCACCCGCTTCGGTCTCGCTTACGTGCGCGACGGCCGCGACAGCACGCTTCGCTACTGGTGCCTTGTGCTCGGCAGATAACTTCCGCCATTTGGTCGGCGGAAGCCTGCTGACGACCGATTCGTCAGTCTTTGCGGCCGCCGCCGAGCAATTCCTCGATGTCCTGCGCGCAAACCGGCCTGCTGAAATGATAGCCCTGCATTTCGTCGCAATTGTTCCTGCGCAGGAAAGCAACCTGATCATCTGTCTCAACGCCCTCGGCGATGACCCTCAGGTTGAGATTTTGCCCCAATGAAATCACCGCGCTGGCCACGGCCTGATCGTTCTCGTCGGCGGCGAGATCCTTGATAAAGGACTTGTCGATCTTCAGCCGCGCCACGGGAAAGGTCTTGAGTGCGCTGAGGCTGGAATAGCCGGTGCCGAAATCATCGATCGAGATCTGGACACCCAGGCTTTGCAGGGCGTTCATGGTGGCGACCGCCAGCTCGATATCCTGCATGATAAGGCTCTCGGTCACCTCCAGCTCGAGATACCTGGCCTCCAGGCCGCTGTCCTTCAGCGCGCTGACGATGCGATCGATCAGGTTGCGCTCCCTGAATTGCCGCGCCGACACGTTCACGCAAACGGTCAAGGGCGGCAGTCCCGCGTCTTGCCAGGCTTTGTTCTGCCGGCACGCCTCATGCAGAACCCAGTCGCCGATCGGTACGATCAGACCTGTCTCCTCGGCGGTCGGGATGAACATCGTCGGCATTACCGTGCCAAGCGTTGGATGGTTCCAGCGTATCAGCGCCTCGACCGCAAAAATCCGACCTGACCGAAGGTCCACCTGCGGCTGGTAGAGCAGCGTGAATTCCGAACGCGCCAAGGCGTTTCGCAACTCTTCCTGAAGCACGAATTTTTCATGCGCCCTGGTGTTGAACTCGGGAGCGTAAAACTGGAAATTGTCGCGGCCGAACTCCTTGGCGCGATACATGGCCGCATCGGCATTTGCCAGCAGCGTATCGGGATCCGTTCCATCCTTGGGATAATTGGCAATGCCGATGCTGGCCGTCGCCCGCACCAGATGTGCTCCGAGCCGAACCGGCTCGGCAAGTGCAGCCCTGAGCTTTTGCAACGTCTCGGAAACGAGATCAACGTTCGCCGGCTGGTCGAACAGCACGATGACAAATTCGTCACCGCCAAGCCGCACGACGGTATCGGTCGCCCTTACGCAGTCGACCATGCGACTAGCGACGGTCTTCAGAAGCTCGTCGCCGGCATTGTGGCCGAGCGTGTCGTTGACGAATTTGAAATTGTCCAGATCGATGAACACCACCGTCACCCAGCGATCGTATCGCTGGGCGTACAAGACCGCCTGTGAAAGCCGATCCTCCAACAAGGCGCGATTGGGAAGCCCGGTCAGCACGTCATGGTTGGCCATGAAGTGGATCCGGTCTTCGGCCTGTTTGCGTTCGATGGCGATCCCGGCGATGCGCGTGGTGAAATCGATGAGGCGAGTCTCGGCCTCGGTCGGTTCGCGCACCGTCATCGAATACATCGCAAAGACGCCAAGCACGGCGCCCTGATGCGACAGGATCGGGGTCGACCAGCATGAACGCAAACCGTGCGGCCGCGCGAGTTCGCGATAATCCTGCCAAAGCGGATCGCGCATGATGTCAGCGACGATCACCGGCTCGCGCCGATAGACTGCGGTTCCGCAAGACCCTGCTCCGGGGCCGACCGCGGCGCCGTCGACGGCGTCGGTGTAGTCTCTCGCCAGGCTGGGCGCGGCGGCGTGACGCAAGTGGCTGCCATCCTTGTCGAGCAGCAAGACCGAACCGAATATCCCCGCCAGTTGGGATTCGACCAGACGCATGAGCCGCTCGAGCACATCTTCGAGGGGAGCGCTCTTTGCGATCATCTCGAGGATATGCGCCTGCCCGTCGCGCAGGATTTCGGCCTGCTTGCGCGCAGTGATGTCGCGGGCAATGCCGACGAGGCCGAAAATGTTGTTTTGAACGTTGCGCAACGGCAGTTTCGTCGACAGGAACCATTTGCCGGTGCCTGACGCATCGATGACGAACTCTTCCTCGTCGATCATCGGTTGTCCGTCGCGCATCAGTTGCTGCTCGATGAAGCGAAATTTCTGCGCAAGTTCCGGCGCATGAAGGTCGAAGTCGCTCAGACCGATCATGTCGCTCGTACTGTCCCGACCGCTGTCGGACGCAATGGCTCGGTTCGCGACGACGAAGCGGCTCTCGGTGTCCTTCACCCACATGTAGTCAGGCACCAGGTCGATCAGCGTCTGCAAGGAGATACGCTCGTCAACGACCAAGCGATTGGCGCTGAGCTCGCTGATGTCCTCGTGCGTGGCCACCCAGCCGCCGTCAGGCATCGGTTGATGGCAGACCTGAATTGTCCGGCCATCGGCGAGCTCGGCTGTCCAGTTCCCCGAAGCCGTGCCCGAATTGACTGCCCGGGCCAACCCCAGATAGGCGTCCGCATTCATTGCCGAGGTCCCGACAGCGACGCGCCGCTCGACGATTTCGCGCAGCGCCACACCCGGCTGCAATTGCTCCGGTGCAAGGCGATAGATTTCCGCGTAGCGTCGGTTGCACAGGATCAGCCGTTCATCGGCGTCAAAGAAACAGATGCCTTGCGAGATGTTCTCTATCGCGGTCTGGAACCGCAGTGCCTGGTCCTGAAGCGCCGCAATCGTGGCGCGAAGTTCGCGCTCGAGGACTTCGTACGAGGTAGTCGCCAGTTTTGCCAGCGTCGTCAGATTGGCGGACTCGGGCGCTGCGGCGGTTTGCCTGGATGATTTCGTGGCCAAACACAATTCCTCCCGCTGATGCTTGAGGCAAGCAATGGAGGCTCGCCTTCAACCCAAAAGCGAGTGCATATTGGTCCGGATATACTAATGGCAGGTGAACCTGGCTCAACGCGACGCGACCGGGACAGCCAACGGAAACCTCGAGCCGGTCGCGGTTGCCGTAAGCCCTGAGGCTTAGTCCATATGCGCGGCAGGCGCCCCACCGGCGGGCGGCGCGGCCTTTGGCTTGCGCAGCAGGAAAACAAACGGAATGGCAAGCAGCGTCATCATCATCAGCAGCTTGAAGTCATTGACGTAGGAGATCATCATCGCCTGTACATTGACCATGCGATCCATCAGCGACAGCGCCGTCGGATCGCCGCCCGCCGCTGCCGGCGATGCCGCCCAGAGGTTGGGATTGAACGGATTGATGTAGGCCGAAAGCTCGGCATGGTTGATCTGCGTGTTGCGTACCAGCAAAACCGTCACCACCGACACGCCGATCGACGAGCCAAGGTTGCGCACCAGGCTGAACAACGCCGTGGCATCGGTGCGGAAGCGTGCGTCGAGCGTGGCGAAGGCTACAGTCGACAGCGGCACGAACACCATGCCCATTCCCAGGCCCTGGATGACGCCGGAACTGAGGATCAGCCAGTCGTCCATCTGCGGCGAGAAGCTGGACATCGTGTAGAGCGATTGCGCGGTCAGCAGGAAGCCGATGACGACGAGGATCCTGGCATCGATCCTGTGCATGATCCGCCCGACGAACAGCATCGCGATCATCGTGCCGACACCGCGCGGTCCCAGGACAATGCCGATGGTGAGGGTCGGATAGCCGAAGATGGTCGACAGCATTGGCGGCAGCAGCGACATGCTCGCCAAGATGAGCACGCCCATGACAAAGATGAACGCCAGCCCGGTGACGAAATTGCGATCGAGGAAGATCTTCGGGTCGATAAAGGGGTGCTCCGCCGTCAATGTGTGAATGGTGAACACCCAGAAGCCGGTGATGGAAAGACCGAGCTCGATCCATATCTCGATCGAGGAAAACCAGTCGACCTCGCCGCCGCGATCGAGCATCAGCTGCAGCGCGCCGACACCGAGCGAGAGCATGGTGAAGCCGAAGAAATCGAAGCTGCGCACCCGCCGGGCGACGCTGGGAAGATACGCCGCCATGCCGAGGAAGGCGATGATGCCGACCGGCAGGTTGATGAAGAACACCCAGCGCCAGTTGAAGTTCTCGGTCAGCCAGCCACCCAGCGTCGGGCCAAGGATCGGTCCCAGCATGATGCCGGCGCCCCAGATGGCCATGGCTTGGCCGTGGCGTTCCCTAGGGTTGATGTCGAGCAGGAAGGTCTGCGACAGCGGCACGATGGCGGCGCCGAACACGCCTTGCATGAGCCGGAACAAAACGATGGTCTCCAGGCTCCAGGCGATGCCGCACAGCATGGAGAAGACGGTGAAGCCGACCACGGCCGTCAGGAACAGCTCCTTGCGACCGAAGCGGTCGGCAAGCCAGCCGGTCACCGGCGTCATGATCGCCGCGGCAACGATGTAGGAGGTCAGCACCCAGTTGATGTTGTCGGGGGAGGCGCCGAGATCGCCGGTCATGGTCGGCAGCGCAACGTTGGCGATCGTCGTGTCGAGCGCCTGCATGATCGTCGCAAGCATGAGCGCGACTGTGATCAGGCCGCGCTGCGGTACTTCGCGAAAGGGTTCTGGGCTGCTCATGACGTAAAACTTCCAGCAGGTAACAAAAACGTGTACATTGGGTTTCCGGACGGCGAGGCCCTCGCCGTAGAGAGACCCTCATCGCGGTGGGACGCGAGCATCGATGTGGGGGTTACATCAACTGAGCGTCTCGACAAGCGGGCGCCTGCCGCCCGGAAACCTGAGAACCGAAGATCCTGCGCGGAGTTGTCTGCTCAGGCAGGTTACAGCGCAGCCCGTTTACGCATTCAACTTTTCCTGCGCCTCCTTCGGACCAATCCTGCATCCATCTCACTGTTTGCTATGCGGCCGCTGTTCGGCCTCCTTACTTGGCCTCGCCTGCCGTGGCGCCGCGGAAAATGCTCGGCAGCCCGCGGGAAACGCCGGTGTCCACCGTGACCGTAGCGCTCATGCCGGTGCGCAGCGCCGCCTTGGCGTCGGCATCGGCCAATTCCAGGCGGACCGGAATGCGCTGTGTGACCTTGACCCAGTTGCCGGTGGCGTTCTGCGCAGGCAGCAGCGAGAACTCGGCCCCGGTGCCGGCGCCGATCGCCTTGACGGTGGCTTCGAAGGTCTTGCCCGGATAGGTATCGACTACGATTTCGGCCTTCTGGCCTGGCTTCATGTTGGTGAGCTGGGTTTCCTTGAAATTGGCGTCGACCCAGGTGTCGCCTGTCTCGACCAGCGAAAACAGCGGCGTGCCCGAACCGACATACTGGCCAACCTTGAACGAAGCGGCCTGGCTGATGATGCCGTCGGCAGGCGCCTTGACCTTGGTCTGGACCAGATCGTAGGCCGCCTTGTCGCGTGCGGCGAGCGCCGCCATTACCGTCGGATGCTTGTCGGTTTCGATGTCGGGATTGCCGCCAAGTGCCGCCTTGGCGCTGACGATCCCCTGCTGGGCTACGGCCAGCTGCTGCTTGGCCTTGTCGAGGTCGTTCTTGGCTTCGTCCAGCGACGACTTGGCGTTGATGCCCTTCTGGGCAAGGTCGGCGGCGCGGTCATATTGAGACTGCGCGTACTGGACCTGGCTTTCGTCGGACTTCTCCTGCGCCAGCGCCCGGCTGTAGGCCGCACGCAGTTGCTCGACATTGAGCCGCGCGCCGGCCACCGCCGCGTCGGCCTGGGCCAACGCGATCCGATAGGGCTCGGGATCGATGGCGAACAACACGTCGCCCTGCTTGACAGACTGGTTGTCGAAAATGTCGACCTGAACGATGCGGCCCGCCGTATCGGCGGCTATCGACACCTTGGCCTGCTGCAGATTGGCGTTCTCGGTCTCCTGATAGCGGCCGCCGGTCACCCAGACATAGCTGCCGCCGGCGATCAATGCAGCGGGCAGCACAAACATCAAAAGGAAGCGGCCGGCACGGCGCTTCTTCTTCGGCACCACCGGCGCCGGAGCTACCTGCGGAGCGACCGTCACCGGAGCTGCCGCCGGCTTCGCGGGAGCTTCCATCTCCAGCTTGGCCGCATTCTCATCTAGTTTGGCTACCGCGTTCATGTTGCTGCGCCTTCCGTATTCTTCACTTTTTCCGAGGGCGGCGTCTCACCATCTGCAAGATTCTGCACCATTGTTTCCAGCGCCTTGACCAGGACGCGGCGATCTTCCGGCGAAACGCCGACGAGCGATTCCTCATAGACCTCGCCGGCAAGGCTCTTGACGTGGGCATAGGCCGCGTTCGCCTTGGCGGTCGGGAAAATCATGCGCACTCGCCTGTCCGTTGCGTCGGGACGGCGCTCGATCCAGCCGCCCTCCTCCATTCGATCGACAAGACGCGAGACGCTGATCGGCTCGATTTCGAGAAGCTCGGCAAGCCGCGCCTGCGCGACCCCCGCCTCCTTGGCGACACGTACCAGAAGCCGCCATTGCGCTGAAGAAAGGCCGAAACCACTGGCGCGCGCCTCGAAGCGCTTGCGCATCAGGCGCTGCACGTCGTGGATCAAAAAGCCCAATCTGTCGATGCCGTCGGAAACCATGAGCGACATATATAATAAGCGTGCTCATAATTCAAGGAGCCCGATTGTGCCAGAAGCCGGTAAGTGTGCATGGCAATCGGTGCAGGGCGATCGTGGTTAGCAATTTATTACGCCGGGCGCTTGTGACGAGCATGCGGAAGATCGGCGTTCAGATGCTCAGACTATCGATCTCACCCAGGCGGAAAAGGCTTCGATATGCGCTTGTCGGGGGTGATTGGCTACGCCAGCAAGGTAAAAGCCATAGCCTGGCAGAGAGAGATCATGTGCCTTGACCAGCCTGCCAGCCTCGAGTTCGCCACTGACGACCACATCGCTGCAGATAGCGATGCCTTGGCCTGCCGCTACCGCGTCAATCGCGTGCAGCTCTTCGCGGAAACTCAAGTCCCATGGCCGGTTGGCATTGGGGATGCTGGGATCGATCGAGCGTGCGATCGCCAGCCATCGCTGCCAGGTCGGCGCTTCCGGGTCGCGGTTCGTCCAATTGAAATGGATGAGCGGGTATTGCAGCAGATCGGCGGCGCGCTCGATCTGTCGGTGTCCTCCTGCCAGCAGATCCGGGCTGCATACCGGAAAGAATGCGTCCCGAAAATTTCCTGCGCGGGAACGTCCCGCGGCATCCTGCGCGCATAGCGGATCGCAACGTCGGCGTCACCGGCTTGCAGGTCCAGAACGGCGTCTGTCCCGATGATCTCCAGTGGAATGTTCGGATGCTGTTCGCGCCACTTCGACAGGCGCGGAACCAGCCATCGGCTGGCAAATGCATTTGGGCTCGCACGCGCAACGGACGTTGGCCAACACCGGCCGAGGCTGATGCGATTGCCGCAGCGAAAGCGTCGAAGCCGCTGCAAATTACCGGGAATAGCCGTTCGCCCACGCCTGTGAGCACGAGCGGTCGTGGGCGCCGCCGGAACAGCAGTTGCCCACAGACCTCCTCCAGCAGTCGAATCTGGTGGCTGATGGCCGTTGGCGTCACTCCGAGTTCCGTCGCGGCCTTCCTGAAGCTCATCAGCCTGGCAGCGGCTTCGAAGGCGCGAAGCGATCCGAGCGGCGGAAGTTTTCTCATCCACGCAGTTTAGATGAATTTAGCTCATCCAGCGACTGAGATATTCGATTTTGCAGCGAATGGCGCCGCATGAGATCATTGATCCGACACATGTCGGTGAACGAAAGCGGCCTGTCCAACCGTGCCGGATCGCGAAGGGTCGATGAGCATGTTCAAGCTTATGGATGGTTCCGGGCCGACGTTGCATGCGCCAGATATCGCTCGGCTCAGGCAGGCGATCCGCGGCGATCTGATCCTTCCGGACGACCCTGGCTATGACCAGGCGCGCAGAGTTTGGAATGGCATGGTCGATAAGAGGCCGGCGGCTGTGTTCTATTGCGCCGAATCCAGCGATGTCGTCGCGGCGGTCAACTTCGCCCGATCACAAGGCTTCCTCGTCGCCGTCCGCGCCGGTGGCCATAACGTCGCCGGCAGTTCGGTATGCGACGGCGGCGTGGTGATCGACGTGTCCCGCATGAAGCGGATCGAAGTCGACCCGATCCGCCGTGTTGCGCGCGCAGAAGCCGGCTTGAACCTGGGCGAGTTCGACGCAGCCACACAGGCCCATGGTCTCGCGACGACCATGGGTGTCAACGCGGATACCGGCATAGCCGGACTGACACTCGGCGGCGGGTTCGGCAAGCTTGGCCGCAAACATGGACTGAGCTGCGACAACCTTGTCGCTGTCGAAATCGTGACGGCGGACGGCCGGTTGCTCACGGCAAACGCGGCCGAAAATGCAGATTTGTTCTGGGGCATCCGGGGCGGCGGCGGCAATTTCGGAATAGTCACGACCTTCGAATACAAGCTCCATCCCGTGGGTCCGCTCCTCATCGCGGGATCGATGCTATACCGCTACGAAGAGGCACGCGATGCGATGCGGTTCTATCATGCGTTCTCGAGCGGCGCCCCGGATGAGCTGAGCCTGGATGCAGCACTTGTGACGGCGCCCTCGGGCGAACGCTTCTTCAGCATATCGGCGTGCTACATCGGCCCACTCGACGAGGGCCAGCAAATCATTCAACCTCTGAGAGAATATGGCACGCCGGTTGAGTGCCAGATTGCTCCTGTCCCCTATCTTCAAATTCAATCGGCCGGGGATAGCCTCTTTCCGCGCGGGCGGCGCTACTACTGGAAGGCGCAGTTCATGCGCGAAATCACAGATCAGGCGATCGATGCCATGCTTGCGGCTTACATGACCGCACCCCGCGAGTCGCTTCTGGTCCTGCAGCAGGTTGGCGGCGCCATCTCGCGAGTACCGATGGATGAAACGCCCTATGCCAACCGAGATGCTCTTTACGATTGTTTCCCGATATCGATCTGGGACAATCCGTCTGACGACGAAACGCACATCCGATGGGCGCGTGACCTGTGGGATGCAATGAGACCGTTCTCGACCGGCGGCGTCTACGCCAACAATCTCGGCGAAGAGGGCATTGATCGGGTTCTGGCGGCTTACCGCGAGAATTATCCGAGGCTGGCCGCGCTAAAAAACAAGTATGACCCCACCAATCTCTTTCGCTTGAACCAAAACATTAAGCCTGCGACCTGAGCGACCGCAGGCCGATGCTCGAAATTCTGCGGCGCTGCTATAACTCCAAATTCCAGTTCTGGCCGACCAGGTCCTTGCCGAAGGAATGGTGGCGCTCCTCGTCGGTCAGCTTGAACCCGGCCGCCTCGTAGATGCGGCGCGCCGAGGTGAGCACGTCGTTGGTCCACAGCGTCAGTGTCCTGTAACCCTTGGTTCGAGCAAAGCCGATGCATTCCTCGACCAGCCGCCTGCCGATGCCGAGACCGCGCGCCGAAGGCTCGACATAGAGCAGGCGCAACTTCGCCACCGCGTCCGACTGGCGCACGACGAAGACCGAGCCGACGACCTCCCCTTCCCGCTCGGCGATCCAGCTGCGTTCCCATTTCGGATCGAAGGATTTGACGAAGGCACCAAGGATTTCGGCGACCAGCGCTTCATAGGTTTCGTCCCAGCCATATTCCTGCGCGTAGAGCAGGCCCTGGCGATGGATGATCCAGCCGATGTCGCCGACTTGCAGAGACCGCAGCATATAGGGAACTTTGGGCTCGGCACTTCCGCCCAGCAGACGCTGCACCGTCTGCATGGCCCTGACCAGCCTGTCCTGTTCGGCAGCCGAAAGCCGTTCGAGCAAAGCCGCGACCTGTTCGTGCGAACCCTGGTTCAGCGGCGCGAAGGCCTGCCGCCCGGCCTTGGTCAGCGCGATCGACGAGCGCCGCGCATCCGCCTCGATCGTGGCGCGCTCGACCAGATCACGCTCCTCGAACTTCTTCAGCAGCCGGCTGAGATAACCGGCATCGAGGCCGAGATCGCGCGCAAGCTCGGTGGCGGTCAGGCCATCGCGATGCGCCAGCTCATAGAGCACCCGGGCTTCGGTCAGCGAGAAGTCGCTTTTCAGCAAGCCTTCCTCGAGCAACCCGATCTGGCGGGTGTAGAAGCGGTTGAAGGCCCGCACCGCGTCGATCCGCTCCTTGCCTGGGTGATGATGAATGGTCATGGCATCCTCCTGCCCGGCAAGATCAGCCATTTAGTTGACTTAGTCAAGTATCCGTTTGAAGCAATCGTCCTGAGAATGGTCACCGGGCGTCTTGACTCGCGCGGGCTGCCAGCCTATTTCAGCGCCACGTTAGCACTCCCCCAAGATGAGTGCTAACCACATGTCCGGCGCCGCCGGACGGAGGAACTGTTCTCACCATTCTCATCGAGGAATAAAAAATGGCAAAGTCGAAGTTCCGCCCGCTTCATGACCGCGTGGTCGTTCGTCGGGTCGAATCCGAATCCAAGACCGCGGGCGGGATCATCATCCCCGATACGGCTAAGGAAAAGCCGCAGGAAGGCGAGATCATCGCCGTCGGTTCCGGCGCCCGCGACGAAGCCGGCAAGCTCGTCCCGCTGGACGTCAAGGCCGGCGACCGCATCCTGTTCGGCAAGTGGTCGGGCACCGAAGTCAAGCTCAATGGCGAAGACCTTCTGATCATGAAGGAATCCGACATTATGGGCATCATCGGCTGAATATCGGCCTCACCCTCATTTAAATCTTCGGGCTTAATCCAAGCCCCTGCCAGGAGCTGAAAATGGCTGCCAAAGACGTAAAATTCTCCCGCGACGCTCGTGAGCGCATGCTGCGCGGCGTCAACATCCTCGCCGACGCGGTGAAGGTCACGCTCGGCCCCAAGGGCCGCAACGTCGTCATCGACAAGTCGTTCG
>NZ_JAMYUV010000045.1:0-44967 GCF_040323405.1 Mesorhizobium sp. M0048 | reverse complement strand
CCGAACACTCTCTCCACGGCATCAACACCTCCCGGCAAAAACCGAAAAGTGTTACCTATGTGTCCGGTACAAATCGTCACCTATGTCTCGGGCCGCTCAACAGGTCCATTCGGGACAGGTTCACTCGCCAGTCGCATAGGATTTCCGACACATGACAGCGATGGGCGCGGCGGCGCTGCTGATCCTTGTCCTGACTTATGCCGGCGTTGCCGTCGGCAGAATACCCGGGCTGCGCCTCGACCGGGCAGGGATAGCACTGCTCGGCGGTGCGGCGATGATCGCCATCGGCGCGCTGGACATGGAAGACGCCTACCGCGCCATCAGCTTCGACACCATCACGCTTCTGCTCGGCATGATGATCGTCGTGGCGCATCTGAAAGTGTCGGGCGCCTTTCGCGCGCTCGGCGGGTTCGCCATCGAGCATGCGCATGCGCCATTCATGCTGCTGGTGATGGTGACGCTGTTGACCGGCGTCCTGTCGGCATTCCTCGTCAACGACGCTATCTGCCTGGTCATGGCGCCGATCGTCGTCCATGTCACCCGCGTCATCAACCGCAACCCGGTTCCCTATCTGATCGCCACGGCGACCGCATCCAATTGCGGCAGTGTCGCGACCATCACCGGCAATCCGCAGAACATGGTCATCGGCGCCCTGTCGGGGATTTCCTATCCGGCCTTCTCGGCGGCGCTTGCGCCGGTGGCCCTGTTCGGCCTCGTCGCCGTCATCGTCATCGTCCGCATCGTTTACCATGCCGAATTTTCGCGCAAGGCCGAGCTCAGCCCCGAAGTCTACCGAGGCCGCATGCTGCCGGGACAGGTGCTGAAGGCGGTGGTCGTCTGTATCGGTTTGGCCATCGCCTTCTTTGCCGGCGTTCCGGTTGCCAAGGCGGCGCTGATCGGCGGCGCGATTCTGTTGCTGACCCGCGCCATCAAACCTGAGCGCATCTATCGCGAGATCGATGGGCCGCTGCTGTTCATGTTCGCCGGGCTGTTCATCGTCGTCGCCGGAGCCGAGAAGACGCTGCTTACGCCCGACATCGTCGCTTCGGCAAAAGACCTTGGGCTGAATGATGTGTGGCGGCTGTCCGGCTTCACCGCGGTGCTGTCCAACATCATGAGCAATGTCCCGGCCGTGCTGGCGCTGAAGCCGTTCGTGCCCGGACTGGAAAACCCCGAGCGGGCCTGGCTGGTCGTCGCCATGAGCTCGACGCTGGCCGGCAATTTCACGTTGCTCGGCTCGGTCGCCAATCTGATCGTTGCCGAGCACGCGCGGGTCTCCGGCAAACCGCTGGGCTTCATCGCCTTCTTCAAGGTCGGCCTGCCGTTGACGCTGGTCACCCTTCTTGCCGGGACGGCATGGCTGGCGGCCTAGAAGCGCGTCGCATTCGACCGACCTCATGCGGCGCGCATTAGGCTCTTTTTCATCATGTCGTTGTCGCAAAACCGCTGCACACTTTTGCGCGGCATGCATTAGCCGGTCAGGGCGATGTCACCGTCAGATGGCCTTTCATGTTGGGATGGAAGCGGCAGAAATAATCGACCGATTCCGCCTTCTTCACCGTCAGGCTCGCCGCCTTCTTCGGCGGGATCATCACTTCCCAGGCGCCGTTGACGGTTGCCGTGTGGGCGAACACGTCCTTGTTTACCCACCTGATCGTGTCGCCGACCTTCGCCTCGATCTTCGCCGGCGAAAACACAAGCTTCTCGATCGTCACCTCGATGGTTTCGGCCTTGGCCGGCGCGGCACCCATGGCCAATGCCAGAGCAACCCACAGATGCCGCCGCGACATCATTGGCTCGATCCTCACTTCAGCATGCCGGCGACGTGTTCGGCGTGCTGTTCGTGGCCCTGGAATATTTTCAGGCCGGTTTCCAGCAGGCTCTTCAGCTCGGCATTGCTGGCGGACGGGATCAGCAGAGTTTCGAGCGCGCCATTGACCTGCTTGTGGTAGGCCACCTCGCTGGCGACATAGGCCTTGTCGAACGCTGCGCCCTTGAGCTTGGCAAGCTTGGCACGTTCCTCGGCCGCCGCCTTGGTCAGCGCTTTGCTGGTCGGATTATCCTCAGGCGTGACCTTGAGCTTCTTGACCAGGTCGAGAGCCTGTTTGTTGACCGCCTCGTGATCTCGCACCATGTCCTTGGCGAAATCCACGACCTCCTTGTTTTTCGATTTCTTCAGCGCCTGCTTGGCCGCCTCGACGTCAAGCACGCCCGCTGTGTAGGCGATATGTGCGATCTGCGGGTCGGTCGGTTTGTCGGCAGCTTGCGACGAGGGCGCTGCGCCAAGCAGGAAAATTGCGGCCAGTGCCGTGGTCGATCGAATAAACATGATGCTCTCCTTCGCCCCGACGCGGAACTGCATCGGGCTTCGTTTTCAGTGATGCTCATTGGATGCAGGTCACGGGAAAACGTTCCCGCGAAAATCGCCGCGGCCTATCCGGAAAGACCAAGCCGCTGCATCACGGCATTGGTCAGCCGTTCGCAGCGCCGGCCCGCGAACGGAAAGGCGTCGAGCAGCACCGGGCCGATCTGGTCGTCCAGCGCCTTGCGCACCAGCGCGCGGGCGCGGTGCAGCCGCGTCTTGATGGTTTCTGGTCGCACGCCAAGCAGTTCGGCGGTCTCCTCGATGCTCAATCCCTCGATGACGCGCGCCACGAACACGATCCGGTAGACATCGGGCAGACTGTCGGTTGCCCGTTCGACAAGCTCAAGGATCTGCCGTTGCGCCATCGTCCGCTCCGGATCGTCGCTCGGGTTGAGGGGAAACCGGATGATTTCGGCTTGCGGGTTTTCAGGCATCGCTACCATTCGCCGCCTTTTGCGCAAGCGGCCGAGGGCTTCGTTGATGACGATACGCGACAGCCATGTGGCGAGCGAGGCATCGCCGCGAAAGGACTCGAGATGGGCAAAGGCGCTGACATACGCCTCCTGGACGATGTCCTCGGCCTCGCTGTCGTTCCGCACAACACCGCGGGCGATGCGGTAGAGCCTTTGGTTGTGCGTCTTGATGATGGTGCGAAATGCATCGCCATCACGTGCCAGCGCGCGGCCGACAAGCTGCATATCGCCGGAAGCGGCGGGCGTTGCCGTCAACGCAGCAGGCATGGCCGATCTCCTGATAGGCTTCTCATCGCGACATTGGATGCATCGGCCGACAAAAGGTTCCCGACCGATCCCGCCGGCCAACCTCGATCCGTTTCAAGGACTGGCAGAGACTATTCTACCGCCTTCACCACACTGCCGCCCCTGTTTTGTAGAGTCGACCGATCGGTCGCCGTGATATCGCTCAGGATCGCAATTTTTCCAGGCTGTTACGCCGATTTTCTGACTCAGTCTGGAATGGTGCTGGCTCAGGCATCAGCGGCCGCCGCCAGCCCGCGCGCCAGGTCGGCCTTCAAATCCTCGACATCCTCGAGCCCGATCTGCAGGCGCACCAGCGGCCCGTCATACGGGCCCTTGGCGATTGTGCGGTCGCCAAGGAATACCGGCACGGCAAGGCTCTCATAGCCGCCCCAGGAATAGCCGAGGCCGAAAAACTTCAACGCGTCGAGGAAGGCGTGCTGCTGCTTCTGTCCGCCGCCCGCGAGAACGATCGAGAAGATGCCGCTCGATCCGCAAAAATCTCGCTTCCACATAGCGTGGTCGGGATGACTGGGCAGCCCCGGATGCAGCACCTGCGCTACGCCGGGCTGATCCTCCAGCCAGCCGGCGAGGGAAAGCGCGCTCTTTTGATGATGCTCCAGCCGCACGCCCATCGTGCGCAGGCCGCGCAGCACCTGGTAGACGTCGTCCGGTCCGGCGCAGCAGCCCATCGTGTTGAACGTCTCGCAAAGCTGATTCCAGCAAGCTGCATTGGCCGACACCGTGCCGAGCAGCACGTCGGAATGGCCGGCCGGGTATTTCGTCGCCGCGTGGATCGAGATGTCGACGCCGTGGTCGAGCGGGCGGAAGTAGAGCGGCGTCGCCCAGGTGTTGTCCATCATGACGATGGCGCCGGCGGCATGTGCTGCCTTGGCGATGGCCGGTATGTCCTGCACCTCGAAAGTGTTGGAGGCCGGCGATTCGGTGAACACCACCTTGGTGTTGGGCTTGATCAGCGCCGCGATGCCGGCGCCGATGCGCGGTTCGTAATACTCGACCTCGATGCCCAGCCGCTTCAGCATCGTGTCGGCGAAGTTGCGGGTCGGATGATAAACGGAATCGACGATCAGCAGATGATCGCCGGCCGACAGGAAGGCGAGCAGCGGCAGCGTCACCGCCGCCAGGCCGGACGGTACCGCGACCGTGCCTGCCGAACCTTCCAGCGCATCGATCGCGCTGTTCAGCGCATCGGTGGTCGGCGTGCCGCGCGTGCCGTAGGTGTATCTCTGGCTGCGTGAAGCCATCGCCGCCGCATTGGGATAGAGCACGGTCGAGGCATGCACCACCGGCGGATTGACGAAGCCGAAATAGTCATGCGGGTTGTTGCCGGAATGGGCGAGCCGTGTGTTGACGCCCATCTCGCTGTCGTCTTTTGCCATTGCTTTTCGTCCCATGGGTTGGTCGTTAGCCATAGTGCGGCGGCATTGGCCGCACAACCGCACCGCACTCGCCAGGCCAAGGTCTTGAATATGCCAATTCAGCAATGCGCCGTAGATCCTCTGAACGGCTGCCAGGTGCGCTTGGCAAGTCACGGTCGGACTTTGCCGGCTTAATTGGCGCGCTGACCAATTTGCGAGCGCGTTTGTCTGCAATTTCAGGCATTTCAGGCGGTTGGTTTTCAAAGTCTTTCGGATTTGGTCATTTCCCTTGACCTCACAGGAATAATCGCCTTCGATGTTGTTCGTGAATGGGAGGCAGCGCGTTGGTTACGATGCGCGATTCCGGTAATGGGCCGGGATACATAGCTGCGTTCACACGGGAAAAAGTCAGGTTCGCCTGGAAAAAACAGAAAAGGGTCTGTGGGTCATGAAACACATTGCAATCGGCGTTTTGGGCGCCGCCGCGTTTGGATTCGCGGCTTCGGCGGCTTCGGCGGCCACGCTCGACGATGTCAAAGCGAAGGGCTTCATCCAATGCGGCGTCTCGACCGGTCTGGCCGGCTTCTCGGCGCCGGACGACAAGGGTGAGTGGCAAGGCATCGACGCGGACTTCTGTCGCGCTGTGGCGGCCGCCGTGTTCGGCGATGGCACCAAGGTGAAGTTTACGCCGCTCAGTGCCAAGGAGCGGTTTACCGCTCTGCAGTCGGGCGAGATCGACATCCTGTCGCGCAATACCACCTGGACCATCAATCGCGACACCGCACTCGGCCTGAACTTCATCGGCACGACTTATTATGACGGCCAGGGCTTCATGATCAACGCCAAGAAGCTTCCGGGCGTGAACTCGGCGCTGCAGCTTTCGGGCGCGGCGGTCTGCGTGCAGAGCGGTACCACGACCGAGCTCAACCTTGCCGACTATTTCAAGTCGAACAAGATGGAGTACAATCCTGTCGTCTTCGAAAAGCTGGAAGAGGTTAACGCCGCCTATGACGCCGGCCGCTGCGACGTATACACCACCGACCAGTCGGGCCTCTATGGCATCCGCCTGACGCTCGGTGCGCCGGCCGACCACGTCGTGTTGCCCGAGATCATCTCCAAGGAACCGCTTGGGCCGGCCGTACGCCAGGGCGACGACCAATGGTACCACATCGTCAAGTGGACCTATTTCGCGTTGCTCGACGCCGAGGAACTCGGCATCACCAAGGCCAATGTCGACGAGATGAAGAACTCGGACAGTCCCGAGATCAAGCGCGTGCTCGGCCAGGAAGCCGACACCAAGATCGGCACCGATCTCGGCGTCTCTAACGACTGGGTCGTCAACATCGTCAAGGCCGTCGGCAATTACGGCGAGATGTTCGAGCGCAATGTCGGGTCGGGCAGCCCGCTGAAGATCGCGCGTGGCATCAACGCGCTGTGGACCAAGGGTGGTCTGCAATACGCTCCGCCGATCCGCTGATCGAAAATGGATTCGGAAGGCAGATCGTCTGCCTTCCGGTCTCTCTTTCCAGGGGACTGTCGAATGGCATCGCAGGAAGTTCTTCGCGAGGGGCCAAGCCGCGGTTCCCTCCTTAATGATCCTCGTGTCCGCGGTATATTCTTTCAAGCGCTGGTCCTCGTCCTGCTGGTAGCGGGGGTCTGGTGGGTTACCCACAATGTCATCGTCAATCTGACGCGCTTGCACATCGCTTCCGGTTTCGGCTTTCTCAAGGGCCGCGCCGGCTTCGACATCAGCGAAAGCGCCATCGCTTATTCGTCGGATTCGACTTATTTCCGAGCCATCCTGGTCGGCTTCATCAACACCGTGATCGTGGCCGTCGTCGGCATTATTACCGCCAGCATCATCGGTTTCATCGTCGGCATCGGCCGACTGTCGCGCAACTGGCTGATCAGGAAGATCTGCACGGTCTATGTCGAGGTCTTCCGCAATATCCCGCCGCTGCTGGTCATCTTCTTCTGGTATTCCGGCGTGCTCGCCGTGCTGCCGCCGCCGCGCGAGAGCATTAATTTGCCGTTCGGCTCCTTTCTCAACCAGCGCGGCTTTTATTTTCCGCGCGCCGTCTGGGGCGAGGGCTCCTGGCTGATCCTGGTCGCCCTGCTGCTCGGCATTGCCATGGCCTGGTTCGTCGCCCGCAAGGCGCGGCAGCGGCAGATGGCGACGGGTCAGCCATTCCCGGTGCTCTGGACATCGATAGCGTTGATTGTCGGCCTGCCGCTGCTGGCCTACGCGCTGAGCGGCTTTCCACTGAGCTTCGAATTCCCGAAGCAATCGACTTTCAACCTGGTCGGTGGCTTCCAGGTCAGACCGGAGTTCCTGTCACTCTATCTGGCGTTGTCCTGCTATACGGCCGCCTTCATCGCCGAGATCGTGCGCGCCGGCATCAGGGGCGTCAGCACGGGCCAGACCGAGGCGGCCGCGGCACTTGGGCTGCGCTCGGGATCGATCCTCAGGCTTGTCGTCGTGCCGCAGGCGATGCGCATCGTTATTCCGCCGCTGACCAGCCAGTATCTGAACTTGACCAAGAACTCTTCACTCGCCATCGCCATCGGCTATCCGGACCTGACGGCAACTGCCGGCACTGTCTTGAACCAGACCGGGCAGGCGGTTGAAGGCGTGGTGATCATGATGGCTGTCTATCTCGCGCTAAGCCTGATCACGTCGGCGATCATGAACGTGGTCAATGCCAGGATGGCGCTGGTGGAGAGGTAGGACCATGCAGGAACACGACATGTCCTGGGTGCGGACTGAGATGGCGCTGGCCCAACCGGCGCCGTCGAGCGAGCGTGGCCTCACCGCCTGGATCCGCAAGAACCTGATTGCCACCACGGGCGACACCATTCTCACCATCGTCGGCATCGCGCTGGTCGCTATGATCCTGCCCCAAATCATCAATTGGGCCTTCATCAACGCCCAGTGGACCGGACCGGATCGCTCGGTCTGCGCCACCGTGGCGCAAGGCGGCATCCAGCCGGATGGCTGGACCGGTGCTTGCTGGGCATTCGTCAACGCCAAGTTCGGCCAGTTCATGTTCGGCACCTATCCTATCGAGGAGCGTTGGCGGCCGATCGTGGTGGCCATCCTGTTCGTGGCACTGTTGGTGCCGCTGCTCATTCCGCGCGTACCGCGCAAGGGGCTGAATGCCATTCTTCTCTTTCTTGTACTGCCGGTCGTCGCCTTCGTTCTGTTGGTCGGCGGCCTATTCGGCCTGCCGCATGTCGAGACGTCGCGTTGGGGTGGACTGCTGGTGACGCTCAGCCTGTCCTTCGTCGGCATTGCCGTGTCGCTGCCGATCGGCATCGTGCTGGCGCTCGGCCGGCGCTCGAACATGCCGATCGTCAAGCTGCTGTGCGTGATCTTCATCGAGACGGTACGCGGCATCCCGCTGATTACGGTGCTGTTCTTTGCCAGCGTGATGCTGCCGCTGTTCCTGCCGGCCGGTGTCAGCTTCGACAAGTTCCTGCGCGCGCTGATCGGCGTGTCGCTGTTTGCCGCCGCCTACATGGCCGAAGTGGTGCGTGGCGGCCTGCAGGCGATCCCCAAAGGCCAGTATGAGGGCGCCGATTCGCTCGGCCTCAGCTACTGGCAGAAGATGGGCCTGGTCGTCATGCCGCAGGCGCTGAAGCTGGTCATTCCCGGCATCGTCAACACCTTCATCGGCATGTTCAAGGACACCAGCCTGGTCATCGTCATCTCGATGTTCGACCTCCTCGGCATCGTCAAGCAGAATTTCTCCGACGCCAATTGGGCGACGCCGCAGACGGCCAGATCCGGCCTGGTGTTCGCGGCCTTCATCTTCTGGCTGTTCTGCTTCGGCATGTCGCGCTATTCAATGTATACGGAACGCCGTCTCGACACCGGCCACAAACGCTAAAAGGGGACCTTGTCATGGCCATAGAAAATGCCGTCAGCGCGGAAGAGATCAAGGTCAATGCCGCCAAGATGCACATTTCCACCACCGATGTCGCCATCGACATCATCGCCATGCACAAATGGTACGGCGAATTCCATGTGCTGAAGGACATCAATCTAAAGGTGATGCGCGGCGAGCGGATCGTCATCTGCGGCCCGTCGGGTTCCGGCAAATCGACGATGATCCGCTGCATCAACCGGCTGGAGGAACACCAGAAGGGCAAAATCATCGTCGACGGCAAGGAACTGACCAACGATCTGAAGAAGATCGACGAGGTGCGCCGCGAGGTCGGCATGGTGTTCCAGCACTTCAACCTGTTCCCGCATCTGACCATTCTGGAGAATTGCACGCTGGCGCCGATCTGGGTGCGCAAGATGCCGCGCAAACAGGCCGAGGAAATCGCCATGCATTTCCTCAAGCGCGTCAAGATCCCGGAACAGGCCAACAAATATCCCGGCCAGCTTTCCGGCGGCCAGCAACAGCGCGTGGCGATCGCCCGCTCGCTGTGCATGAACCCGCGGATCATGCTGTTCGATGAGCCGACCTCGGCTCTCGACCCGGAAATGATCAAGGAAGTGCTGGAAACGATGGTCGGGCTGGCGGAGGAAGGCATGACCATGCTCTGCGTCACCCACGAGATGGGCTTTGCGCGTAAAGTCGCCAACCGTGTGATCTTCATGGACCAAGGCCAGATCGTCGAGCAGAACACGCCGGCCGAGTTCTTCGACCACCCGCGCCATGAGCGCACGAAGCTGTTCCTGTCCCAGATCCTGCACTGATCCTGTACCCCGGTTCGGACAAGAGCGGCGGATCAAGCCTCTGTCTTGCTGGCTTCGCGCGTATTCGACGAGCGCTGACCGTGCACTGCGCGAGAAGATAGCAAGCGCGCTTCAGGTCGTTCGAGTGGTCACGTTGCAACCTGGTAACTAAGGCCGGCGCGGATCATAAGCGCGCCGGCTGCGTTCATTGCCATTGGGAGTTGTATAGCGAGCCGCGTGGGCGCGTGCGGCGGCAGGTCACGGGTTCATCCTGATGCTCATCCAACCGATCGATTATTTCCTCGTCGTCTGGTTCGCGCTGGCGCTGGCTTCGACGCTTTATGTCGGCTTCGACCAATATCGCAACAATCCCGAGCCGGTGGTGATGAAATGGGGCTTCATTCTGGTCACCCTCTATATGGGTCCGCTCGGCTTGCTGCTCTACGTGCTCGCCGACAAGGAGCCCCGGCCCGGCGAGCATGAACTCTTCACCCGCCCGCTCTGGAAGCAGGGCGTCGGCTCCACCATCCACTGCGTCGCCGGCGATGCCACCGGCATCATTCTTGCCGCCGCCGTCACGGCGGCGCTCGGCCTGCCGATGTGGATCGACCTGATCGTCGAATATCTGGCCGGCTTTGCCTTCGGCCTGTTCATCTTCCAATCGCTGTTCATGAAATCGATGATGGGCGGCACCTATTGGGAGAACGTGCGCAAGAGCTTCCTGCCCGAGTTCATCTCCATGAACTTCATGATGGCCGGCATGGCGCCGGTCATGAGCTTCCTGATGATGGGCCGCGACATGCGCGCGATGGAACCGATGGAGCTGTTGTTCTGGGGCGTGATGTCGATCGGCGTCATCGCCGGTTTTGCGCTTGCCTATCCGGCCAATGTCTGGCTGGTCGCGCGGGGGCTGAAGCATGGGCTGATGACGCAGCGCGCGCAGGCAGCCGGCATCGATGGTCAGGAGCAGCCTGCGACGAGGCAACATGCGCAGATGCAAATGCAGCAGGCCGACGCCAGCGGCCATCGCGGGCAGCGCCACGATATGGCTTCCCACAAAGGCAAAGGCGGCGGCCATCACATGGAGACAGATGCCACGACGCCGCAGGTCGCTGCCCTGGGTGCCGTCTCCCTGCTGGCGCTCGCCATCGGCATGGTCGCGCCGGCGAACTGGCTGAACCTGACGCTGTCGGCACGCGACGTCGGCGGGGTGATCATGGCGCGGGGCATGATCATGGATCGCGACACGCCGGCCGACGCAATGCGCGACATGGCCGCTACCGATCCGCGCCTCGTTGCCGCCTCTTATGGTCTGTCGACAAGGGGTGACCAGGACCTGCCGTTTCGGATGGAGAACGGCATCAAGGTATTCGACCTCAGGCCTTCGGTGGTCCGCTGGCAGATCCTGCCGGATGTTGCAGTCGACGCTTATGCCTATAATGGCCAGATTCCTGGTCCGCGAATTCACATTCGCCAGGGCGATCGGGTCAGGATCAACGTCACCAACGGCCTGCCTGAGGAAACGACGGTGCATTGGCATGGCTTGATCCTGCCGAACCAGATGGATGGGCCGGCCGAGATCACGCAGGCGCCGATCGAGCCCGGCCAATCCTATTCATACGAATTCACCGCAACCCAGCACGGAACCTATTTCTACCACCCCCATGCCAAGCCGGACCGGACCCAGGCGCTCGGCCTCTACGGTGCGCTGATCATCGATCCCGCCAATCCCGCCGATGAGGTCGCGGCCGACCATGATTACGTCATCGAGCTTCAGGAATGGCTGGTGCGGGAAGGGCTGACCTACCCGTCGATGCCGATGGACGGCGGCATGCCGAATTTCTTCACCATCAACGGCAAGGCCTATCCCTCGACCGAGACGATCAAAATGAAGGTCGGCGAGACGCTCAAGGTGCGGTTCATCGGCACTAACAACGGCTTCATCCATCCGATGCATATCCATGGCGGACCGTTCGAGGTCGTTGCCCGCGACGGCGAAACGATCCCTGCCTCCGGTCGTTTCCTTGCCGATACGGTCAATGTCGGGCCGGGTCAGCGCTACGACGTGATCTGGAAGGCGCAGCGTCCGGGTAAATGGCTGATCCATTGCCACATCCCGCATCACACCACGAACAACAATGTCGAGGAGAAGGGCGGCGGCGGGCTGATGGTCGTCATCGATGTCACCTGACCGTAGCCGTCTAAAAGGGACCTTCAGTGCTCGTGGCCGTGGTTTTCGTCATGCACGTCTCGTGAGGGTGAGGATGGTCGTTCTCTCCACGTTCGGTTGAAAACCGCACATTCGCCGTAGCCAAGGCCGGCATATGCTGGGACAGTTCGTCCTTCAGCGCCGCCGCGATGTTATTCGCTTCCGACAGCGGCAGGGTTTCGTCTGCGGCAATTGCGATGTCGGCGTGCAATCTATGACCGATCCAGCGCGCCTTGGCATCGACAATGCGTGCGCCCGGAACGTGCTCGGCGGCATGTCGGATTTCATCCATCACACCGGGTTCGATTCCATCCAGCACGCGGGTCAGCACCGAGCGGGCCGATTGCCAGACGATACCGAAGATCGCAATCGTGATCAGCAGGCCGACAATCGGGTCGGCCAAGGAAAAGCCAAGCCAGACGCCGGTGGCTCCGATGACCACGGCAAGGCTGGTAAGTCCGTCGGTGCGGGCGTGATAGCCGTCGGCAATCAGTGCCGCGCTGTTGATTTCGCGGCCGACGCGGATACGGAACACGGCAACCGCCTCGTTGCCGAGGAAGCCGACAATGCCCGCCGCCGCCAGCCAGCCCAGGTGCGTCACCGCTTGTGGATTGATCAGCCTGTCGATGGCTTGGTAGGCGGCGACTACAGCGCTGAACAGGATGATGAGCACGATGATGATGCCGGCCAGATCCTCGACCCGGCCCAAGCCATAGGTGAAGGTCCGCGACGGCTTGCGCCGCGCCAGCACGAACGCAATCCATAGCGGGATCGCCGTGGTCGCATCGCCGATGTTATGGATCGTATCGGCCAGCAATGCCACGCTCCCCGACAGCACAACCACGACCATCTGCAATGCTGCGGTGATCGCCAGGATCACGAACGACCATTTGATTGCCCAGATGCCCCGATCGGTGGTGGCAATTGTCGCATCGATGACGCCATGGCTGTGGCCGTGCGGACCGTGATCGCCGTGATGATGTGCGGCGTGCGAGCCGAACCCGAGCCATTCCAGAATGCGGGCTACGATGGCATTCATAGATATTTCGCCAGCTGCTTGAGTTCCGCCAGCGAGTTGCCGCCGGTTTCGACGCTGTCCGTCAGGCAATGCTCGATGTGATCATTGATCAGCTCGCGCTTGGCGCTGCTGATGGCCCGTTCGACGGCATGAAGCTGCTGCGCCAGATCAACGCAAGGGCGATGCGCCTCGATCATCGCCAGCACCGCCGCGAGGTGGCCTTGCGCGCGCTTCAGGCGCTTTATGATGGAAGGATGCGAAGCGTGGAGGTGATCTGACATGCCTCTGCATATCCTCCCCGGGAGGATACGCGTCAAGCGCTAAGTCAGCTGTGCAATTTCCGGAGAGGCTTCACCTTGAACATTGCTTGGCCTATGCCTTCCCCATGAAGAAGCTTGCTCGTTTTCTCGACCTGCTGGTCGTTGCAGCAGTCCTTGCGGTGGCGCTGGGCACGCTGCTGCCGCGCCCGCTCTGGCCGGCGGCCGCTGCCGATCCGATCGGCGCAAGCCACCGCATCGTGGTGCTGAAAAATCCGATCCACACCGACATCGCCATCCCGGTCGACGACGATGTGCGCCGGCGCTTCCACTTCCTGGTCGATGCCGGCATTCCGGCCGACATGGCGGAGGTCCGCTACATCGTCTTCGGCTGGGGCGGCCGCGCCTTCTATCTCGAGACGCCGACCTGGTCGGAACTGAAGGCAGTGCCGGTGATGAAGGCGCTGACCGTCGATGCCTCGGTGATGCATGTCGACATTTCAGGCGAAATCGCCGAGCCGCATCCCGACGTCGCCGGCTTCGACGTAAGTGAGGAACGCTTTGCGGCGCTGCTCGATTTCATTGCAGCGAGTTTTCAGCAGGGACCGAACGGGGCCATGCCGATCGAGGATGCGGCCTACTCCCGTTTCGATCGTTTCTTCGAAGCCAATGGCCATTTCAACGCGCTGGTCGGCTGCAACACCTGGGCGGCGGCGGCACTGCGCACCGCCGGCCTGCGCACCGGCTGGTGGAACCCGCTGCCGGCCTCGCTTAGCCTGTCGATGCGGCTTTACAATTGACAAGGCTCCGATGACTTAGGACCGCCGAGCGTCCGCCCGCCAGCCATAGAGCCAGTCCAGATCAGCGGCGAGTTTTTCGGGTGAGCGCATCGCCAGGAACAGGTTGCGGGCCATCGCCACCGGCCCGGCCGCATGCCAGGCGAGGCGGTTGAGGGCGCCGCGGCGGGCGACCTGGGATACGCGCGGCCGCCGCGCCTGTTCCCAGGCGACAAGCGCGCTGCTGAGGTCGGCAGGCGAGCTGGCAACGAAACCGGCAAGGGTTACCGTGTCTTCGATCGCCATCGCCGCTCCCTGTGCGGCAAACGGCGTCATCGCATGCGCCGCATCGCCAATCAGCGCTATGCCCTCCGGCGTCGTCCACCGCCGCTGCTCGACGGTATGGATCGGCCATGCCGTCCATGGCGCGGCCTCGCTCGCCAGACGGACCAGCGCCGGCGCGGTACCGCGCATGGCGTTGGCGAGGATGGCGGGGTCGGCATGCCCCGACCAGTTCTCGGCGATGCGCTCGCCCTTGGTGAAGGCCGCGAGGTTGAAGACCGCGCCACGGCTGACCGGATAGGCGACCATATGGAAGCCTGGATAGAGGAATGCGGTAACGCAATCGGGCGCTCCGATCACCCTGAAGGCTTGTCCGGCGAGGCTGTCCGCGGCCACCGTTGCGCGCCAGGCAAGCTCGCCCGAGAAGCGGCTTCTCCGGAAATCGGCCGCCTTGCGGGCGAGCGTTTCTCGCACCGACGACCAGACGCCATCGGCTCCGACCAGCAACGATCCTTCGGCTTCGATGGTCGTGCCGGCAATCTCGACTGTTGCGGTGATGCCATTCGGTCCGGTTGCGACGCCGCCGACGCGGGCACCAGTGACAAGCTCGACCTCGGAGCGCTCGGCTATCCGCGCCATCAGCGCTGACTGCAGGTCGGCGCGGTGGGCGACGAGATAGGGTGCTCCCCAGCGCGTTTCAGCCGCCTGGCCAAGCGGTACGCGCGCCAGCTCGCGCAGCGTGACGGCATCCTTCAGCACGACCGCCTCCGGCCGCACCGCCGTCGGCAGCAGCCGATCGAGTAGGCCGAATTGTCGAAGGATGCATGTCGCGTTGGGTGAAAGCTGGATGCCGGCACCGGCAGCCTCGAGGTGCTGCGCCTGTTCGAACAGTTTTGTCCGATAGCCGCGCTCGGCGAAGGCCAGTGCCACGGTCAGTCCGGCGACGCCCGCCCCGGCGATGACCACCTGCCGGGACTGCGTTTCTCGCATCAGGCTTGTCGCGGAAGAATCAGGCGGCCTGGTCGATATAGAGGCAGCCCGGCGGCTGCGTTTCCAATGCCTTCAGCTTGGGCGAATAGCGATAGAGCGTCGAGCAATAGGGGCAGACTTTTTCATTGTCGTCGCCCATATCGAGAAATACATGCGGGTGGTCGAAAGGCGGATTGGCGCCGGTGCACATGAATTCCTTGACGCCGATGTCGATTGCCGGATAGCCCGCATCGTTCTGGAAATGGGGAATGGAACCGCCTGCCATCGTCGTCTCCTGATCTTGTCGATTGCATCTGGATCATAACCCATCTCTTTGCAAGATCGATGAAATGAAACTGTCGCAAAAGCCTGTCAGAGGATAAGTTAAGCCGGTTAAGGCTGTGGTCGTCGAACGGTGTGGGAAGAGCGGAAACCATGAACGAACTGAAGCCGGTGCAGAGCGAATTCATCACCGTCGAGGCGGCGAGCCGCGAAGGCGGCAACCCCGACCGCTTCGTCAACCGCGAGTTTTCCTGGCTGCAATTCAACCGGCGCGTGCTCGAAGAATCGCTGAACGCCAATCATCCGCTGCTCGAGCGCGTTCGCTTCCTGTCGATATCGGCAGCCAATCTCGACGAGTTCTTCATGGTCCGCGTCGCCGGTCTTGCCGGCCAGGTGCGCGAGGGCATCGTGCTGAAGAGCCCGGATGGGCGCACTCCCGAGCAGCAGCTCGAACAATTGCTGCGCGAGGTCGAGCGCCTGCAGGAGGACCAGCAGAACAGCCTTTCGGCGCTGATGCTGCTGCTCGACAAACAAGGCATCGAAAGCATCACCCGCGATGCGCTGACCAAGGACGAGAAGACCTGGCTCGAGGACCATTTCCAGGAGCAGGTATTTCCGGTCCTGACCCCGCTGTCGATCGACCCGGCGCATCCGTTCCCGTTCATTCCCAACCTCGGTTTCTCGATGGCGCTGCAATTGCGCCACCGCAAGAACGGCGAGGAAATGAGCGCGCTTTTGCGCCTGCCGGTGGCGCTGAGGCGCTTCATCCGTTTGCCGGATCGCAAGCATCATGTCCGCTTCATTCCACTCGAAGAGGCGGTCAGTCTCTATATCGGCAAGCTGTTTCCCGGCTATGAGGTCAAGGGCTCCGGCACGTTCCGCATCATCCGCGACAGCGATATCGAGGTCGAGGAAGAATCAGAGGATCTGGTGCGGCTGTTCGAGACGGCGCTGAAGCGGCGACGCCGCGGCTCGGTCATCCGCATCGAGTTCGACAGGTCGATGCCGGCCGAATTGCGCGATTTCGTCGCCGGCGAGCTCGGCGTCTCGGCCAGCCGGATCAGCGTGCTCACCGGTCCGCTGGCGCTCAGCCAGATCTCGGAGATCGTCGCCGTCGCCCGCGACGATCTGAAGTTCACGCCTTACAATCCGCGCTTTCCCGAGCGCATCCGCGAGCATGGCGGCGACTGTTTTGCCGCGATCCGCGAGAAGGATATCATCGTCCACCACCCTTACGAATCCTTCGACGTGGTGGTGCAGTTTCTGCGCCAGGCAATGGCCGACCCGGAAGTGGTGGCGATCAAGCAGACGCTCTACCGCACCTCCAACGACAGCCCGATCGTACGGGCTTTGGTCGATGCGGCGGAAGCCGGCAAGTCGGTGACGGCGCTGGTCGAGCTCAAGGCGCGCTTCGACGAGGAGGCCAACATCCGCTGGGCGCGCGACCTCGAGCGCGCCGGCGTCCAGGTCGTCTTTGGCTTTCTCGAACTGAAGACCCACGCAAAGATGTCGCTGGTCGTGCGGCGCGAGGACGGCAGGCTGCGCAATTACGTGCATCTCGGCACCGGCAACTACCACCCGGTCACCGCCCGCATCTACACCGATCTGTCCTTCTTCACCACGGACCCGACAATCGCGCGCGATGTCGCCCAGTTGTTCAACTTCATCACCGGCTATGCCGAGCCGGCCGAGCAGATGCGGCTGGCCATCTCGCCGTTCACGCTGCGCGACCGCATCCTCCAGCACATTTCGGATGAGATCAGCCACGCGCTGGAGGGCAGACCGGCCCGCATCTGGATGAAGATGAACGCCTTGGTCGACCCGATCGTCATCGATGCCCTCTACGATGCCAGCCGCGCCGGCGTCGAGATCGATCTCGTCGTGCGCGGCATCTGCTGCCTGAGACCGCAGGTGCCCGGCCTATCGGAGAACATCAGGGTGAAGTCGATCGTCGGCCGCTTCCTCGAGCACAGCCGCATCTATTGCTTCGGCAACGGCCACGGCCTGCCCTCGGACGGGGCGATCGTCTATATCTCCTCGGCCGATTTGATGCCGCGGAATCTCGATCGCCGCGTCGAGACCATGGTGCCGATCACCAATCCAACTGTGCATGAGCAGGTGCTCGGCCAGATCATGCTCGGCAACATCATGGACAACCAGCAAAGTTTCGACGTATTGGCTGATGGAACCTCCCGGCGCGTCGTGCTGGAAGAGGGCGAGGAACCGTTCAACGCGCAGGAATATTTCATGACCAATCCGAGCCTGTCCGGACGGGGCGATGCGTTGAAGTCGCATGCGCCCAAGCGCATCGCGCAGTTCAAACGCCGCAAGAAACAGAACGCAGCGACGGGCTGATGATTTCAGCGTCCCAGGGCCGGCTCCAGGACCGCCGACCGCTGTCCATCATCGATATCGGGTCGAACTCGATCCGTCTTGTGATCTATGAGGGGCTGGCGCGTTCGCCGACCTTGCTGTTCAACGAAAAGATGCTGGCGGGCCTCGGCCGCGGCATCGTTTCGACCGGAAAGCTCGATCCCGAGGCGGTGACTCGTTCGATGGAAGAGTTCCGCCGCTTCCGCGCGCTCTCCGACCAGGCCGGCGCCGAGCGCATGTATGTGCTGGCGACCGCCGCCGCTCGTGAGGCGGTCAACGGCCCCGACTTCATCCACCGCGCCGAGGATGTGCTCAGGACCGAGATCCAGGTGCTGAGCGGCCGCGAGGAAGCTCATTATTCAGCACTCGGCGTCATCTCCGGTTTCCATCCGGCCAACGGCATCGCCGGCGACCTTGGTGGCGGCAGCCTCGAACTGATCGATATCGACGGTGTGACGATCGGTGACGGCATCACGCTGCCGTTGGGCGGCTTGCGCCTGCAGGACATGGCGAAGAACTCGCTGGCCCAGGCGGCAAGGATCACGCGCGAGCAACTGGCGCGGGCGAAATTGCTGAAGGGCGGGCAGGGCAGGGCCTTCTACACAGTCGGCGGCACCTGGCGAAACCTGGCCCGGCTGCACATGGAAATGACCAACTACCCGCTCGGCGTCATGCACCACTACGAGATCGGCATCGAAAGCGCCGCGAACTTCCTCCGGCAGGCCGCCAAAGCCGAGATCGACAAGATCAAAGGCATCGAGGGCATCTCCAAGAACCGCCGCTCGCTGCTGCCCTATGGCGCCATCGTGCTGCAGGAGATCATGGCGGCGATGCAGCCGTCGAAGATCATCGTGTCGGCGCTGGGCGTGCGCGAGGGCTTTCTCTATTCGCTGCTCGACAAGGCCGAGCAGAAGGCCGATCCGCTGATCTCGGCTGCGGAAGAGCTTGCCCGCCTGCGCTCGCGCTCGGTCGACCACGCGCATGAGCTTGTCGAATGGACCGGCAAGGCATTCGCCGCCTTCGGCATCGACGAGACCAGGGATGAGGCGCGCTACCGCCACGCCGCCTGCCTGCTCGCCGATATCGGCTGGCGTGCCCATCCCGAATATCGCGGCAAGCAATCGCTCAACATCATCGCTCACGCCTCGTTTATTGGCGTCGACCATCCCGGCCGCGCCTTCCTGGCGCTTGTCAGCCTGTTTCGCCACGAGGGCGTGTTCAATGAAGCCGCTCCGGAAATCCGCGGGCTGGCGACACCGCGCTATCTCGAGCGCGCCCGCGTGCTGGCCGCGCTGCTGCGCGTCGTCTATTTGCTGAGCGCGGCAATGCCCGGCGTCATGCCGCGACTGAAATGGGAAAACCGCGGCAATGGCGTACTGGCGCTGGTGCTGCCGGCAGCGCTGGCCGATCTTTACGGCGAGCGGCCGGCCGGCCGGCTGGCACAGCTGGCAAGGGTCACCAACCGCCGGCTGGTGCTGGCGGTCGAGGGCGGGCCTGGCATGTCTGTCAAATAGACGCCCGCGCTGTCGCGTCGCGACCGTTGAGGAAAGAAGGAAAACGCCGTGAAATCCAGGCAGGTTCTGCAGCTGTTGGTTGCCGGGATCTTCGTCCTCTTCGCTGGCCCGTCAATGTGAGCCGTCTCGCAAAGTTCGTTTTTCTGAACACCGAATAAACCGGGCGGCAGCTTAGGCGCTCGCTGCAACCAGCCGCCCGTCGGCCGACCAGGCGCCCGCACCAGCCATTGCCAGCGCCAGGAAACCGCCTGCTATGGCGATGTCCTTCATCAGCATCTGTGAATGCATGAAGGTCAGCGTCGGATCGTCGCCGCCCTGGCCATAATGACCGAGGAAGCCCGCCGCGATGCAGAAGGCAGCGAGCAGCAGCGCCACGACCGGCGTCTTGAAGCCGACGAGGATGAGCAGCCCGGCGATCAACTCGAACAGGCCTGTCGCCCAAGCCACCAGCGTCGGCAGCGGCAGGCCGAGGCCGGCGAAATAGCCTGATGTGCCCGCGATGTCGGCAAGCGCATGGAAGCCGGACGGCACGAACAGCGCGGCGAGCAGCAGCCGGGAAAGCAAGAGCAGCGCATTGCGAGGCATGGTCTCCTCCGATATCGGCGACCGATCCTAGCAGAGTTCCAGCCAGCGGATATGAACCGACAACGAAAAAGGGGCGCGGAAAATTCCGCGCCCCTTTGTTCAGGAACGCTGGACTGCTTCAGCCGCGCTTGGCGTCGATCGAATACGCGCCTGGGCCCGAGGAGGCGAGCACGAGGAAGCCGCCGGCAATGCCGAGGTTCTTCATGAAATTGATCATCTGCATTTGATCGGCCCAGCCGGTGTGGGCGACCAGCGCGGTGGCGACGGTGAAGATCGCCATTACCCAGCCGACGATCCTGGTCTGGAAGCCGACGAGGATGGCCAGGCCGCCAAGCAGTTCGATAAGGCCGACGACAATGGCGGTCACCATCGGCAGCGGCAGGCCAAGGCTGCCGAAATAGCCGGCGGTGCCGGCAATCGCCGTCAGCTTGCCGAAACCGGAAAGCAGGAAGATGACAGAAAGCAGGATGCGGCCGAGCAGGATCGTGCCCGAGGCGCCGGCGGCGGTGCCGGAACCGGCAAACGAAGTGTTGGTGGACGTATTGGTGGACATGCGTAACTCTCCAGAAGGGTTTGGCCAAACGGCTTGGGATACCCGCCTAGTTAGCGCAGGTCGACTGTTCACCAAAGACGTCAGATTGGTTACGGATTGTTCACCCAGGTAACGTTTTCGCGATGAACATGGATGTTGTGATCCAGGCATATCAACACCCTAGGCGGCGTGGACAAATTTTAGCCGGTATCTGGCGGTGGCGGTATGGACCATTGATCGGCAGCAATCCTTTCAGAATTCGCCATTCCGCCTCTGTCAGATCGCCTCTGCTCAAGTCCGCCTCCAAAAGCAGCCTTGAATCAATACAGTGAGACGTCGTCAATAGCCGCTGCGCAAGGCTTGGCAGTGCGTGTCGACCTTACGACAGCAGGCGGCCGGAGATGAGTTGCTGGATCAAACGTGCGTCGTGCTCAGGGCCGGGCGATTGGTACCACTCTTTATCCCCGCTGACCCATGCATCAGTCACACGAATACCATTCGGCGAACCCTCGAGACGGACGCCATAGATGCAGGCTCCTGTCCACGAACGATGAAAATAGAGCCAGCCATTCTCAAAAAAAATGAACCACTTATCGTCCATATCCCGCGGAACGTGCCCAAGCCTGATCTTCTCGCCTTCGGCGTCCGAATACAGCAATGCAAGATCTATCCGATCTTGCTGCGCTGGGAGGGGGAGCGTTTTCCAAGAGGAGCGTGTGGCTGCTTGCATGCCTCATCTAACCAAAGCCATGAAAATCACACAACGAGCGATTTGCAGGCCGCTCAAATTTGTCCACGCCGCCTAGCCCGGATGCGTCATGTCCTCCGGCCGCACCAGCCGCTCATAGTCGGCTTCGCTGACCAGCCCGGTGGCCAGCGCTTCCTCGCGCAGCGTGGTGCCGTTCTTATGTGCCGCTTTGGCGATCTTGGCGGCGTTGTCGTAGCCGATCGTCGGCGCAAGCGCCGTCACCAGCATCAGCGAACGGTCGAGCGCCGCCTTGATGTTGTCTTCGCGGGCCTCGATGCCGACGACGCAATTGTCGGTGAAGGACACCGAAGCGTCGGCCAGCAGTTGTACCGATTGCAGGAAACAATAGGCCATCAGCGGATTGTAGACGTTGAGCTCGAAATGGCCCTGACTGCCGGCGAAGCTGATCGCCGCATTGTTGCCGAACACCTGCACGCAAACCTGTGTCATCGCCTCGCATTGGGTCGGATTGACCTTGCCAGGCATGATCGACGAGCCCGGTTCGTTTTCCGGCAGCGACAATTCGCCGAGGCCCGAACGCGGGCCGGAGCCGAGCAGGCGGATGTCGTTGGCAATCTTGAACAGCGCCGCCGCGCAGGCATTGATGGCGCCGTGCGAGAACACCATGGAATCATGGGCGGCCAGGGCCTCGAACTTGTTCGGCGCGGTGACGAAATCGATGCCGGTGATCGCGGCGATGCGCGCCGCCACCTTTTCGGCAAAACCGACCGGCGCGTTGAGGCCGGTGCCGACCGCGGTGCCGCCTTGCGCCAATTCCTGCAGGCCGGGAAGGGTCATTTCGATGCGCTTGATCGACGAGGCGACCTGCGCCGCATAGCCGGAGAATTCCTGGCCGAGCGTCAGCGGCGTCGCATCCTGCGTGTGGGTGCGGCCGATCTTGACGATGTGGGCGAAAGCCCTGGTTTTGGCGTCGAGTGCCGCATGCAAATGCCTTAGCGCCGGCAGCAGGTCGTGAATGATGCGCTCTGCGCAGGCGATGTGCATGGCCGTCGGATAGGTGTCGTTCGACGACTGGCTCATGTTGACGTGGTCATTGGGATGCACCGGCTTCTTCGACCCCATGACGCCGCCCAAAAGCTCGATCGCGCGGTTGGAAATCACCTCATTGGCGTTCATGTTGGACTGGGTGCCTGAGCCGGTTTGCCAGACGACCAGCGGGAAATGGTCGTTCAGCTTGCCGTCGATGACCTCCTGGGAGGCCTCGATAATGGCCTTGCCGATCGCCGGATCGAGCCGCTTCAGCTCCATATTGGCTTCGGCGGCCGCCCGCTTGACGATGCCCAGCGCCCGCACGATCGAGGCCGGCTGCTTCTCCCAGCCGATCTTGAAATTGGCCAGCGAACGCTGCGCCTGCGCGCCCCAATAGCGGTCCGCGGCGACCTCGATGGGACCGAACGTGTCGGTTTCGGTTCTGGTCTCTGGCGCGCTCACGCAGTCTCTCCGGTTTGCAATTTGCAAACGGCGTATCGCGTTGCACAAACGCCTTCAAGCGGAGATTGCGGGCGATGGAGATGCAAATCGGTTGAAGCCGCGCCTTTTCCTTCTCCCATAAGCGAGGAGGAGGGCGCGCTCCTCACCCCGCCGTATACCCGCCGTCGATGGCAAAGATACCGCCGCTGGTCCACGCCGCCTCGTCGCTGGCGAGATAGACCGCGATGCCGGCAAGGTCGCTGGTCCGGCCGATGCGGCCGAGCGGATAGCTGCGCTCGACATAGGCCTTGAGCTCGGCTTGCGCGGCTTCCGGCAGGTTTTCGATCGACCTGCGCCGCATCGCTGTGTCGACCGTGCCGGGCGCGATGGCGTTGACCCTTATGCCGCGCGGCCCGAGCTCGAAGGCGAGCGATTTGGTCAGCGAATTGAGCGCGCCCTTCGACAGCGAATAGAGGCTGGACGGCCGCTTCGGGATCATCTTGTGCGCAAAATAGGACGAGATGTTGATCACGGAAGCCCTGCCTTGCGCGAGATGCGGCAACAGCCGTTGGGTGAGGAAGAATACGGCCGTGACGTTGAGCGCGAACGATTGCTGGAACTGGTCCTCGCTGACGGTCTCGAACGGCACCAGGAATGCCACGCCGGCGTTGTTGACGAGGATATCGAGAGGTGGGCCGCGCCTGGCATGCTCGACCACGGCGTCGATGCCGGCGCTGGCCGACAGGTCGGCCGACAGCGTTTCGACATTATTCCCGAGCTGCTCGCGGGCGACGTCGAGTTTTTTGCCGTCGCGGCCGACGATCAGCACGCCAGCGCCTTCGCGCGAGAAAGCCTCGGCGATTGCCAGCCCGATCCCCTCCGAACCGCCGGTGACCAGTGCCCGTTTGCCGCCTAGTCTCATCCAACACTCCGCGCTTTGCCGTCTTGTCTGGTAAGGAGAGCAGCGCCGTTGCCGATTGTGGTCAAGCCTCCGGCTTATCCTACAATATGAACTTTCGGCTGATGCGCCTGGCTATTCGGCAGCGGCTGCACCGCGCCGAACAGCCAGCCGGGTAGCGACAAAATCCTTGACCTGATGAATGGCCTGTTCACGCGTAACGCTGCCGGGCTGCAGGCCAAGCCTCACCCACAGCCCGTCGATCAGGGCGGTGACGCCGAAAGCGATCTCATCAGCATCGCGCGCCGGCGCCAGACCGCGCAGGCCGGACAGCAGGTTGGAGCGCATGCGCGCATGGATCACCTTCTGGATGCGGGCAAGCTTTTCGTCGCGCGGCACCTCCGCGCAAAGCGAAAGCCAAGCGTGGCAGAGGGACGGCTGGAAGAGATGCGGCTCGAAATTGCCTTCGATGATGGCATCTATCCGTTGCATTGGCGTACGCGCCTGCCTCAACCGCTCCACCACCGCATGACGCAGCACCAGGTTCGATTCGCGCATGGCATGCTCGAAAAGCTCCCGCTTGCTATTGAAATAGTGCAGCACGATGCCCTTCGACGCGCCGGCCTGTGCCGCCACTTTTTCTATGGTGGCGCCAGCTATGCCTTCGCGCTGAAGCACGGCAAAGGCGGCTTGCCGCAGCTCCTTGCGGCGTATGTCGCTGAGACGCTTGAGTTTCACGGGCCGGGATCCATGCATCGAAAACCGACGTTGACATTTTTGTCCGCCGAGATCAATGATTGACCGTTGGGACAATTTAAAAACCGAATGGTCAACGTCGTTGGTGAAATGAGGAGAACCGAAATGCTTCGTTGCCTTGGAATAGGCGCCTCGCTCTGCGTCCTGCTGGCGATCCAGCCGGCCTTTGCGGCCGAACCCGAGCAATGCAAGGTCGTGCGCATGGCCGAGCCTGGATGGAACGACCTTGCCTTCACCACCGGCGTCACCAGCGTCTTGCTCGATGCGCTCGGCTACAAGCCGGCAAGCTCGCTTCTGGGCATCAACGTCATCTATGAATCCTTGAAGAACAATGATTTGGACGTGTTCCTTGGCTATTGGGATCCGGCGATGATCACCTACTACGAGCCCTACAAGAAGGACGGCTCGGTGGACGATGTGCGCGTCAATCTCGTCGGCGCCAAATACACCTTTGCCGTGCCGACTTACGTCTGGGAGGCCGGCGTCAAGGATTTTGCCGACCTGCAAAAGTTCGCCGACAAGTTCGGCAGGAAGATGTACGGCATCGAGCCGGGCTCGAACCAGCTGATGATGGACGCCATCGCTGATAAGTCGCTCGGCCTCGATGGCTGGCAGGTCGTCGAATCGAGTGAAGCCGGCATGCTTTCCGAGGTCGGCTACGAGATCAAGGAAAAGCGCTTCATCGTCTTCCAGGGCTGGGCGCCGCATCCAATGAACACGATGTACGACTTCAAATATCTGAGCGGCGGCGACAAGTTCTACGGCCCGAACTTCGGCGCCGCGACGGTGACGACGCAGGTGCGCAAGGGCTATCTGCAGCAATGCCCGAATGTCGGGCAGTTGCTGAAGAATCTCGCCTTCGACATCGATTTCGAAAATCTCGGCATGAGCTATCTCATCAATGACGGCATGAAGCCGGAGGAAGCCGGCCTCAAGGCAGTCAAGGAGAATCCGGATAGGCTCGGCGCCTGGCTTGCCGGTGTCACCACATTCGATGGCAAGCCCGCGCTCGACGCAGTCAAGCAGCAGCTCGGCCTGTGATATCGGCCGATCAGGCGGGCTGGAACGGCCGCAAGCGCAAGGTCGGTATCGGCAGCACTGAAACGGCCTGCGTCGAAATCGCCGGGCAGGAGCCCGCGCTGGTGCTGGTGCACGGCTTCTCCGACACGAGCCGCAGCTTCTCGCTGCTGGCGCCGCATCTCGCCGGGCGCCGGCGTGTCATTCCAGACCTGCGCGGGCATGGCGCCTCGCCGGCCGGGACACGCGGCTTCGCCCCGGCGGATTTCGCGGAAGATGTGGCGAGTTTGATCGAGCGATTGCGGCTCGAGCGGCCGGTTCTGGTCGGGCATTCCCTGGGCAGCATGGTGGCGATCGAGGCAGCCGCGCGCTACCCCGAGATGATCGGTGGCCTGGTGCTGATGGCCGGAACGCTGCGGCCGCAGATCGGTGAGGATCACCCGATGACCGTTGGTGTGCGGGCACTTCGAGACCCGATATCGCCGGCCGATCCGTTCTATGAATATTGGCATGCCTGCGAGGCCGAGGTTCCAGCGGACTTCCTGACCATGGCTGCAAAGGAAGCGTCAGCCATGCCGGCGGCACTTTGGTGCGCAATCCTGGAGCAGGTTCGGCGCGTCGATCTGACCGACAAGGCGCGCACGCTGCACCTGCCGGCGCTTGTCATTGCGGGCGGGCGCGACCTGCTCTTCGACGAAACGCACCAACGGCGGCTCCTCGAAGAAATCCCCGCCGCCGCGTTTGTAAGCGCGGTGCGATGCGGACACAACCCGCACTGGGAGGATCCGGCATTGGTTGCGGCAGCCATCGCCCGGTATTTCAAGGTCTGGAATGAAGCCGACCTCGAAGCGACCGGCAATCTGAGCTGAGAGCAGTCATGCACCTTTCCGAATACGTGGCGTTGGATGCCGTCGCCCTGGCCGGGCATGTTCGCTCGGGTGAACTGTCGGCTGTCGAGGTCGTTGAGGCGGCTATCGAAGCGATCGAAAGCATCAATCCCGCCATCAATGCCGTGACACTGATCGATGCGGACCGGGCGCTTTCCGCGGCGGCAAGCTGCAACCGGCAGGCCGCACTCGCCGGCATTCCCTTCTTGGTCAAGGACACCGGCGTCAATGTACGGGAGTGGCCGACGACGCACTCGTCGCTCTACTTCAAGGATGCCGCGCCGAAGCCCGACAGCGAGATCGTCCGGCGCTGGCGGGCCGCCGGTCTGATCTTGCTGGGAAAGACAAACACGCCTGAATTTGCCAACGACTTCGTCACCGAACCCAGCTTTCGCGGCCCCACCTTGAACCCCTGGGATCCTTCGCTGACGGCGGGCGGCTCAAGCGGCGGAGCTGCCGCCGCGGTGGCAAGCGGCATGGTGCCGGTCGCCCACGGTTCCGACATCGGCGGCTCGATCCGGGTGCCGGCTGCCTGTTGCGGCGTGTTCGGCATGAAGCCGTCGCGCGGGCTCACGCCGGTCGGCCCCTATCGAGGTCAGGTCGGCGCCGGGCTCTACGCCGACAGTGTCCTATCCCGCACCGTTCGGGACAGCGCCGCCATGCTGGACATGACTGCCGGTCCAGAACAAGGAGCGCCTTACTCCGTGCCGAAATCGGTGCCGTCCTACCTGGACTCGCTGTCTTCCCCCGGCGAGCGTCTGCGCGTCGCGTGCCTGGCGCACCGGCCGGATGGCACGCCCGTCGCGTCCGAGATCGGGGGAAAATTCCAGGAAGCCATGATCCTCCTCGAGGAAATGGGACACGAGGTCACAGAGGCGCGGTTCCCGCGGGAAGCCAGTGCCGAAGCGGACTGGAGCATCTTCTGGATGTCGGAGGTCGCGCGGCTGGTTGACGAGCGCGCCGACGAGATCGGGCGGATGCCGGGGGCCGGCGAAATCGAAAGCCTGACTCGTCACGCTCTCGACAGTTTTCGGCGATCCTCGGCCGCCGATTATCTCAGGGCGCAGGACCATGTGCACAGCGCTTCGCTGGCGATGGCGATGGCGTTCGATGGGTTCGACCTGATCATGACGCCGACGACGGCCGAGCTTACGCCCCGGCTTGGCGCCATCCATGGCGATGGTGCTCTCTTCGATTACGAGGCTTGGGCGAGCCGGGCCTACGGCTTTGCGCCCTTCACCGAAATCTTCAATGTCACCGGGCAACCGGCCGCCAGCCTGCCGCTTTTTCCGTCGAAGGGCGGCCTGCCGATTGGCATCCAGCTTATTGGCCGCAAGAACGAGGATCACCGGCTGCTGCGCGTTTCCTTTGACCTGGAGCAGGCAACCGCATGGACGGCGCGTTACCAGGCGATCCATGCCAGACACTTTCAGGCATGAACCAGGAGGCTCCGGCGACGTAGGGGGCGTCGACGATGTTGGTTCATACCGAAATTGGGTGCTGCCCGAGCAGCGATCGCGCCGTCGGTAACAGACGCAAAACCTCCGCGGGCCTGGCGAATTCCCCTTGTACGGTCTGCTGAAGCGCCTGCCAGTCCGGGGAGGCGGCCAAGGCCGCTTCGTGCCGGGCATACGCTTCGGCGCTGGCGAAACCCGTGACGCTGATGAAGACGTTTTCGCTGGCCCGCACCGGCAGCCGCGGAAAGCTGTTTTCGGCATGTTCGGTGACGAAGACGGCCAGCGGCTGTGCGCCAAGTGCGGCAAGCACCGGAAGAGCCGCGATCTGGAAGTCCCTGGCGAAGCCGGCTTCCAGGCCCGGTCGCAGATGATGGATCTTGATGACAACAATTGTCTGCAAAGCACTGCTTGTGCTTGGTTCTTCGAGATCCGTCTGGATTGCTCGTTGCGATCCCGAGAGATCGAAGCCGGCGCCCGGCCAGGCCGGCCTCAGCAGCAGCACGTCGTCGGAATCGATCATCGTGGCGTTGGCGGCGTCGCGCCAGGCTGCCCAGACCGGTCCGTCATAGAAGGCGGTCAGAGCGTTTTTCCGCGCTTCCATGCCGTCGAAGCCGCGCAGCCAGACGAACATGTCCGGCCGGTCGAGATCGCGGAACTGGCCGATGATGGTCATTCCCGCGGTTTCCTGCCCCTCGATCAGGTGATTGTCGAAGATGCCGATCAGCGTCTCGCGCCGGCCGGGTTTCAGCGTGTATTGCCTGAGTTCGACGACGGGCGAGGCGAGCAGATCGGGATTAGGTAGGGCGTTCAAAGGCAGGTTCATCGCGGGAGCTCCAAAACAGGACAGTCATCCTGTTTTACAAAACAGACCGGTTGTCCTGTTTTGTCAATCTGCTACCGTGTGAAGATGTCAGCAGAGATATCCGCTCGCCCAAGGTCGCGGGCTCAAAAACGCACCAACGACCCCGAAGGCATGCGCAAGAAAGTGCTCGACGTCGCCGAGGAGGCGTTTCAGGCACGCGGCTATCATGCGTCCAGCATGGGCGACCTGATGGCGACGGCGGGCGTCACCGGTGGTGCGCTGCACCACCATTTCGCGACCAAGAAGGCGCTGGCGCTTGCAGTGATCGAGGAGCGGGTCGCCGCCGCGGTCGAAGAGACATGGATCGCACCGGTGCGGATGGCTCCCTCAGCGCGCGAGGGCGTGCGCTCCGTGTTCGCGGCCGTCGCGGCGGAGCTGGAGCGGCAAGGTTTCGTGCGCGGTTGCCCGCTCAACAACCTGGCGCATGAACTGTCGCTTGCCGATCCGGATTTCCGCATTGCCCTTGCCGGCATTTTTTCGGCCTGGCGCCAGGCGATCGCCGACAAGATCAGCGCCGACCAGCGGGCGGGACGGGAGCTGGGCACTGATCCGCAGCGCTTCGCAGCGCTCGCCGTCGCCAGCTATTCGGGCGCCATGTCGATGGCCAAGACCGCACAGGACGCAAGCGTGCTGCGCGACTGCCTGATGGGGTTGGAGCAGGGAGTTATGTCGTCCAAAACGGGAACGAGGCGACGTAGCAGGATACTGCACAGAGCCCTTTGACGCCGGCAGCACAGTCGCTCACTATGACCGAGGCGGGAGGCCGAACGCTTAATTCGGCAGCGGCTTGATCAACTCGTAGCCGACCACGCTTTCGGCACTGGTGCCCTCGTCATAGCGCCTGGCCACAACTGCCTGCAGATCGGGTGCGTAAAGCGCGGTGAACTCGTCCCGCGTCGCGCCGGCCTCGCTCCTGATCGTCTGCTTGACCGCAAGCACGGCGTATTTGCAATCACCCAGGCTGAACGTCTCCTTGCCCTTGACGTTGATCTCCAGCGTCTCGGTGCCCTTCGGCGGCTTGTTCGGTGCAAGACGGGCAAACACGATCTTGCTCTTGGCCCCCGCCTTCAGTGGGAACACCTTCCTGAGATCGGAAAACGGGATCATCGCCATCTGCCCTGTGCTGCTGTCGCGAAACACTTCGATCAGCCCGCCGAACAGGTACTGCGACTGCGGCGATTGCGACTGGTATTTGTTGGCAACCGCCACCATTCCGCCCGCCGCCGGACGAAATTCGCTGTGGATGCCAGGCCTTTCGAGAACGAAGCCGGCCTTGGCCGATTTGGCGTCGATGCACGCGGAGGCGTGCGCTGCGCTCGTCATCGCCAGGATCGCCATTGTCATGCCGATGGATGCAGTTTTCATGGCGTCCTCCTCTGCCCGCGCAAGTTGAATTCCGAAAGCAATGCCAGACCTGGGAGAACGTGTCGACACACTTTGCGAGCAACTGGACTGCCGGTTCGCGTCGTGCTGAATTTTAGCGCATGATGCATCGCATTTCCGCCCGACCGGTCTCCCGGCGCAGTTTCCTGATGAAGGCAGCGGCCGTTGCCGCGGCCGGCGCCGTTTCGCGCCCGGCCTTCGGCCAGACCGGGCAGCGCATTCCGCCGATCGACGCCACCTTCCTGTTTATCGCTGATGTCCATGCCTGCCGCATGGCGAACGGATTGAGCCCGCACTGCGAGCAGGAGGGCAAGACCGACGCCGCCCTGCTGCGCAATGTCGCCGCGCTCAACGGCGTCGGTGACAGGCAATGGCCGGTTGAAATCAACGGCGTCGCCACCGGTCTGCATTCGACGGGCAATATCGGCACGCCGCTCGGCCTCGTCGTTGGCGGCGACATCACCGATGATGGTGGCGGCCAGATCACCCAGCCCAGCGAAGGCACGCAGCTGCTCCAGTTCAGCCAGCGCTACCAGCAGGGCGTTGGCCCCGACCGCGTGCACATGCCGGTCTATGTCGGCCTCGGCAATCACGACCTCGACCAGAACGGCCCGCGCTCGCATGTCGACTGGTACCGCCGCGAAATGCGCGACTACGTCGAGGTCAATCACCGCCCCGGCGTTTTCTTCAAGCCGCCCGCGCCGGCGACCAACTACGATCTCGAGACCGATTGCTATTCATGGGATTGGGGCGGTCTGCATCTTGTCCAGACGCACCGTTTCGCCGGCGATACCGGCCATGGCGCAGTCAGCAGCCTGCCATGGCTGAAGCAGGACCTGGCGACCTATGCCGGCGACGGCCGCCCGGTCATCCTGTTCCAGCATTATGGTTGGGATACTTTTTCGATCGAAAGATGGGATGCCGCCGAGAAGACCTTCGACGACAACGGCACGGGCCCACCGCATTGGTGGAGCGAAGCCGACAGGCAGGCGCTGCTGGCCGTGCTGAAGGGCTACAATGTCGTCGGCATCTTCCATGGCCATCAGCACGCGACGCCGATGATCTACCACCGTGACGGGCTCGATTTGTTCAAGCCGAAGGCTGCCTTCATGGGCGGCTTCGCGTTGGCGCGGGTGACCGGCAGCAGCATGGATGTGGTGCTGGGCGAAGCCGCCGGAGATCATGGCGAGGTCGCCTTCACCAATGCGTACAGCAAAAGTCTGACTTTCTGACGGGAAGGAGAGGGCGCAAAAAAAGGCGGCCGAGCCGCCTTTTTTTCTGGTTTGCGAAGGGCTCGGCGTCAAAGCGCCTTCTTCACCTTGTGCTTCACGTCGCCGTAAGCCTTCTGCATCTTGCCGGTCGCCTTGTCGACGTCGCCTTCGGCCTCGGTGCGCCTGTTGCCGGTGGCCTTGCCGGCGGTCTGCTTGACCGAGCCCTTGGCTTGCTTGGCAACGCCGGCAACCTGATCCTTGTTCACCATCTCGCATCTCCTGAACCGTTCGCCTGGAGAAACGGTTGCGGATCGCTTAGGTTCCGGGTTCTGCCCGTCGATTGGGATAGCTTCCGGCCGCGCAGCCGACAGGATAGGGTGCGCCAGGACGCCCGAACAGACAGGGGCCGGAGGGACAATGGCTGAATTCACGCTCTTCATCGGCAACAAATGTTTTTCGTCGTGGTCGCTGAGGCCGTGGCTGGCGATGAAGTATCTGGAGATCCCGTTCGAGGAAGGTCTTGTGCGCCTGCGCACGCCCGAGACCGCGGCCAATCTGGCCAGGATATCGCCGACAGGCCAGGTGCCGGTGCTGAACCATCGGCTGCCGAATGGCGAGGTCCGGATCGTCTGGGAAACCCTTGCCATCCTTGAATATCTCGCCGAGCTGTTTCCCGGGAAAAAGCTCTGGCCGGCCGACATCGGCGCCCGCGCGCTGGCCCGCTCGGCGGCGACAGAGATGCATTCCGGCTTTCGCGAGGTCCGCTACGGCTGGCCGATGAATTTGCGCCGGCCAAAAGGCCACAAGCCGCTCGACGCCGAAGGTGAGGCACAACGGGCGCGCATCGAGGAGCTATGGCGCGAATGCCGCGAAAAATACGGCAAAGGCGGCCCGTTCCTGTTTGGCCATTTCACCGCGGCCGACGCCATGTACGCGCCGGTCGTCACCCGCTTCGACACCTATGGCGGCACGCTGGCAACCGATACCCGCGCCTATGTCGACGCCGTGCTTTCGATGCCGGCGATGCGCCACTGGTATGCCGAGGCGGCGAAAGAGCCTTGGCCGGAGCCCGGCCCAGACGAATAGAGCCGAGCAAAGCTGGTCTTCCACTTCGCCGCCCGCGGCCTATCTGAAGATCGGGCTGGGGCCTTGGAGACTTCACAATGATATCTGTTCCTTCCGCATTGGCCGGCAAGGTTGCGCTGGTCACCGGCGCATCGTCGGGCATTGGCGAGGCGACCGCTGCGGCTTTGGCCGCCGCCGGGGCCAAGGTGGCGATTGCGGCGCGCCGCGCCGATCGCCTCAAAGCGCTGGCCGTGCGTATAGAAAAGGCCGGCGGCGCGGCGCTCCGCATCGAGGCCGACGTCACCAGCAACGATGATGTCACCGGCATGGTCGACAAGGTTGTCGACGAATGGAGCCGCCTCGACATCCTCGTCAACAATGCCGGCGTGATGCTTCTGTCGCCGGCCGCCGAAGCGGTGCTCGACGACTGGCGCCGCATGGTCGAGCTCAACCTGCTGGCGCTGATGGGGGTCACCAAGGCGGCGCTGCCGCATCTCAGGGCCGCCAAGGGTCACATCGTCAACGTCTCGTCGGTCGCCGGCCGTGTCGCCAATCCGGGGGCCAGCGGCTACGCAGCAACCAAGTTCGGTGTCGTCGGCTTTTCCGAATCGCTGCGCCGCGAAGTCTACGCCGACAAGGTTCGCGTCACCGTCATCGAGCCCGGCCTGGTGCGCACCGAGCTCGGCGACCACATCACCAATCCGGCGTTCAAGGCTGATCTGGACAAGCGGCTCGCCGCCATGGAGGCGCTGACCGCCGAGGACATCGCCGCGGCCATTCTCTACGCCGTGAGCCAGCCGCCGCACGTCAACGTCAACGAGATCGTCATCCGCCCGACCGACCAGGAACGATGAACGGCGTCGGATCTTTTCGCTACGCCTCGAATCCCGCCCGCAGGAAGTCCCCACATTCCTCGACCAGCCGCGACGGGTCCGTCGCGAGGTAGACGCCGAAATCCGCCGTCGGCGCCGGCGGCAGGTTGAAGCGTCCGTTGAGGCTTTGGCAATCGGGCGGCAGCCCCTCCTGCAGCAGAAGCCCGATGCCAAGCCCGGCCCTCAGCGCCGAGATTAGTGTCGCGAAGGTCGACACGCGGCAGCCGATCTTCCAGCCGATCCCGGCCTCGGCGAGCGAAGCCAGCATCCTGTCCTGCCAGGAGCAGGCGCCGTCGAAGATGATCAGCGGCAGGTCGACCTCGTCGTCGATCTCGATCATGCGGCTTGCCGCCCAGACCAGCTGTCGCGACAGATGGCCTCGCGGCGCCATTGTGAAGCGCGCTGGATCGGCCATGACGATGTCGCATCTTCCTTCGCCCAACGCCTTGCTGAGATCGCTGCTGCTGGCCGATGTCAGTTCGATCTCCACGGAAGGATGCCGGCGCCGGAAGTCGGCGATGATCAACGGCAGCCGCGTTACCGCCAAATCCTCGACGATGCCCAGCCGGACACGGCCGACCAGCCTGCGGCCTTCAATCTCACGCCTGGCATCGTCGCCGATCGCGATGGCCTTGCGGGCGAAGGCGAGCAGGATCTCGCCGGCCTCGGTCAGCGTCACGCCCCGCGGCGAGCGGTGCAGCAGCTCCGCGCCGACTTCGCCCTCGAGGCGCTGAAGCTGCATGCTCACCGCCGCCTGGGTGCGGGCAAGCCGATCGGCTGCCCGGCTCACCGTCCCGGTATCGGCCACGGTGACGAAGGCGCGCAGCAGTCTGACGTCGATATCTCCGGTCATAAGAATTCCTGATAGCTGTGTCAGCATTATCAGGCTATCCGAAAGCCAGATCTGAATTCAAGGTCTGCTCGCGCGAACGAAAACAGGAGCAGCCACCTTGTCCTACAGAAGAAGATTTGAGGAGTTCGGTGTCGCCTGGCCGTCGCTCGAGCGGCCCGCTTTGCCGTTCTCGCCGACGGTTCGCGTCGCCGACATCGTCTATGTCTCCGGCCAGATACCCGAGATCGGGTCGGATATCGCCGCAATCGGCCGGGTTGGCGCAGAGATCGATCTGGCTGCTGCGCGCAACGCCGCCCGGCTTTGCGCGGCCAACGTCGTCTATTGGCTGGACAAGGAACTGGACGGCAATCTCGACCGCGTCGTGAAATTCGCCAAGCTGACCGTCTATGTGAATGCGGCGGCCGGCTTTTCGGCCTATTCGGAGGTCGGCAACGGAGCATCCGAATTTCTGCTCCATGTTTTCGGCGGGCGTGGCGAGCACGCCCGCTGCTCGCTCGGCATGGCCGGCTTGCCGGCCAATGTTCCGGTCGAAGCCGACGCTATCGTGCATGTCCGCTGATGCACCCCCAAAGCATGCCCTCGGGCCTAACCCGAGGCTACGCAGTCGAACCAGGAGGAGGCTTGGCTTGATAAGTGCAAATCTTGAGGGACGGAAGGCGCTTGTTCTTGGCGGAGGCAAGGGCCTCGGTTTCGGCGTTGCCGAAGCGCTCGCGACGAAAGGTGCCGAGATCATTCTGGTCGGACGAGGGGAGGCGACCCTGGATGCGGCACGGCGCGCGATCGAGGCCGCCGGCCACATCTGCTCGACCTTCAGCGCCGACCTCTCGGACAACGACAGCGTCTCCCGACTGATCCGTGCCGTCGAGGACGAGCATCAGCGGATCGACATCGTCCTGCTCAATGGCGGCGGCCCGCCGCCCTTCGCGGCCAGCGTCTTCGATGCGAGCGTCTGGGAGAAGCAGTTCACCAGCATGGTGCTGAGCCAGATGCGCATCGCCATTTCTTTCCTGCCAGGCATGCGGGCGCAGCGCTGGGGGCGCATCATCGCCGTTTCTTCGACTTCCGTCCGCGAGCCGATCCGCGGCCTCACCGCTTCGAATGCGCTGCGTGCGTCGCTCGCCGGCTGGGCCAAGACGCGGGCCGGCGATGTGGCGGCGGACGGCGTCACCGTCAACCTGTTGCTGCCGGGCCGTTTTGCGACGGATCGGACGAAAGAGTTCGACGCCATGGACGCAGCCGACAGGGGTGTCGACGCCGCCGTGATCGCCGCCGAGAGTCAGGCCGAAATCCCGGCAAAGCGTTATGGCACCCCCGCCGAGTTCGGCGCTGTTGCCGCATTCCTGGCCAGCGACGCCGCCTATATTACCGGCGTGGCGTTGCCGGTGGATGGCGGCCTCAGCCGCGGCATGCTGTGAGGAGCACGAGCAGCGGCGGGATGGTCGCATCACACAGGAACGCCCCTCGTGCCTTTTATCTGCGCGGGGGGCGTCCTGTTTGTCGTCCGCCTTTCTCAAGATCGCTCTTTCGAGAAAGGCTTTTCGACACCGAAAAAATGCCCCGGCGCCAAAATGGTTCCCGGCTGGAGCAATTCCAGGACAAGTGTGAACGATTTTCCGTCCGGAATTGCGCAAAAACAAAGAGCTCCAAGTGGTTTTTTGGCAGGCAATAGTCCGGCCCTTGCTGTCGGATTCGCCGGCGCGAGGGTCGCCGCCGCGCGTCTCCACGAGTGTCGCAAATCAAAAAATTTGACACGGCGCGCAAAGAAGTCCTATAAGAACTTTGTCGATGTTTGTTTGACCGACTTTTGTTATCCGCGTGCCAAGGCGCGCCTTTGACGAACTTCCCCATCAAAATCGAGACAAACGTTGTTGTGCATCCGCATGACGACGAACGAATATTTGCCATGGAAAGGGTTCGTTATGAGCACAGGCACAGTTAAATGGTTCAACGCCACCAAGGGTTTTGGTTTTATTCAGCCTGACGACGGTTCTGCCGACGTTTTTGTCCACATCTCAGCCGTCGAGCGCGCCGGAATGCGCGACATCGTCGAGGGCCAGAAGCTTGGCTACGAGATGGTCCGCGACAACAAGTCGGGCAAGATGTCCGCCGACCAGTTGAAGGCGGCCTAAAACGGAATTCAGCCTCACCGGTGACCACGGATGTACTGGCACCGGTGAATGGCTAATTCCAGCGCATGATCGCGGGGAGGCTAAGTCCCAGTTCATGCGCATGAGAAGAGCGTCTCTTTGCGCGTCTCTCGGGATGCGCAGGCGCTCTCATGGAAGGTCAGGCGGTGCCTGGCCTTTTTCATTTTTGCGCTTCGACCGCCGAAAGAGCGCTGCTCGACGGCCCGGACGTGCTAAGAGGCTGTTTCGAAATTCGCTCTGGCGAGTCATATGGTGGGTTCGAGAACCGGAGCGCAGCGGACATTTGGCCCGTGAGCACCGGAAGCGCGGAAAACGCCATCAAATGGCCGTCAGAGGAGAATTTCCCAGCAATTTGAAACCGGCTGCCGTATTGCTTTGTGCGGGATCCTGGCCGAAGACCAGTCTCGTCACCGTTTGGGCGGCGCGCTCCGAACCGGGAGAAAGACCTTGACCGAACCTTCAAAAAAACCTCGCGACCAGGCCGAATCCATCTTCAGCAAGACGCGGACCCAGTCGATGTCGCTCGACCGCATCAATTCCGAACGGGATGCCGTCAGCCAGGCCCGCGAAGCCAAGACCGCACGGCTGCGCGAACTGCGCCTGGAAAAGGAAGCCGACGACATGGCGGCGGCGGTTGCGCTCGCGGCCTCGCCGAAACGCGCGGGCAAACGCTGATGGCCACCAAACGTGTGCCTCAAAAGGCGATCGCCGCCGATTCGACCATCGCCGATGTCGTGGGCGAACTCGACAAGCCGGTCGAATATGTCCGGCGCGTGCTCGAAAAGCTCGAGCGCTGCCGGCGTGTCCACGGCGATGCCCAGGTGCGGCTCGGCGTGCGCGGCCGCGCCGAATGCCCCAATTATCTGATCGAATACGTCCGGGAAAACGCCAAGACGCACGAGCGCGTGACCTTTCAGGACGCCGCCTACAGCGGCAGCACGCATCGCGAACTGGCCCCCCGGCACATCGAGGAGGCCAGGAACTGGTCGCCCGAAGAAATGAACATCACGGCCGTTTCGGCGCTCATCGGCCGCCTTCGCAATCCGAACGCGCCATCATCGCGTTTCTCTGACGAGGATTGATATGGCAATCAAGTTTTCCGCCAAGGGGCAACCGGCAGCACCTGCTGCCGCCGTGAAGCCGGCCAAGCCGGCCGCCGCGCCAAAAACCGGCGAAGCCGCCCAAGCGGGCACCGATCTGTTCAGGTCGCCGGCCGAAGCGCCGCCGCGCAAGCCGAAGAAGAAATAGCGCCCTTGCAGCAGGATGCCGGCCGGAAATCGGCGCCAAGGCTGCTTGCCTTGGCGGTCGCAGAGGATTTTTCGTCGCCACAAGAGGGCGCCGACCCGGTTGCCTTCGATTGCCAGACCTGTGGCGCCTGCTGCGCCTACTCGTCAAGATGGCCGCGCTTTTCAACCGAGGATGACGCTCAGCTCGACCTTATCCCGCAAAAATACGTGGCTGCCGACGAAGCCGGCATGCGCTGCGACGGCGCGCGCTGTTCGGCACTGCGCGGCGAGGTCGGCAAGTCGACCGCCTGCGGAATCTATGAGATCCGTCCCGACGTCTGCCGCGCGTGCATGCCGGGCGATGACGACTGCCTGATGGCGCGCCGGGCTCACGGACTGCCGACGCTGTAATGACAGCACACGCGCTGGCGTCCCCAGTTTAAATTTCCTCAGTCGGATGATCGAAAGTCGCTGCGGTAGAGGCCGGGCGATCGTCCGGTCAACCGTTTGAATGCCTGCGAGAACGACGGCACCGATTCATATCCGACGGCGCGCCCGATCTCGCCGATGTGCTGGTTCGTTTCGCGCAGAGCCCTGGCGGCAAGGTTCATCCGCCACCGGGTCACATAGGACAGCGGCGGCTGTCCCACCAGTTGAGCGAAGCGACGCGCGAAGGTGGCTCGGGACTGTGCCGCGCCGCTGGCAAGGGAAGCGATGGTCCAGGGATTGCCCGGCCGCTCGTGGATCAGGCGCAAGGCCTGCGCAATGCCTTTGTCGCGCAAGGCGCCAAACCATCCCCCTGTTCCGAGTGGCTGATGTTCGATCCAGGCACGCAACAAGAAGATCAATGTGCTGTCGAGAAGGCGTGGGGCGACAATGTCGTGGCCGCCGAGATTGCCTTTCGCTTCGACCTGTAGAAGTTCCAGGGCAAGCCGCAGCGGCTCGCTGGTGTGGATCTGATTCCGGGTCAAATGAATCAGCGGAGGAAACAGCGAAACCATCGGATATGGCCCGACGCCGTCGAGTGAATATCTCGCACAAAGAAGAGTTGTCGCGCCGCTTTCGCTTTTCGGTTCCAGTCCGCTCCGATTCGCGGAAAGGACGGCGGATATCGATGCCGTCGGTGCACCCGCCGGATTGCAAAGGGCATGCCCGATACCGCTCGCGACAAGGATGACGTCTCCTTCGCCCAAGCGGATCGGCTCCTTTTCACCGGCTAGCCGCAGCCAGCATTCGCCGTTCTGTATGACGTGGATGGCGGCATTCCTTGTCGGATCGACCGAAATACCCCACGGCCGATGCAGGGTCGCGCTGCCGATCATGGCGCTGCCAAATCGCAGCGAAGCAAGAACTTCGGACAAGGCGTCCATGAGAACCATCCTCCGACGATGAACCAGATGACGATATTAGACGATTGGATAAGAATCCAGGCGAATAGCGTATCGACCATCTCACAAGCGTGGCTGATCATGTTGGCAATATCGGCCTGCGGACTCCTGTCCATGCCAGGCAAAAGCAGGCACCCCACGGAGCAAAAACATGCGTGACGAACCATCAAATCCAGTTCCAGCCAAGAGCTTTAATTCGCTCGAGACCAACAAGACGGTCGTCCTGGACTTCATCGACAAAGCAGTAAACCAGGGCAATATCGAAGCTGCTTCCATGCATTTTGGCGAACGCTACATCCAACACAATCCGAACATTGCGGATGGCGCGGACGGCTTCAAAGCCTATCTTCAACAGCTCAAACAGTCATTTCCCCTCGTGAGGGGAGAGGTGAAGCGGATTTTTGCCGAAGGGGATTTCGTCATCGTGCACATGCACGCAAAACGCGAACCCGAAGAGGAGGGCTTGGCCATCGTCGACATTTTCAGGCTGAAGGACAGCAAACTCGTCGAACACTGGGAAGTTCGGCAGCCCATCGCGGACAGCAAGCTGCACGCCAACAGCATGATCTGAATGCGCATAGGCTCTCAGGCTGGCTTGTGCCCACACGTTTCGCTGATTACGCTGCCGGCGGCAGGGCCAACGCCGGGAGACCATCCGTGAGCATCGAATTCCTGTTGACGTCGCTGATTGTCGTGGCTTCGCCCGGCACCGGCGTTCTCTATACGCTGAGCGCCGGGCTTTCGCGTGGTGCGCGCGCCAGCATCATTGCCGCTGTCGGCTGCACGCTCGGCATCATCCCGCACATGGCGGCCGCCATCACCGGCCTCGCGGCACTGCTGCACACCAGCGCCGTCGCCTTCGAAACGCTGAAATATCTTGGCGTCGCCTATCTTCTCTACATGGCCTGGAACACGCTGAAGGAGAGGGGCGGCCTGGGCGTCGACGAAGATGTCGCGCCGCGATCCGCCGGCAAAGTGATCGCCTCCGGCATTCTGATGAACATCCTCAATCCGAAGCTGTCGATCTTCTTCTTTGCCTTCCTCCCGCAATTCGTCAGCACCACCGAACCGCATGCGCTGTCGAAGATGCTGGAACTCAGCAGCGTCTTCATGCTGCTCACCTTCTTGGTCTTTGTCGGCTACGGCGTTTTCGCGGCGTCAATCCGCAGCCATGTCGTGTCGCGGCCAAAGGTGCTGACCTGGATGCGCCGTACCTTCGCCGGAGCCTTTGTAATGCTCGGCGCCAAACTGGCGCTGGCGGATCGCTAGCTCTCGCTCTTTTGACGCAATTCCGGACGGGAAACCGTTTTCACACCTTTCCTGGAATTGCTTACCGCTGCGGATCGGCCGGCCCGCCTGCGGTTTCGGAAGCCTCGCCGCCTCCGAAACCGGGCGCAGCGCGAACACCCAGCCGCCAGGCCGACGGGGGGACGCCGATCATCTTCTTGAAGGCACGGCTGAACGCCGCCTCCGACTCGTAGCCGATTTCCGCCGCTATGTTTGCGACGTTAGTGTTGCCGGCGCTGAGCAATTCCGAGGCAATCTGCATCCGCCACTTGGCGAGATAGTGCATCGGCGGCATGCCGACGAGTTTCGTGAAGCGCTCGGCCAGCACGGTGCGCGACAGCGCGGCCTCCTTCGCCAGCGCCTCCACCGTCCAATTGTGCGCCGGCCGGTCATGGATCAGCGCCAGCGCCTTGCTCAGATGCGGATCGCGCAGGCCCGCCAGCCAGCCGGTTTGTTGTGGCGGCAGCGACTCCACATAACGGCGCAGCACGTCGACGAACATCAATTCGCTGAGCTTGGTGAGCACCGTCTCGCTGCCCGCACGCTTTTCCGCGACCTCCGACACCGCCAGCTTGATGAACTGGCCGAGCCAGCCGCCGTCGCCTTTCACGTCTCCGGCCTTGATGACCGGCGGCAGCGCTTCGAGCAGCGGATTGAAGGGCAGCGCATCGCAAGCGAGATAGCCGCATACCAGCCGGGCCGACAGCGATCCGTCCTTGACGTAGTTGATGGGAAACGGTGTCTGGCTGGCGGCGGCGATATCCAGCACATCCGCGGTCGGCGGATCCGCGCGCAGGGCCGGATTGCTCGACATGATATGCGGATCGCTCCTGGTGAAGACCACGACTTCGCCGGCCTCCACGGGTATCGCCTCCTTGCCGATGATGCGGGCGAAGCAGCGGCCGGCCGTGAGCACGTGGTAGGAAATCAGGTGATCCGCGCCCGGCAGTATCCTCGGCAGTATCGAGGCGGGGGAGGGCGAGCAGACCGCCCAGGGGTCCTGGGCCGCGATGTCGAAAAATGTCGCGCCGGTGAGACGCACCTTTTTCAAGAGGTCAGACAGAGCGTCCCCGGCCATTCCATCTATATCCCGTAAGTTGCGCGGCAACCCGGCGCGACATCCCTTTCGAGTTCCGGACGCGCTGTCAAGTAAGGCGGACGCCCCGTCATTCCGTTCATTGCCGGAAGCTTTACACCCGTCGGTGCTGAGCTCTGTCTCAAATCAGCTGCTGAGCGCAGTCGAACTCAAGAAAAATGAGGATCTAAGTCATGACGGTACATAAGGGCGGGTGTTTTTGCGGCGCCGTGGAAATCGAAGTGCACGGAGCAGCCGAGGCGATGGGCTACTGCCATTGCAGTTCCTGCCGTTCGTGGTCGGCGTCGCCTTCACGCTGTGGAAGCCGGAAAACGTCAAGGTCACCAAGGGCGAGGAGTTCCTGTCCGGCTTCGAGAAGTCAAACATGAGCGACCGTCAGTTCTGCACGAAGTGCGGCGGCCATCTGATGGCCGATCATCCGCCGCTCGGACTGGTCGACGTCTATGCGGCCACGATACCGACGGTGAAGTTCACGCCGGGGGTTCACGTCAACTACGCCGAGACGGTCCTGCCGATGAAGGACGGATTGCCGAAGCTGAAAGACTTCCCCGCCGAACTCAGGGGCTCGGGCGTGAGCGTGCCGGAGTAACCCGGCAATGACACACGATTTCCAACAGCCACATCTCACGACAGGAGAATACGCATGGGCATCACGACATTTCGCGCCACGCAGGAGCCGATCAAGGATCTTTATCGCAAGGATGCGCGCGCGGCACTTCTTACGCTGAAGGCCAAGGGCAGTGCCGACGACTCCAAGGTCACTTGCAAGGTCGAGACAGGACGTGGGCTCGCGCTGGCGGGCATCCATCCGAAGGCCGGGGGCAGCGGACAGGAGCTTTGTTCCGGCGACATGCTGCTGGAAGCCCTTGTCGCATGCGCCGGCGTCTCGTTGAGGGCCGCGGCCGCCGTTCTCGAAATACCGATCAAGTCGGCCGAAATCTCCGCCGAGGGCGACGTCGATCTTCGCGGCACGCTCGGCGTCACCGAAGGTGTGCCGGTCGGCTTCAAGGAGATCCGCCTGCGGTTCGACATCGAGACCGACGTTGCGCAAGACCGGCTGACTGACCTGCTCGAGCTCACCGATCGCTACTGCGTGATCTTCCAGACGATCCAGCGCAGTCCCAAGACCTTCGTGAAGCTTCACAAAGTCGTGCGGTAACCGCGCCCTGCCCGGAATCCTAAACTTTGGGGATTCCGGGCTGGGCCTGAGCGCGGCCTCACTGAATGCAGCTTGGCTGAATGCAGCTGGTCGCGCCAAGCGTTATCCCTTCACGTAGCCCATTGCGTCGACGATCTGCCCGTCCGCCACGCGCATCAGGTTGACGCCGCGGATGGAATTGCCGTCGGCCATCCAGTAGCGCCAGCGGATCGTCGCCCGGTCGCCGGCGACGAAGGTTTCTTCGATGTCGAAACGCGTGCCGGGTCCGGTCGCGATCGCCGACCACAGTTCGACGCAGGCGCCCTTGCCGATGCGGCGGGCGCCGTCCGGGGCCGGCGTGGTGTTCTCGATCACGCAGTCTTCCGCCACCAGATCGTCGAGCGCCGATGGGTCGTGGCGCTGGAAGACGTCGTTGTAGCGCCGCATGATCTCGGCCGTTTCGGCGGAGCGTTTGGCCGCGGCGATGTCGATGATGAGTTCCTGTGTCATTGCATATTCCTTTCCCTTCGGTGATCAGTAGCGGTTTCGATGAGGCGGGCCGTGAGCGTGATCACGGCGACGCCGGCCAGCGCCCGCGATACGAGGCAGCTCTCCTTGGCCGTCTGCGCCAGCCGCTCGAAATCCCCCGCCGCCAGCCCGGCGACGCTTGCCTCCGTCTCCAGCTCGATACGGGTCAGCGTCGGTCCGGCCGCGGTGGCGCCGAGATGCGCTTTCGCGATCGTGTGGATGCGCGCGGGAGTGTAGCCTTCGCGGCCGAGAATGGCGCTTAGCGCCATCGAGAAGCAGCCGGCATGCGCCGCCGCAATCAATTCCTCCGGGTTGGTGCCGGGACCGTTCTCGAAACGCGACGGGAAGGAGTAGGCACCTTCGAAGACGCCGCTACCTAGTCTCAGCCGACCCGAACCTTCCTTCAACGATCCCTGCCATTGAGCTTCTGCTTCACGAATGGTCATTGCGTCTCTCCTTTTAGTTTGAGGCTCGATCGAATTTTGGGGGTGAACCAGTCAGGCGCCGTCGACGACCACTTTCCCGAAGACGTCGCCTTGCTGGAAATAGCGGTAGGCGTTTTGGGCCTCGTCGAAGGCGAACACCTTGTCGATGACAGGCTTAAGCCGATGCACCGAGATGGCGCGCAGCATGGCTTCGAGGTTGGTGCGATTGCCGACGAACAGCCGGCTGATGGTGGCGAGGCTGCGCTGGTAGATCGGGCCGGGGATCTGCACCGTCCCGCCTTTCGCATCCTGTATGGTGAGAAGCACGATGCGCCCGTAAAGCGCGCAGGCGATCATCGATTGCGCGAAGGTCGGCGGGCCGCCGGTCTCGACGACGAGGTCGATGCCGCCGGTCTGCTCGCGCACCGCAGCACCCCATTCCGGCATGCCGGCTGTCGAGACGACGAGGTCGGCGCCCAGCGCCCGCATCCGGTCCAGCTTCTCGCTGCGCGAACTGACGGCCACGACCCGGCAGCCGAGCAGCTTGGCGAATTGCAGCGCAAACAGCGCGACGCCACCTGAACCGATGACAAGAACCCATTGGCCGGGCTTCGGCATCTCGGCCGCCGTCACCGCATTCCAGGCGGTCAGGCCGGCGCAGGTCAGCGTCGCCGCTTGATGCCAGTCGAGATGATCGGGAAGCCGCACCGCCCATTGCTCATCGAGCACCGCGTATTCGGTCAGCATCCCGTCCAGCGTGCAACCGAGCTGGTCGATCAGCCCGGCATTGATGCGGCCGTCGGTCCAGCGCGCAAAATAGCTGCCGGTGATGCGGTCGCCGACGGCGAAGCGGGTGACGGAATCGCCGACGGCAACGACTTCGCCGGCACCGTCGCTCAGCGGGATAACGCCCTGGCGTGGCGCCAGTGGATAGTTGCCGTTGAGGATCATCGTGTCGCGGCGGTTGAGCGAAGCGGCGCGCACACGCACGGCGATCTCGTGTTGCTTCGGCGCCGGCTGCGCCTCGTCGCGCCTCACCAGGCGTTCGATTCCGCCGGTTCCTTCAAGGCGATAACTATGCATATCGGCCTTCTCTTTCGAATATGTAGACTGATCTACATATTATGTAGACCGATTGCTATATTCGAGGCAAGGCCTATAGTGTTCACTCCTGACAGAGGTTGGCATGGCGAACGACACCCGCACCCGCATGATCGAGACGACGGCGCGGCTGCTGAGGCAGCGCGGCTACCACGGCACGTCGCTCAACGACATCTTGAGCGCCTCAGGCGCACCGAGAGGCTCGCTCTACTTTCACTTTCCGGGCGGCAAGGACCAATTGGTCATCGAGGTGACGCGCGACAGCGTCGCCGATGTCACGCAGAGGCTGGACGCCGCGCTCGCCGCCGAAAAGGACCCGGCGGTGGCTGTCCACCACATCTACCAGTCGGTCGCGCGCATGCTGGAAGACAACCAGTTCACGCTCGGTTGCCCGATCGCGCCCGTGGTGCTGGACTCGCCGGCAGACGTGCCGGAACTGGCCGAATTGTGCCGCTCGGCTTTCGAGCAGTGGATAGGCTTGCTCAGGGCCGCCTTCGTCAGGGCAGGGGTGCCCGAGCGCCGCGCGCACGCGCTCGCATTGCTGGTCGAATCATCGCTGGAAGGGCTGATGGTGATCGCACGCGCCACCCACGACCGTGCCCCTGTGCTGGCAGTAGCCGATGAAGTCGCGGCGCTGATTGAGGGTGCTTTGCCTGCCAAATCTCACCCTCGGCGGATTGACGCCGCCGTCTGAGCGGGCAAACCGCTAAGCAAAGCAAACAAAAAGGGCGACCTCTCGGCCGCCCTTTCCGTATCTGAAGGTAGATGGGCTGGACTGGAAATCCATGCCGCCACTCAAGCCCGCTTGCGGGCTTGAGCAACGTGAGTTCATGGCGTGCTTTATGGACTTCTTAGAAGTCCATGCCGCCACTCAAGCCCGCTTGCGGGCTTGAGCAACGTGAGTTCATGGGCGTGCTTTATGGACTTCTTAGAAGTCCATGCCGCCACTCAAGCCCGCTTGCGGGCTTGAGCAACGTGAGTTCATGGGCGTGCTTTATAGACTTCTTAGAAGTCCATGCCGCCCATGCCGCCCATGCCGCCGCCGCCCATGCCGCCAGGCATGCCGCCGCCAGCCGACTCCTTCTTCGGAGCCTCCGCGATCATGGCTTCGGTGGTGACCAGCAGGCCGGCGACCGAGGCCGCGTCCTGCAGAGCCGTGCGCACAACCTTGACCGGATCGACGATACCCATGGCGATCATGTCGCCAT
>NZ_JAMYUV010000044.1:0-48558 GCF_040323405.1 Mesorhizobium sp. M0048 | reverse complement strand
GCCATCGCGAGGACCCTCGAGGTCGACCTCCATGATCTCCAGCGGCTTTCCGGCGGCGACGGCAACAGCGGCGCGCGTTTTCATCAGGCAATCCTCCCAAGACGGTCTGCAATCCAAGCTAGATTTAACTTACCATTCAGCTCCGCGCTATGCACGAAGCGACGTTCCGACCCCGGATTTTCGTCAGCGCTCACCGATCTACATCCGGGATAGGCTCCGACTTTGCCTTGACCGCCCTTCTGAAGCCCATAAAACGGGAAGCCCGTTAAAAAAGGGCAGCCGAGGGACGAGGCCTGCATGTTCACAAAGATCCTGGTCGCCAACCGTGGCGAGATCGCCTGCCGCGTGATCAAGACGGCGCGCAAGATGGGCATCGTCACCGTCGCGGTCTATTCCGATGCCGACCGCGACGCCGTGCATGTCGAAATGGCCGACGAGGCGGTGCATATCGGGCCTTCGCCGGCCGCGCAAAGTTATCTGGTCCCGGAAAAGATCATCGCCGCCTGCAAGGCCACAGGAGCAGAGGCCGTGCATCCCGGCTACGGTTTCCTGTCCGAGCGGGCATCCTTCTGCGAAGCGTTGGAGCAGGAAGGCATCGTCTTTATTGGCCCGAAGCCCAAGGCCATCAAGGCGATGGGCGACAAGATCGAATCGAAGAAGTTCGCCAATACGGCCAAGGTGTCGACGGTGCCCGGCTGGCTCGGCGTCGTCGAGAACGCCGCCCATGCCGAAAGAATAGCCGGCGAAATCAGCTATCCCGTGATGATCAAGGCTTCGGCCGGCGGCGGTGGCAAGGGCATGCGCATCGCCTGGAGCAAGGCAGAGGTGCGCGACGGCTTCGACCGGGCGCGGTCGGAGGCCAAAAGCTCGTTCGGCGATGACCGCGTCTTCATCGAAAAGTTCATCGTCGATCCGCGCCATATCGAAATCCAGGTGCTCGCCGACGCGCATGGCAACACGCTCTATCTCGGCGAGCGCGAATGCTCGATTCAGCGCCGCAACCAGAAGGTCGTGGAGGAGGCGCCGTCGCCGTTCCTCGACGCCAAGACCCGCAAAGCCATGGGCGAGCAGTCGGTGGCGCTGGCCAAGGCCGTCGACTACCAGAGCGCCGGCACGGTCGAGTTCATCGTCGACAGCGACAAGAACTTCTATTTTCTGGAAATGAACACGCGGCTGCAGGTCGAGCATCCGGTGACGGAGCTCATCACCGGCATCGACCTGGTCGAGCAGATGATCCGCGTGGCAGCCGGCGAAAAGCTCGCCATCAAGCAGAGCGACGTCAGGCTGAACGGCTGGGCGGTGGAAAGCCGCCTCTATGCCGAAGATCCTTATCGCAATTTTCTGCCGTCGATCGGCCGGCTGACGAAGTATCGGCCGCCCGAGGAAGGAAAGTTCGGCGACATCGTTATCCGCAACGATACCGGTGTCACCGAAGGCTCGGAAATCTCGATGTTCTATGACCCGATGGTCGCCAAGCTGTGCACCTGGGCGCCAACGCGGCTGGTGGCGATCGACGCCATGTCGGAAGCGCTGGACAGTTTCGTCGTCGACGGCATCGAGCACAACATACCGTTCCTGGCGGCGCTGATGCAGCATCCGCGCTGGCGAGAAGGTCAGATATCGACCGGGTTCATCGCCGAGGAGTATCCCGACGGCTTCGCGCCCATTGTGCCAGACGCCGAGGAGAAAGCGGTGCTGGCCGCGATTGCCACCGCGGTGGAACTGCTGCGCCGCGATCGGCTCGACCGGCTGGGCGGGCGGCTGGCGCCGCATTCCGGCGCCTTGAAACGCGATTGGGTGGTGAAGATCGGCCCGGACTATCTTTCGGTCGCCATCGTCGAAGGGATGATTTCCATTCCGATGGAGCTCGACCTCACAATCGACGGTGGCAAGGCACTGACCGTGGCATCCGACTGGCGGCCGGGCGATCTCATCTGGCGCGGCACGGTCGGCGGCCGCAAGGTCGCGGCGCAAGTCAGGCCGGTGCTGAACGGGTTCCGCATCGCCTGGAAAGGCATTTCGGTGACAGCCCGCGCCATGCTGCCGCGCACTGCCGAGCTCGAAAGGCTGATGCCAGAAAAAGTGGCGCCGGATACCTCCAAGATGCTGCTTTGCCCGATGCCCGGCCTTGTCGTATCGATCGCTGTTGCCGAGGGGCAGGAGGTCAAGGCCGGCGAGACGCTTGCCGTGGTCGAAGCGATGAAGATGGAGAACGTGCTGCGCGCCGAGCGCGACCTCATCGTCTCGAAGCTCAACGCCAAGCCCGGCGACAGCCTTGCCGTCGATGCGGTGATCATGGAATTCGCGTGAGGCTGTAATCTGCTTGAGGTTGGCGGGACGGAGGGGGAGCGAAGGAACGCGACCTTGCAATTGGTTGAGCACGCTCGCTTGAGGAGGGACAAGGCGAGGGGCGTGCGGAATTCGCTTTTTTTGCCTCACAACGTATTTTGTTCTTGCTTTGTGCCGGCAGCTATGCTAGTAATTTGGATATGGTGCTAAATGGCTCCAACGACCCGCCCGCTGTGGCGGGTTTTGTGTTTCCGGCCTGAGGTTGGCGGCGCCCCTCTCTGTCCTGCCGGACATCTCCCCCACGAGGGGGGAGATCGGCAGCTTCGGCGGTTGCTCTAAACGTCCAAAGCTCCAATCGCTTCTGCTGGACTCATGTTATCTGCTGCCGGACAATACATCTTGATCGACTGAGTCCCTGTGAGGCGGCGCGAAAAAACCATGACGGATGAGAGACTTCCACGCGATCCCTTGCTGCGCGAGGCCTATGCAAAGGCGTCGCGGGCAGAGGCGGCGGCGCGTCGGTTCATTCATCTGCGCGTGCATTCGGCCTATTCGCTGCTCGAAGGTGCCTTGCAGCTCGGCAAGATCGTCGGCCATGCGGTGCAGGACGAATGCCCGGCAATCGCCGTCACCGACACTAACAACCTGTTCGGTGCGCTGGAATTCGCGCAAAAGGCAGTGAAGGACGGCATCCAGCCGATCATCGGCTGCCAGATCGACCTCGCCTTTTCCGGTGAGGCGAACGACAGCCAGCGCGACCGCAGGCGGCAGGGGCCGGAGATGCGGCCGGTGGTGCTGATCGCCGCCACCGAGGCCGGCTACGGCAATCTGGTCAGGCTGGTCAGCCGCGTCTACCTCGAGACACCGCCCGGCGAGGCGGTGCATCTGACGAGCGAGATGCTGCAGGGAAATTCCGACGGTCTGATCTGCCTTACCGGCGGGCCGCGCGGTCCGATCGGCAATGCCTTGAAAGAGGACCGCCGTGAACTAGCCGAGACCCGGCTGCTGGCGCTCAAGGGCCTGTTCGGCGACCGGCTCTATGTCGAACTGGAACGGGTCTCCGGCTACGACCGCGCCATCGAGCAGTCGTCGGTCGATCTCGCCTACCGCCACGATCTGCCGCTGGTTGCCACCAACGAAGCGTTTTTCTTCTCTCGTGAAGACTATGAGGCGCATGACGCGCTGATCGCCATCGCCGAAGGTTCCGTGGTTGCGGCCGATAATCGCCGCCGCCTGTCGCCCGACAATTTCCTGAGAAGCCAGGCCGACATGGCGAGGCTGTTCGCCGACCTGCCGGAAGCAATCGACAACACGGTCGAGATCGCACTGCGCTGCTCCTACTATCCGAAGACACGAAACCCGATCCTGCCGCGCTTTGCCGGCCGCGATGTCGCCGACGCCGATGCGGCGGTCAAGGCGGAGGCGCAGGAGCTTGCCAGGCAGGCGCATGAAGGGCTGGAGGCGCGGCTGGCGGCGCACGGGCCGACGCCCGGCTATACAGTCGAGCAATATCGCGAGAGGCTGGATTTCGAGCTCGGGGTCATCGAGAAGATGAAATATCCCGGCTATTTCCTGATCGTTGCCGACTTCATCAAATGGGCCAAGGCGCAAGGCATTCCAGTCGGCCCGGGCCGCGGATCAGGCGCCGGCTCGCTGGTCGCGTATTCGACGACCATCACCGACATCGATCCGCTGCGTTTTTCGCTGCTGTTCGAGCGCTTCCTCAATCCCGATCGCGTGTCGATGCCCGACTTCGACATCGACTTCTGCCAGGACCGGCGCGAGGAGGTCATCCGCTACGTCCAGCAGAGATACGGCCGCGACCAGGTCGGCCAGATCATCACCTTCGGTACCCTGCAGGCGCGCGCCGTGCTGCGCGACGTCGGCCGCGTGCTGCAGATGCCTTACGGGCAGGTCGACAAGCTGAGCAAGATGGTGCCGTCGAACCCGGCCAATCCGGTCAAGCTCGCCGACGCCATCGCCAACGAGCCGCGCTTTGCCGAGGAGGCCGAGCGCGAGCCGATCGTACAGACGCTGCTCGACACGGCGCAGAAGCTGGAAGGTCTGTACCGACACGCCTCGACTCATGCCGCCGGCATCGTCATCGGCGACCGGCCGCTGTCGGAACTGGTGCCGATGTACCGCGATCCGCGCTCGGACATGCCGGTCACCCAGTTCAACATGAAGTATGTCGAGCAGGCCGGGCTGGTGAAATTCGACTTTCTTGGCCTGAAGACGCTGACGGTGCTGGACAGGGCGGTCAAGCTGATCCGCCGCCGCGCCATCGAGATCGATCTCGCCCACATTCCGCTCGACGACCCAGAAACCTACGCCATGCTGTCGCGCGGCGAAGTGGTCGGCGTGTTCCAGGTGGAAAGTGCCGGCATGCGCAAGGCGCTGATCGGCATGCGGCCCGACTGTATCGAGGACATTATCGCGCTCGTTGCGCTCTACCGGCCGGGGCCGATGGAGAACATCCCGACCTACAACGCCAGAAAGCACGGCGAGGAGGAGATGGCGTCGATCCACCCGAAGATCGACCATCTCGTCAAGGAGACGCAAGGCGTCATCGTCTACCAGGAACAGGTGATGCAGATTGCGCAGGAGCTCTCCGGCTATTCGCTGGGCGAAGCCGATCTGCTGCGCCGCGCCATGGGCAAGAAGATCCGCGCCGAGATGGACAAGCAGCGCGAGCGCTTTGTTTCGGGCGCGGTCGAGCGCGGCGTCGGCAAGCCGCAAGCCGACTTCATCTTCGACCTGCTGGCAAAGTTTGCCGACTACGGTTTCAACAAATCGCATGCCGCCGCCTATGCCGTCGTCTCCTACCAGACCGCCTATCTGAAGGCGCATTACCCCGTCGAATTCCTGGCGGCATCGATGACGCTCGACATGGGCAATACGGACAAGCTCGCCGATTTCCGCCAGGATGCGCTGCGCCTCGGCATCGAGGTGGTGGCGCCGTCGGTGATGACGTCGTTCCGGGATTTCGAGGTCGGCGAGAACCGCATCTTCTATTCGTTGGCCGCGCTCAAGGGCGTCGGCGACGCCGCAGTCGAGCACATCGTCGCCACGCGCGGCGAAAAACCGTTCAAGAGCCTCGCCGATTTCTGCGAAAGGGTCGATCCGAAGATCGTTGGCAAACGCGTCTTCGAGAGCCTGATCATGGCCGGCGCGCTCGACTGCTTCGGTCTCGACCGGGCGGCGATGATGGCCGGCGTCGAGCGGATGATGGGGCTGGCGTCCTTGGCGCAGCAGAATGCCGTCACCGGCCAGCACGACATCTTTGGCGCCTCGCTGGGCGCACAGTCGCAGGCACTCAACTTGCCGGCGACCGACCCCTGGCTCGCGGCCGACCGCCTGCACCGCGAGTTCCAGGTGGTCGGGTTCTATCTCTCGGCGCATCCGCTCGACGAATACAAGGCGGCGCTGCAGAAAATGCGGGTGCAGACCTGGGCCGAATTCTCGGCCGCCGTCAAACGCGGTGCGGCCGCCGGCCGGCTCGCCGGGACGGTGACCACCAAGCAGGAACGCAAGACGCGCACCGGCAACAAGATGGGCGTCGTGCAGTTTTCCGACACGTCCGGCCAGTATGAAGCGGTGCTGTTTTCCGAGGGACTGGCGCAATATCGCGACCTGCTCGAGCCCGGCCGCTCGGTGGTCATCACCGTTTCGGCCGAGGACAGGCCGGAAGGCGTCAATCTGCGCATCCAGACCGTGCAGTCGCTGGAGGACGAGGCAAGCCGCATCCAGAAAGCGCTACGCATCTTCGTGCGCGACGCAGCACCGATCGGCACGCTTGCCGGCCAGCTTGCCGTCAAGGGCGAGGGACAGGTAAGCTTTGTGCTGATAAAGGATGACGGCCAGGGGGAGGTCGAGATCGAATTGCCCAGTCGTTATCGTATCTCGCCTCAGATCGCGTCAGCCATGCGCGCGGTGCCGGGCGTGGTTGAAGTGGAGCTGGTTTAAAATACCGAAACCTTCGGGTTTTGGCGATTGGGGGGCGCCATGGATGAACGCGCAGCCGCTTTCGAACTAACACGGATGGTCAACGGGTACCGCGTCTCGCAGGCGATCTCGGTCGCCGCGACGCTCGGCATCGCCGACCACATCAAGGACGGCAAGCGCTCGGCAGCAGATCTGGCAAGCCTGACCGACACACATCCGCGCGCGCTCTATCGGTTGCTGCGGGCGCTTGCGGCGGTCGGCATATTTCACGAGGCAGAGGACGGGCAGTTCTCGCTAACGCCGCTTGGCGGCGCCTTGCGCTCCGATGCTGAGTTTTCCGCTGCACCCTGGGCCGCCTTCGTCGGAAGACCCTATTACCGGCAAGCGTGGAGCGAACTGCTCTACAGCATCCAAACCGGCACGAACGCATTTCGCCACGCGCATGGCAAGGGCGTCTGGGAATACCGGGCAGAGCATCCAGAGGAGTCCGCTATCTTCGATCGCGCCATGGCAGCGAATTCGCGCGGCGTGGCGGCAGCCATCCTGGCGGCGTATGATTTTTCGTCGTTTCCGGTCATCATGGACGTCGGCGGTGGCCAGGGCGCGCTGCTTGCCGAAGTCCTGGCCGCGACCCCGGGCAGCCGCGGCATCCTTTTCGACCAGCCGCATGTGGTAGCGCCGGCCGCCTCGGTGCTGGCGGCGAAAGGTGTCGCCGATCGCTGTGAGATCGTCGGAGGCGATTTCTTTGCCGAGCTGCCCGTGGCGGCCGACGCGCTGCTGCTCAAATGGATTTTGCATGACTGGGACGACGAGACCAACGTCGCGATCCTGCAAAACTGTCGCCAGGCGATCCGTGCGGGCGGCAAGTTGCTGGTTTTTGAGGCCGTGCTTGAGCCGCCCAATCAGGGGGCGAATGCCAAATTCTCCGACCTCAACATGCTGGTCGCGCCCGATGGCCAGGAGCGGACGGCCGATGAATTCAAGTCGCTGCTGGCAAAGGGTGGCTTCGAGGTGACCGAGATCATCCAGGCGGGGCCACGCATCAGCGTTCTAGAGGCAAGGCCGGTTTGATCGCGGCTGAAGCCATTTGCCGCAACCGCCGGGATCGGTCGGATGGCGCAAGCTTCCGCCTGCCTTGTCGAATGGACGGCCGTCGCAGCGAAGGCTATCGCGATCGTCATGAAGGTAGCTGACAAGAACGGAGCCCAAGATATTTCAGCCTTGGCCCGGCTGCGCGACATGTTGCGCAAGCTGTATCACGGGCGCACAGCGGCGGCGTTCCGGTTTCAGCTTGCGGCCGTTGTCATCGACCTTGCCATCATTGCCTTTTTCATCGCCACGCCGGTGATCCAGAAGTCGTCTTCGTTCCTCTGGCTGGACTACTCCGTGGCAGCACTTGTCGCCGCCGACATGATTGCCCGGCTGCTTGCCTCCAACGACATGCTGCGCCTGATGAAACAGCCGGCGTCGTGGATTGATGCCTTCATCCTGCTGACTCTGCTGATGCCTACGGCGCTGGCCAATCTCGGTTTTTTGCGCATCCTGCGGCTGTGGTCGCTGTCGCGTAGCGGCGCGCTGTGGCGATTTCTCGAGATGCGCGGCTTCAGGCGATGGCGCGAGGCGAGCCGTGCGGTCATCAATTTCCTGACATTCCTCTTTGTCATCACGGGTTTCGTCTACACCTTCTTCTTCCGCACCGTGGGTGGTCTCGAGGGCTATGTCGATGCGCTGTATTTCACGGTCGCCACGGTCACCACGACCGGTTTCGGTGACATCGTCCTGCCCGGTGTGGCCGGCAAGCTCACCGCGATCGCCACCATGATCATTGGCATATCGCTGTTCGTCCGGCTTGCACAGGCGCTCTTCCGTCCCACCAAGGTGTTCTTTCCTTGCCCGCAATGCGGGCTGCAGCGGCACGAGCCCGACGCCGTTCATTGCAAGGCCTGTGGGCACGTTCTGAACATACCCGACGACGGCGATTGAAACGCAGGGCTACGCTGCCGCCACTTCCGCAGGTTTGGCGGCTTTTTTCTGCAGGTTGAGCAGATTGCCAAGCAGGATCAGCAGGGCGCCCCCGGCGGTGAAGGCGTCGATCTGCTCGTGATAAAGCAGCCATCCGATCATCGCCGACAGCGGTACGCGCAAAAAGTCCATTGGCGAGATGACCGTCGCATCGGCATAGACAAGTGCGCGGGCCATGCAGAAATGCGACGACATGCCGGTAAACGCGATCAGCAGGATCCACGGCCAGAGCTCGAGCGACGGGTTGCGCCATTCGTACAGCGCCGGGACGAGGCCAAGCACCGACTGGATGATCAGCATCCAGAAGATGATGCGCACGACGCTGTCCGTCCGCGTCAGCGACTTGACGAGAACCACCGAGACGCCGAAGCAGACCGCTGCTCCCAGCACGATAACATGCCCCGGATTCACCGCGCCGACGCCCGGACGCACGATGATCACCACGCCGATCAGCCCCAGCACGATCGCCGCCAGCCTTGGCCGGGAGAGCCTTTCGCCGAGGAAAGCTACCGCCAGCAGCGCAGTCCAGATCGGCGTCGTGAATTCGATCGAGATCAGCACCGCAAGCGGGATCAGCGTCAAGGCATAAAGCCAGGCAGCCTGGCCGGTATAATGGACGACGTTGCGGGCGAGATGGGCCAACGGGCGTCCGGTGCGCATCGCCGGAAAACCGCCTGACATCATGACCAGCGGCAGCAGGATGAAAAAGCCGATCACCGAGCGCAGCTCGAGCACCTGGAAGACGTTGAGTTCTGCCGTCGTGGCGCGGCCGGCCACCGACATCGCCAGGAACGAGGCGATCGACAGCGCCATCCAGAACGCGGCCTTGGGGATCGAGGGTGCGGGTGTCATGGGCGCTATGTCGCAAGCCGGCGCTTTCATCGCAACCGCTAGCCGACGCATTCGACTGGGCCAGCCGTGAAGCGTTGCAAACAGTGATGTTGAAGTCGGAACCCGCTGCTGAGGGAAGCGTTGGTCCCTCAGTGTTTGCGTGCTGTGTTTTGGATACCAACGAGGAGCGGTCCGATGAAATCACTTGCACGATTTGTACTTGCCGGGTGCCTGACGGCCGGGGCCGGCGCAGCGCATGCCGACGATCCGGATTTTCTTCGCTCATTCCAGGGGAATTTCGCCGGCAAAGGCACCGTCAAGGTCACCACCGATGCGCCGACGGTGAATGTCTCCTGTCATTTCAATTCCGACGCAACATCGATCTCGCTATCGCTCGACGGCAGCTGCCGCGGTCTTATCGTGGTGACGCGCGCCATCAGCGCCGATCTCAAATCGAGCGGGACGAAATACACCGGCACCTATGTCGGATCGCGCACCGGGCCGGCGCAATTGAGCGGCAGCCGCTCCGGCAACGCAATCAATCTCGGCATTCGTTGGGCCAAGGAGGTCAATGGCGACCGCAGGGCGCAAATGACTGTTGAGAAAACCGGCGAGGACGGCATGCGGCTGACCGTCGTCGATACCGATCCGAAAACCGGCAAGAGTGTGGTGACCAGCAGGATCGATCTGCGGCGCACCTGACTATCACTCCTCGACCGGTTCGGGCGGATGGGCATCGCGGCCCTTGCCGAAGGTATAGCCGGTTTCCACCGCCCTGCGGCCGAACTTGCCGCGCAGCGTGTCGATGGCGCCTTCGGCCATGGCGCGCTTGCGTGACTGGACGTCGACCAGGTCGGGCGGGTCCGCCCGGTCATCGTCGGAGAGATCGCTGACGCCAATGCCGAGCAGCCGGTATTTCGTGCCATCCGCTTCCTTGCGCAGCAGCTCGAGCCCGGTCTGAAAGATGCGGTCGGCCAGCCGGGTCGGATCGCCGAGTTGGCGATTGCGCGTGCGGATCTTGAAATCCTGGGTCTTCAGCTTGAGGACGACGGTGCGTCCGGCAATGCCGGATTTCTTCAGCCGGGCCGAGACTTTTTCCGACAGCGCCCTCAGCACCGAAACCAGTTCGTCGACGGAGGCGATGTCGGTATCGAAAGTGGTTTCCGCCGAGACGCTTTTCGCGTCCTGGTCGGGAACGACGCGACGGTCGTCCTCGCCGCGCGAAAGCCGGTAGAGCCGGTCGCCCATGACGCCGTAGCGGCGCATCAGATCGCCACGTTCCATGCGCTGCAACTGGCCGATGGTGCGGATGCCGTCGCGCTCGAGCGTGGCGGCAAAGGCCTTGCCGACCCCCCAGATCAGCGTCACCGGCTGCTCGGCCAGGAAGCCGATAGCCTCGGCCTCGCCGATCACCGAAAAGCCGCGCGGCTTGCGGAAGTCCGACGCCACCTTGGCCAGGAACTTGCAGTAGGAAAGGCCGGCCGAAACGGTGATGCCGATCTCCTTTTCCACGCCGAGTGCGAAGCGCGCCAGCACCACCGCAGGCGGCAGGCCATGCAAGCGCTCGGTGCCGGCGAGGTCGAGAAAGGCCTCGTCGATCGAGAGCGGCTCGACCAGCGGCGTCAGCGCCTGCATCATGGCGCGCACCTCGCGGCCGACGCGCACGTATTTTTCCATGTCCGGCGGGAGGACCACCGCTTCGGGACAGGCTTCGAGCGCCTTGAACATCGGCATTGCCGAGCGAACGCCATGGATCCGGGCGATGTAGCAGGCGGTGGATACGACGCCACGCTTGCCGCCGCCGATGATCAATGGCCGGTCCTTCAACGCCGGGTTGTCGCGCTTTTCGACCGCCGCGTAGAACGCGTCGCAGTCGATATGGGCAAGGCGCAACCGGTAGAGCTCCGGATGGCGCGCGAGCCTTGGACTGCCGCAGCGCTCGCAACGGCGTGCCTCGCTGCGCTGAAAATTCAGGCAGTCGCGGCAAAAACCGTGTTCGGGGTTGTTGACAGGAGCCGCCATCGCTGCGAACATAAAGAGAACAAATGCAATGGTACGTCAGGACGGACGCCACGACAAGGCGGTGGGCCGGGAGAGAGCTCATGAATACGACCATAGCGCCGCTAGTGCCTGAGCTTTGGGCGGATTTCGAGGATCTTTTCGGCAAGCAGGGCGCCTGTTACGGCTGCTGGTGTACGCATTTCCGGTTAGCGCCTGCGGTGCGCCGCGCGAGCAATCGCGAGCGCAACAAGGACCACATCAAGGCGCGAATCGAGGCCGGGCCGCCGCCCGGCCTGTTGGCTTTCGAGGGTGGCCAGGCGGTCGGCTGGATGCAGATCGGCCCGCGTGCCGACGTGCCCGAATGGAACAACCAGGGCAGGGGGTCGGCGCCGATCGACCCCGCCGACGCCGCCGATCCGGGCGTCTGGGCGATCTCCTGCTTCTTCATCCGCACCAAGGCACGCGGCAGGGGCCTGTCGCACCGCCTGGTCCAAGGCGGCATCGAGTTCGCCCGCCAGAACGGCGCGCGCCTGATCGAGGCCTGCCCCATCGACCTGTCGAAGGATTCGCGGTCGATAGGGCTGTTCGTCGGCTCGTCGCGGGTCTTCGAAAAGGCCGGGTTCCAGCGGTTGGTCGAACGCAAGCCAGGCCGACCGCTGGTGCGGCTGGTGCTTTAGGCAATGCCGCAGGCCATTCGGGTCGCGCCGCCTCGCCTTGCGGTTGGGGTGGTAATTTCCTACGAAATGAGAAAGTGCAGATAATTCCAATGGCCCAACGGAGAATGAGCGTGAACCGTGTCCTGCCAGTCGTCTTTGTGCTCGCGCTCAGCGCACCCGCCTTCGGCCAAACCGTTGATGAGCAGGGCGCGAAGCAGCTTTCCGAGAATCTGGCCCGCTATGTCGGCAGCCAGGCAATCGACAAGGGTGTCGCAAAGGTTTCGCTTGAGGGCGACGCCTATAAGATCGCCTTCGACTTCAAGGCGCTTGCCGGGATGTTGCCGAAGCAGAATTTCGCGAAATTCAACTTGGCGCCCTATGCCCTCCTTGCCAAACCGCGCAGGGATGGGAAATGGGACGTCTCGGCGGACATGTCGACCAGCGCTTCCTTCGAGGTCGAGGGGCCGCAAGGGCCGCAGAGCACCCAGTTAGCAATCGCAGGCGGCAAGTTCGCCGGCGTCTATGATCCCGAGTTGGCGGCTTTCGCCAGCGCCACTACATCGATGACCGGCATGACGATGGACTCCCGGGACGCCATGCAACGCGTGAAAGTGAGCACCGGCCCCGGTACGGCCACCATGAGCGCCGCCAAGGCGGTGAATGGCGGCGCCGACTTCACCATGACGCAGACGATAGCGGTTTTTGCCGAAGCGATCGACTTTGACGACCCCAATAGCGGGCTGAAATTCCCGCTCGCAATCACGTCGCCGGGACTGTCGGTCAATGCGACCGGCAAAGGCATACGAACAAAGCCGCTTCTCGATCTTCTGGCATTTGCAGTGGCCAATGAGGACGAGGCCAAGCTCAAAGGCAATCAGGCGCAACTCAAATCGCTGCTGCTCGCCGCATTGCCGCTATGGGAGCGGATCGACGGAACCTACGGGTTCAAGGATTTCGCCGTGGACAGCCCCGTCGGACGTTTCGGCGCGGCGGAACTGGGCACCAGTTTCGGGAGCGACGGCATCGCGCAGAACGGGACGATCAACTATGCAATCAGAGCGGCAGGGCTGACGATACCTCGAAACGTGCTGCCGAGCTGGAGTGCCGCGCTGTTGCCCACCGACATCGACCTGAATTTCGGCGGCGCCAATATCGATCTCGACAGTATGACTAAGAAGGCCATCGAAGCCTTTGACCTGAACAACAAACCGCCGCTGCCGGCCGACTTTGGCGATCAGATCAAGGCCGATTTCATGGCCAAGACGCCGAAATTCGTCATCGGGCACAGCACGGTGAAGAACGGCGGCATCGAGATCGTGCTGGAGGGCGAGATGACGTTTCCAGGGGCGACGCCGATGGCAAATGTAACCCTCGACATCACCGGATACGAAAAAATCGTGGAGACCTTGCAGACGGCGGCGAAGACAGACCCGCAGGCCGCGCAGTATTTTAGCGGCGCGCTGGCGATCAAAGGGTTTGGCAAGACGCTGCCGGACGGCCGGCTGGAATGGGTGATCAACACCAAAGCCGACGGTTCGGTGACGGTCAACGGCGCCATGCTGAAGCCGGCCGACTCCGTCGGGACTGACGACAGTGGGGAAGAGGCAACGCCGTAAAGCACCAGCAGTGGCCGTCGTCTGCGGCAGGTTCTTCGATCTGCCCGCAGTCTCGGGATCGCCGCTTATATCGAATGCTCGTGATTGTCGTCGCCGAGCGGCAGCGCCCGCAATGCCTTGCCGACTGCGGCGGGCGGCGTTCCGGTCTCCTCGGAAAAACGCATCAGCGTCGGCTCGTGGGCAAGGATGAACTGCAGCACGCCGGCCAGGAATCCCGGTTCACCCGCCGCCTGGCGGATGGAATGAGCTTCGATGCCGGTCATCGCCAGGAAGCGGGGCAGAAGTTCCGGATCGGCGGCGACGAAGCCCAGCGCCTTTACGGCAATGGTTTCCGCTTCCTCGCGCATTGACGCTGCGTTTGCCATCGCTACCTTCCTTCGTGGGCGGAATCGTTCTGTTTTCGCAGTAGTGGCAAGTGTCGCCGGCAGCAAGCTCGCCGACCTGGAATCCGAAAGCTTTTAGGGCGGCCGGTTTCCGTTTCGTCAATCATATTGCCGTATAGTGGGAACAGGTTTGGTGCGTGCCGACAAGGGGCGCATGACGGCACCCTTCGAGTGGAAGGTCAGCCGGGACGGGAAATCGATGCCAAAGAAGGTTATGATCGTCGAAGACAACGAGCTCAACATGAAGCTCTTTCGCGACCTCATCGAAGCGAGCGGCTACGAGACGGTGCGCACACGTAACGGCCTCGAAGCGCTGGATCTGGCGCGGCAGCACAGGCCGGACCTCATACTGATGGACATCCAGCTGCCGGAAGTATCGGGCCTCGAGGTCACCAAATGGCTGAAGGAGGACGATGATCTCCACGTCATCCCGGTCATTGCGGTCACCGCCTTCGCCATGAAGGGGGACGAGGAGCGCATTCGCCAGGGTGGCTGCGAGGCATATATCTCCAAGCCGATCTCGGTGCCGCGTTTCATCGAAACCATCAAATCCTACCTGGGCGATGCCTGATGTATTTTTCCAGCCGAGCCGGAGCTTTGTGAAATGACCGCGCGGATCCTCGTCGTCGACGACATCCCAGCCAATGTCAGGCTGCTGGAGGTTCGGCTGCTCGCCGAATATTTCGAGGTTCTGACCGCCACCAACGGGCCGGACGCGATCGAGATCTGCGAGAACGGCAAGGTCGATGTCGTGCTGCTCGACGTGATGATGCCCGACATGGACGGGTTCGAGGTCTGCCGGCGGCTGAAGGGCGACCCGGCGACATCGCACATCCCGGTCGTGATGATCACCGCGCTCGACCAGGTTTCGGACCGGGTGCGCGGCCTCGAGGCCGGCGCCGACGATTTTTTGACCAAGCCTGTCAACGATCTGCAGCTGATGACGCGCGTGAAGAGCCTGGTCAGGCTGAAGTCGCTGACCGATGAGCTGCGGCTGCGCGCCTCGACGACACGCAATATCGGCATCGAGGAGCTTTTGAGCCGCAACTTCGCTACCGATGACGCGGTGCCGAAGGTGCTGCTGGTCGACGAGCGCAAATCCTCGTTCGAGCGCATCCAGAAGATGCTGCGCGGCAGTGCCGCTCTCGACGTCGCCAACGATCCGCATGCCGGCTTCTTCCAGGCCGCCGAGCTGCCCTACGAATGCGTGATGATCTCGACGGCCTTCGCCGATTTCGACCCGCTTAGGCTCTGCTCGCAATTGCGCTCGCTTGATCGCACCCGTTTCCTGCCGATCATCCTTCTGGCGGACGAGGGCGAGGAGGGGCGTATCATCCGCGGCCTCGAACTCGGCATCAACGATTATCTGATGCGGCCGATCGACCAGCAGGAGCTGACGGCGCGGCTGCGTACGCAGGTGCGCCGCAAGCGCTACAACGACCAGCTTCGCGCCAGTGTCACCCAGACCATCGAGATGGCGGTGACCGATGCCCTGACCGGTCTGCACAACCGCCGCTATCTCGACAGCCATCTGCAGACGCTGTTCGACCGCGCCGTGGCACGGCGCCGGCCGCTGTCGGTGATGATCACCGATCTGGACCGCTTCAAGAGCATCAACGACGCGCATGGCCATGACGGCGGCGACGACGTGCTGCGCGAATTCGCGCGGCGGCTGCGCAAGAACGTGCGCGGCATCGATCTAGCCTGCCGCTTCGGTGGCGAGGAGTTCGTGGTGGTGATGCCGGACACGGACGGCGCGGTAGCCGAAAAGGTAGCCGAACGCATTCGCGCCGAAATCGCCCAACTGCCGTTTGCCGTTGGCAGCGAGGGCAAAGCGATCGAAGTCACCGTCAGCGTCGGCGTGTCGTCGGTGCTGAAAGGCATGGACACGGTCGCGGCGCTGATGAAACGCGCCGACCTTGCGCTCTATGAGGCCAAGAGCGGCGGCCGCAATCGCGTCGTCGCCAAGGCGGCGTAGCACCATGGACGAATTAGCCAGTCAACCCGACAAGGTTACGAATTTACCTTAATCCAAGCGAGTTGCGAGGCTTGGTTAAGAAACTGTTGATTTTCATAAGTTGTTGCGCAAATGTGCAGCCCTTAGACGTAACCGGCACGAGGTCTAGATCGCCGGTTCGACCGAAAGAATACCCCATGATGCTCAGGTCCGCCGCATCTCCTGGGTCCGTGGGGTCGGCTGGCCGGCGCTGGCACATAGTGGCCTCCTCGTACCGCTGCCAAACGCCGGCCGGCCCCCAATTTTCAAAACACATCAGGATTCTGCACCAAGACCCGGAAAACGCTTTGGTTTTGTTGCGACAGCGACAGCGCCCTTTGAAATAGCCGGCTGGGCAGAGCGTATGCGCCCGCAGTCGGTTGACAGGGCCTGTCTTCTATGCAGAAATTGGTTGGACCATTGAGCCATTTGGTGACCCGTTGGCATGACCGAATTCGGCCTTTCCCCCATACAGGCAACTGCTCGCGACGACGCGGTGCTGAAGGCGCTGGCCGGCTTTGTAATGCGGGAAGCTCTCGGGCCCGGCCAGAGACTGCCGACCGAACGCATCCTGGCCGAGCGCCTCAAGGTGAGCCGCAACACCGTGCGCGAGGCGCTGACGCGCTGGGAAGGGCTCGGCCTGGTCGAACGGCGGCAAGGCAGCGGCACCTATCTCAAGGGAGTGGTCTCGCTGGACATGCTGCACATGCCGCTGACGCTGGCCGGCGGCAATGATTTCACCAGCCTGATGCAGACGCTGGAAATCCGCCGGGCACTGGAAGCGGAAGCCGCCGCCCTGTGCGCCGTTCGCGCGGACCAGGCCGAGATCGCCGAGATCGCGCGCAAGCTCGACATTATGGAGCAGGCCTTCCACACCCGCGCAGGGATGTCGGCGGAGGAGGACTGGGAATTCCACCAGTCGATCTACCGCAGTTCCGGCAATCCGCTCTTCGAGCAGATCATCGCCGCCATGCACGAACTGTTCCACCGTTTCTGGGAGCATCCGCTCGGCGTGCGTGATTTCGGCCACGCCAGCTTTCCTTACCACCGCACCATCTACGAACGCATTGCCGCGCACGATCCGGAGGGGGCCCGGGCCGAGGCGCTCAAGCTGATCGCCACCGTCGAGGACGATCTGAAGCGCGGCGCGGCCAAACTCGAACTTTCAGGCCAGAAATGAGCGATCATCCCGCCGGTTTCGAAAACGACTATCTCGCCGAGGCGGCGACGCTTCTCGCCCATGACGAACCTTTCCCCGGCGGTGCCGTGGTGCCGCCGATCTACCAGACTTCGCTCTTCACCTTCTCCAATTATTCGGAGATGGCCGATACATTCGCCGGCAGGCGACGCCAGCCGATCTATTCGCGCGGCGACAACCCGACGGTCATGGAGTTCGAGGCGCGTGTCGCCGCTCTCGAAGGCGCGGAGGCCGCGCGCGGCTTTTCCAGCGGCATGGCGGCGATCGGCGCCACGGTGCTTGCTTTCGTCGGTGCCGGCGAGCGCATGGTTGTCGTGCGCAATTGCTACGGCGATGCCTACCGGCTGTTCGAACGGCTTTTGCCACGGCTCAACATCAAGGTCGACTATGTCGACGGTTCCGATCCGGACGCGGTCGCCGCGGCACTCCCCGGCGCCAAGCTGCTCTACCTGGAAAGCCCGACGTCGATGATGTTCGAGCTCCAGGACATAACCCACCTGGCGCGGCTGGCCAAAGAGCAGGGCATCGTCACCACGATCGACAATTCCTGGGCGACGCCGGTGTTCCAGAAGCCGATTTCGCACGGTGTCGACCTGGTGCTGCATTCGGCCTCGAAATATCTCGGCGGCCACAGCGATACCGTCGCCGGTGTGGTGGCCGGTTCGGCTGCCCATATCCGCCATATCAACGAGCAGACCTATTCCTACCTCGGCGGCAAACTTTCGCCTTTCGAGGCCTGGCTGTTGCTGCGCGGGCTGCGCACATTGCCGCTGCGGTTGCCGCATCACATGAAGAGCGGGCTGACCATCGCCGAACGGCTGAAAGCGCATGGCCATGTCGAGCGGGTCAACCACCCGGCCTATTCCAACCATCCGGGCAAGGCGACGCTTGCCGGCTATGCCGGGCTGTTCTCATTCGAGGTGACGGAAGACGTCGACATCCCGGCTTTCGTCGATGCGCTGAAACTCTTTCGCATCGGCGTCAGCTGGGGCGGCCATGAGAGCCTGGTCGTTCCAGCAAAGGCCTCGCTCGAGCAGACGCCGGGCCTGAATTCGATGGCGCGCTTCGGCGTCAGCCCGCGAACCATCCGGTTCAGTGTCGGATTGGAAAGTGTCGAAGGCCTGTGGGCTGACGTTGCCCAGGCGTTCGACAAAGCAAAAAGATAAATGGAGCCGTTCAAAATGGGAGTGCTGAACATGAAAAAACTGAGCATCCTTCTTGGTGCCGTCGCAGGTCTGGCGATTTCCGCCGGCAGCGTGCTGGCCGATTCCACGGTCAAGATGGTCGAGGTCATCACCAGCCCGCCGCGTACCGAATTCCTCAAGAAACAGATCGCCGAGTTCGAGGCGGCCAATCCGGGGGTCAAGGTCGAGCTGGTATCGCTGCCCTGGGGCCAGGCGTTCGAGAAGTTCCTTACCATGGTGCAGGCCGGCGACACGCCCGACATCGTCGAGATGCCGGAACGCTGGATGGGCCTCTATGCGACCAACGGCCAGCTCGAGGATCTCGGGCCATATATGGCCAAATGGGACGATGCCAAAACGCTGGGCGAGCGTGCCAAGCAGTTCGGCTCGACGGTCGACAACAAGCAGTACATGATCCCTTACGGCTATTACCTGAACGCGCTGTTCTGGAACAAGAAGCTGTTCAAGGAGGCCGGTCTGGACGGTCCGCCGGCAACGCTCGATGAATTCGTCGAGGACTCCAAAAAAATCTCGGCAATACCGGGCAAATACGGCTACTGCCTGCGCGGCGGCCCTGGCGCCTTCAACGGCATGCACATGTTCATGAACATTGCCGCGGGCAAGGGCGGCTATTTCAACGAGGACGGCACCTCGACCATCAACGAGGAAGGGTCGGTCAAGGGCCTGCAGATGCTCGCCGACATGTACAAGAACGGCCTGGCGCCGAAAGACGCGGTGAGCTGGGGTTTCAACGAGACCGTCACCGGGTTCTATAGCGGCACCTGCGCCATGCTGAACCAGGATCCCGACGCGCTGCTCGGCATCGCCGACAAGATGAGCGCCGACGACTTCGCCGTGGCGCCGATGCCAGTCGGTCCGAGCGGCAGATCCTATCCGACGCTCGGTTATGCCGGCTGGGCGATGTTCGCCAATTCCCAGCACAAGGACGATGCCTGGAAGCTGATGGCAACGCTTTTGTCGCCCAAGGACAATCTGGAATGGGCAAAGGAAGTCGGCGTCATTCCAATCCACAACGGCGCCGACCAGGACGCTCACTTCAGGACCGAGCAGTTCAAAGGCTGGTTCGAGGAACTGAACAACGGCGACAAATACGAGATGGTGACGCCTCCGACGCATCTGGAAAATCTCGGCAATTTCGTCGACCAGGTGGCGATCAAGAATTTTCAGGAAGTGCTGCTTGGTCAGAAGGCGGCAAAGGACGTGGCCGACGAATGGGCCAAGTTCCTGACCAAGGAACAGCAGGACTGGATGGCCAAGAACAAGAAATAGCTTTCCTCCCTTCTCCCCGTTCACGCGGAGAAGGTGTCAAAAAGTGACAGATGAGGGGCGGCGCCAACCCGTCGTGGCTCGTGGTGCCTCTCATCTGCCTGCCCGTCCTCCGCAGCAGCTGCGCTGCAGCGGCGGAGGGTGGACCGGCATCTCCCCGTAAACGGGAAAGGCGCTGTCGCCAGCCCATGCTTGCCCCAGGAGACAATCCAGCACCCATGACCTACGCCGTGTCCGAAATACGATCCGTCGGCAGGCCGCGAAAAAAGCGGCTATCCCATGCCGCAATCGAGCCCTGGCTCTATCTCAGCCCGGCGATCGTGCTGCTGGTCGTCGTGCTGCTGGTGCCGCTGGTTATCGGTATCGGTTACTCGTTCCGCAAATTCTCCGCTTTCAAATCCGAATATGTCGGACTTGGGCAGTATCAGGCGATGCTGTCGGATCCCGTGCTCGGGCAGGCGCTCGTCAACACGCTGTGGTGGACGGCAGCCAGCCTGTTCTTCCAGTTCTTCCTCGGACTTGGCCTGGCGCTGCTGCTCGACACGCCGTTCCGGGGCAGAAAGATCGTGCAGGCGGTGGTGTTCCTGCCCTGGGCGGTGCCGTCCTTCCTCTCGGGCCTGACCTGGGCCTGGCTGTTCAACCCGATCATCGGGCCGCTGCCGCATTGGCTCTACGCCTCGGGGCTGAAAACCGAGCCGACCAACGTGCTCTCCGATCCCTCGACAGCCATGTGGGGACCGATCGTCGCCAATGTCTGGTTCGGCATTCCCTTTTTTGCCATCACGCTTTTGGCGGCGTTGAAGTCGATCCCGTCAGAACTGCATGAGGCGGCGGCCATCGACGGCGCCTCGCCGTGGCAACGCTTTACCAAGGTGACGCTGCCGTTCCTGGCGCCAACCATCGTCATTACCGTCATGCTGCGCACGATATGGGTCGCCACCTTCGCCGACCTGATCTTCGTCATGACTGAAGGCGGGCCTGCCGGTTCGACGGCCACGGTGCCGGTCTATATCTACGTCAGCGCGTTCAAGTCGCTGGACAAGGGCTATGCCTCCGCTGTGGCGGTGCTGCTGCTTGTGCTGCTCATCGTCTATGCGGTTGCGCTGATCGGCATCCGCCGTTCGCTGGTAAGGCACGTCTGATGATTGCCGGACGCTCCGTCTCCTCGCGCGTTCTCGGCGGCATCGGCCTTTACGGCGCGATCGGAGCCTACATGGCCTTCGCGCTGTTCCCGATCTTCTGGACGTTGAAGATCTCGGTCACGCCGGAGCGGCTGCTCTATTCCGAAGGCATCACTTTCTGGCCGTCGCAAACGACGCTGCAGAACTTCGTCACCGTGCTCGAAGCCACCGATTTTCCGCGCTATTTCCTAAACAGCGTTATCGTTTCGGTGTCGACGGCCGCCTTCGTAACGGTCATTGCCACGCTTGCCGGGTACGCCATGTCGCGTTTTTCGTTCCGCGGCAAGGCGACCCTGGCTATCCTGCTTTTGCTCACCCAGACTTTTCCGCTGGTCATGGTCATTCCGCCGATCTACCGCATCATGGGGCAGATCGGTCTCATCAACAGCCTGACCGGCCTCGTCATCATCTACACCGCCTTCAATACAGCCTTTGCAACCTTCCTGATGCAGTCGTTCTTCGACGGCATCCCGCGAGACCTGGAAGAGGCAGCGATGATCGACGGCTGCACGCGCCTGCAGGCGATGCGCAAGGTGATCGTGCCGCTGACGCTGCCCGGCATGGGGGCGACGCTTGGCTTCGTCTTTACCGCCGCGTGGAGCGAGTTGCTGTTTGCGCTGATGCTGATTTCCAGCGACGAGCAGAAGACTTTCGCGGTCGGCTTGCTCACCTATATCGGCAAATTCGCGGTCGACTGGGGACAAATGATGGCGGCTTCCATCCTGGCGCTGATCCCCGTCTGCGTCTTCTTTGCCTTCCTGCAACGTTACCTCGTCACCGGCCTTACCGCCGGCGCCGTCAAGGGATAGATCGATGGCCTCCGTCACACTCGACAAAGTCCGCAAAGACTATGGAGCCGTGCGCGTCCTGCACGCGGTCGATCTCGAAATCGCCGACGGCGAGTTCGTGGTCCTGGTCGGCCCGTCCGGCTGCGGGAAATCGACCCTGCTGCGCATGATCGCCGGGCTGGAGGAGGTCTCCGGCGGCGAGATCCATATTGGCGAGCGCCTGGTTAACGACATCGCGCCAAAGGACCGCGACATCGCCATGGTGTTTCAGTCATACGCGCTCTATCCGCATATGGACGTGTCGAAGAACATGGGCTTCAGCCTGATGTTGAGGAAGGCCGGCAAGCCAGCTATCGAAGCAAGGGTGGACGCCGCCGCCAAGCGGCTCGGGCTCGATGCCCTTCTGCAACGCCTGCCGCGGCAATTGTCCGGCGGCCAGCGCCAGCGCGTCGCCATGGGGCGGGCCATCGTGCGCGACCCGAAGGTCTTTCTCTTCGACGAGCCGCTTTCGAACCTCGACGCCAAGCTGCGCGTCCACATGCGTGCCGAGATAAAGGCGCTGCACCAGCAATTGAAGACCACTTCGGTCTATGTCACCCATGACCAGACCGAAGCGATGACAATGGCCGACCGTATCGTCGTCATGCATGACGGCCTCGTCCAGCAGGTCGGCGCGCCGCTCGATCTGTACGACCGGCCGGTCAACATGTTCGTCGCCGGGTTCATCGGCTCGCCCGGCATGAATTTTCTGCCTGCCGTGGTTGAAAAGGGAGCCGGGCCGGATGCCATCCTGGCCGACGGCCAGAAGCTGAGGCTGCCCGACGGCCTGCCGCTCAGGGATGGCGATGCGATCACCGTAGGCTTGCGGCCCGAGCATATCCGGCTCGCCGACAATGGCGCGCTGAAAGGCAAGGTGGGCGTGGTGGAGCCGCTCGGCTTATCGACCCAGTTCTATACCAGGCTTGCCGGCCAGCAGGTCTGCGTGTTTGCCATGGGCCGGGCCAGCGTGAAACCGGGTGAAGGCGTGCGCCTGTCGGCTGATCCGGCGTCGCTGCATCTGTTCGATCCGGCAAGCGGCGATCGCATCGACTAGAGCGGTTCCGGTTCTCTTGGAACCGGTAACTCGCTCTAACTATCTGTTTTGCCGCATTTATGCGGACGCCAAATGATTCCATTTGGCTGCAAAATGCTCTAGTCCTGAATTCCCGAAACGAAAAACGCCGCCCGGAAGGCGGCGTTTCAGTACTGCGAGAGAAACCCGATTACTTGATCTTGGTTTCCTTGAATTCGACGTGCTTCTTGGCGACCGGGTCGTATTTGCGGAACGACAGCTTGTCCGTCTTGGTGCGGCTGTTCTTGCTGGTCACGTAGAAGAAACCGGTGTCGGCGGTCGACAGAAGCTTGATCTTGATGTTTGCGGCTTTGGCCATGATGTTCGTCCGTTAATGTTCGTGGAGTTTTGGCCGCTGGAGCACGGGAAACACCCGGACGCGGGAAACTTGCCGCGACACATAAAGAACGCGCCCGGAAAGTCAACCCTTGTCCAGGCTCATGCGTCTTCCGTGACTGGCAACACCTTCTTCCAATCGCCCGTCGTGTTCCACCAGCGGTTCGGGTTGGCGCGGTCATCGAGACCCTTGGAGCGGCTGGCAAGCAGTGGCTGAATGCGGATCACCGGCTCCTGACAGCTGTGAACCTGGTAAATCGCTTCGACGACGCGAGCGGCGAGCTTCTGATCATCGGGCAGTTCGAACGACACCTCGACAGTCCCAGGCCGCCTGCGCAATTCCGTCTCGGCGCCGGCGGCGGCACCTTCAAGCGGCCGGTAGCGTTCGATGCCGTCCGCCGACTGAAAGGCATTGCTGTCATATTTGCCCATTCTGAGCGGCGCGATCGCGACCACCGCTTCCATGATGCGATCGACATCAGCTGCCGGTGCCTGAAAGGTCACCAGCAGCAGCAATTCCATCCGCAGCGATTTCGTTTCAAAGCCACTATCGATCATCCGAGGTCTCCCTGCTTATGCACTTTGGGGGAGCATATACTCGAGCCCTCCTGACATGGTTATGTCAGTAGTTGGTCAGCAGTGGGAGCGATGTCGGAAGCTGGACCGACTCAGAGGATTTTGCGGAGCAGCCTGGTGCCGACCAGCACGATATAGCAGGCGAAGAACAGGCCGAGCGCCCAACCGAAGCCCGACGGCCCGAAAGCGTCCATGCCGATGCCGATTGCCTGCGGGCCAAGCACCATGCCGACGCCGTAGCAGAGCACGAAGGCGGCGTTGGCGGAGGCCAATTCATGGCCGGAAAGCTGCGAGCCGAGATGCGCCAGGCCGATTGTGTACATGGCAGCGACCACACCGCCCCAGACGAACAGAAGCGCTGCCATCATATGCCAGTTCTGCGCGAAGAACGGCATGAAGATTGTGCCGGCAAGCCCGACGGTGGCACAAGCCATCAGCAAATAGCGGCGGTCGCTGACGCGGTCGCTGATCATGCCGATCGGGATCTGCAACAGCACGTTGCCGAGGCCGATCATGGTGAGCAAAAGGGCTGCGTCCGCCTCTGAGTAGCCGATGCGGCTACCATAGACGGGGAACAGCGCAAAGCCGCCGGTCTCGACCGCGCCGAACACCAGCACGGCGGCGGTCGCCGTCGGCACCAGCCAGATATAACGCAGGAAATTGCTGGTTTCGCCGTCCGAGACGATCGTCGGGCTCTCGTTGCGTGCCGCCAGAACCGGTATGGCAGCCAGCGTAACCAGTGCGATGGTGACGCCGAAAGGGAGGAAACCGCTGCTGCCAAGGTGGGCGAACAGCCAAGGCCCGGCGGCAAAGCCGAGAGACAGCACGGTGGCATAGATGCCGAGGACCAGTCCGCGCCGGTGTGGCGGCGCCGAGGTGCTGATCCAGAATTCCGACAGGATGAACAGCACCGTCAGCGCGATATGCAGCAGGACCCGCAGCGGAAACCACATCCAGAAAGCTGGCGCGAAATGGAAACCGACAAAGGCCAGCGCTCCGGCCGCAATCATGGCAAGCATTGTCCAGGCGACCCCGAACCGCATGGCAAGCGGAGTGGCGAGCGGCGCGCCGGCGATCGAGGCGAGGCCGGCGACCGCGGTGTTAAGGCCTATCATCGACGCGGAGTGGCCGCGCGTTTCAAGGATCACGCTGAGCAGCGGCATGCCGAGCCCGATGGCAATGCCGACGACGCTGATCGACGAGATCGCCGCGACCATCGGCAGCCAGTGTACGCGTTCCTTGCCCTGCGGCTGGATGTCGACTGTCATGGAATGCCTGGCTGCTCTAGAGAATTTCGCGGACGAAGCGATTGCGGACAAGCCGGTAGAACGGCACGCGACCGCCGGGGCTCAGCAGCGGATCCTGGGCGAGGCGGGTTTCCAGTCCCTCCAGCACCGTGCGCGTGATGTCTGGGATATCTGCTTGCCTGGCCGCCTTGGCCAGCGGCAGCCAAACGACGTCCTCCAATTCGTTGGTCGGACCGCCATCCGGCAGTTCCACGGCGACATCGTCGCGCCATGCGGCGAGAAAGCGCGTATCGAACCGGCGCACCCGGTTGGGCGGGGTGATGGCGCGTGCGACGAAGCGCAGCGCTTGCAGTGATGGAATAACGCCGTGCTCGACAAAGCCCTGCCAGTCGCGCTTGGCGGTTGCGAAGCCCCCTTTTTGGCCGATCAGCAGGCCGGCCTCCTCATAGGTTTCGCGGATTGCCGACAGGGCAATGGCGCGGGCGCGGGCCGGGCTGGTGCGGCCGATGCCAGCGGTCAATCTCGCTTCTTCGTCGGGATGAAGTGCGGTGGCTGTCCGGATGTGGCTGTCGGCCGGATCGGTGCGGCCGCCCGGAAACACGAATTTTCCCGGCATGAAGGCATGACGGGCGTGGCGGCGGCCCATCAGCACCAGGATTTCGTCGCCCTTGCGGTCGAGCAGGATCAGCGTCGCGGCGTCGCGCGGGCGTATAGGGTTGGCGTCGAGCGCGACCCGCTCAACCTTGTCGACTTCCGCCTTGGTCACAACGTCCATGCGCTCGACCTAGCGGAATCTTCTCCGATGCGAAAGTGGCGTCCAGCCATGCCGATTGCGCCAGCCTCGGTTTCAAGCCTCGGGATGCGACTCGATCAGATCTTCGTCACCGCCAAAGCCGTGCATATAAAACGCCCATTGCAAGCCGATGACAGCGCCCTTGACTGGCTGCAGCAGGACGACGGCGAGAATGATGGTCAATGGCACCCAGATGGCGATGTGCTGCCAGGTCGACAGCGTCGAAGTCGCCTCGACACCCATGAAAGCGCCAAGCACGATGTGGCCGACAATGACCACCACAAGATAGGCCGGCAGGTCGTCGGCGCGATGGTGGTGCAGCTCCTCGCCGCAATGATTGCATTTGTCGACGGTCTTGACGAAGGCGCGAAACAGCTTGCCCTCGCCGCAATGCGGGCAGCGGCCGAGCATCCCGCGCTTCATTGCCGTCCATAGCGGCCGGGCGGTCCGGCCCGAGTGATGTTCGCCGCCGAAAACCCGTTCTTCCATCTGCAGTTCTGTTGGCATTACCGTCTCCTGCCGCGCGAGCCTGGACGCGATTGCGACGCGCGGGCGCGGCCTTTGGCCTTGTGGAACGACCGTTTGGAGCCGGGCAGCGGCTTTGGCTCGGTCAGCATCTCGAAACGCATCGCGCCGGCCATCGGCGCCACCTCGATCAGGCGAACCTCGACGCGATCAGCAAGCTGATAGCCCTTGCCGGTGCGTTCTCCGAAAAGCGATCGAGCAGTTTCGTCGTATATATAGTAGTCGCCGCCCAGGGTTGAAACCGGAATGAAGCCATCCGCGCCATACTGCGGCAATTGGACAAACAGGCCCGATTTGGTGACGCCCGAGATACGGGCGTCGAAACGGTCGTCGATGCGCTCGGCGAGATAGGCGGCGATCAGCCGGTCGACCGTGTCGCGCTCGGCGGCCATCGCGCGCCGCTCGGTCGCCGAAATCAGCGCCGAGACCTCTTCCAGCCGCTCCGCCTCGTCCTGCGTCAGGCCCCCCGGACCAAGGCCGAGTGCGGCAATCAGCCCACGATGCACGATCAGGTCGGCATAGCGACGGATCGGCGAGGTGAAATGCGCGTAGCGCTTCAGGTTGAGGCCGAAATGGCCGATATTGGCGGGCGAATATTCGGCCTGGCTTTGCGAGCGCAGCACCACTTCGTTGACCAGTCCCTCATTGTCGGCGCCGCGCACGCGAGCGAGGATGCCGTTGAACTGGTTCGGCCGCATCTGCGCGCCGCGCGCCAGCGACAGGCCGAGCGTCTGCAGGAATTCACGCAGCGATTCCTGCTTGGCAAGCGAAGGCGCATCGTGGATGCGGTAGACCAGCGCCTGCCGCTTCGCCTCGAGTGTCTCGGCTGCGGCGACATTGGCCTGGATCATGAACTCTTCGATCAGCTTGTGCGCGTCGAGCCGCTCCGGCACGACGACCTTGTCGACGGTGCCGTCCTGCTTGAGCAGGATCTTGCGCTCGGGCAGATCGAGTTCAAGCGGCTGGCGCGTGTCGCGGCCGCGCTTCAGGATCCCGTAGGCGTCCCATAGCGGCTTCAGCACCGCATCGAGGATCGGGCCAGTCGTGTCGTCCGGTGCGCCGTCGATCGCCGCTTGCGCCTGCTGATAGGCGAGTTTCGCCGCCGACTTCATCATGACGCGATGGAACGAGTGTCTGAGTTTGTGGCCATCGGCCGAGAAAGTCATCCGCACCGCTATCGCCGGACGATCCTGGCCCTCGCGCAGTGAACAGAGGTCGTTCGAGATGCGCTCCGGCAGCATCGGCACGACGCGGTCGGGGAAATAGACAGAATTGCCGCGCTTCAGCGCTTCGCGATCGAGCGCCGTGCCATAGCGCACGTATGCAGCGACATCGGCAATCGCGACGGTGACAACCACGCCGCCGGCGTTCTTCTCGTCGGTGTCGGGCATGGCGAACACCGCGTCATCATGATCCTTGGCGTCGGCCGGATCGATGGTGAGCAGCGGCAGCTCGCGCCAATCCTCGCGGCCGGCAAGCGTCGCCGGCTTGACCGCCTCCGCCTCGGCGATGACGTCGGCGGGAAAAATATGCGGAATGTCGTTTGCGTGAATGGCGATCATCGAGACCGCCTTTTCGCTGGTCAGCGAGCCCAACACCGCCAGAACCTTGGCTCTCGGCAGCCCGTAGCGGGAGGCCCGCGCCGGCTCGACCTCGACCAGGTCGCCGTTCTTGGCGCCGTTCTGGAATTCCTTGTCGACGACCAGCTCGGGCTGGCGCCTTTCCACCGGCTCGATGCGGAACGTGCCGTCCTTCAGTACGCGAAAAACGCCGAGAACCGCATCGGTGCGCTTCTCGAATATCTTCATAACCCGGCCGGTATAGGCGGGGCCTGCCGGGTCGTCGGTCGGAAAGGTCTTGGCCAGCACGCGGTCGCCGATACCAGGCGTCGGCCCATTGCCGCCGCGCGACACGCGGATCGCTATGACCGGCGGTTCGCCATTGCCGATCGCTTCGGTCGGGTGCGCCAGCAGCACACCGTCGGCGTCACGGCCGAAGATGTCGAGCACCGCGACGTGGGGCAGGGCGCCGACACGGGCGAGCCGCTTGCGCTCCTTGGTCAGCAGGCCTTCGTCCTGCAGGTCGCGCAAGACGTCCTTCAGCCAGATACGGTCTTCGCCGCGTAGCGCAAACGCCTTTGCGATGTCGCGTTTTCCCGCGCGGTCCGGATTTTCGGCGATGTAACGCAGTATCTCGTCGCGTGACGGCCGGTAATTGTCCCTGACCTTGGCGCGAGTATCGGCGGTGCGCAGATCGCCGTGGCTTCTTCCGGAGACTTTGCGCGCCAACCCGTCCTATCCCTTTTTCCTGGCCGCCGGTTTTTTGGCTGCAGCTGGTTTCTTGGCAGGCGCGGCCGCTTTGCGGAAGGGCTTCCTGGCGCCATTGCCGCCCTTGGCTTCCTTTTCCGCAATGAGCGCCACGGCATCGTCGATCGTCACCGATTGCGGGTCCTTGCCCTTCGGCAGCGTCGCATTGACCTTGCCGAAATTCACATAAGGGCCGTATTTGCCGTCGCGCACGACGATCTTGCCGCCGCCGGAAGGATGCTCGCCAAGTTCCTTGAGCGCAGCGGCTGTGCCGCCATTGCGGCCGCCTTTGCCCTTCAATTGCTTCTCGGCGATCACCGAGACGGCGCGATTGAGGCCGATCGAGAACACGTCTTCGATGCTGTCGAGATTGGCGTAGGTGCCGTCATGCAGCACGAACGGCCCGTAGCGCCCCAGCCCGGCCGAAATCATCTTGCCGGATTCCGGATGCTTGCCGACGTCGCGCGGCAGCGACAACAAGGCCAGCGCCTTTTCATGATCGATCGAATCGGCAGTCCAGCCCTTGGGCAGGCTGGAGCGCTTGGCATCCTTGCCGTCGCCGCGCTGGATATAGGGGCCGAACCGGCCATTGCGCAGCGTGATCTCCTCGGCGGTATAGGGGTCCTTGCCGAGCAATTTGGTGCCGTCTTCGCCACCGCCGTTCTCGCCATTGGGATTGGCGGCGTCGCCAAGCTGGCGGGTGAAGGAGCATTCGGGATAGTTCGAACAGCCGACGAAGGCGCCGAACTTGCCGAGCTTCAGCGACAGGTTGCCGGTGCCGCATTTCGGACAGATGCGCGGGTTCGAACCGTCTTCGCGCGCGGGAAACACCAGCGGCGCCAGTTCCTCGTTCAACGCATCGAGGACGTCGGTGACCCTCAGCTCCTTGATGTCGGCGACGGCGCCGGAAAAATCCTTCCAGAAATCGCGCAGCACGTCCTTCCAGGCGAGCTTGCCGTCGGAGATTTCATCGAGTTTCTCCTCGAGCGAAGCGGTGAAGTCGTACTCGACATAACGCTCGAAGAAGCTTTCGAGGAAGGCTGACAATAGCCGGCCCTTGGGCTGTGGCACCAGCTTGCGCTTGTCGATGGTGACGTAATCGCGATCCTCGAGCGTCTTCAGGATCGCCGTATAGGTCGACGGCCGGCCGATGCCCAGCTCTTCCAGCTTCTTGATCAGCGAAGCTTCCGAATAACGCGGCGGCGGCTCGGTGGTGTGCTGGGTGGCGTTGATCGCCTCGCGTGTGAGCTGCTCGCCGGCACGGATCTCGGGCAGGCGGCGGCTTTCCTCGTCTTCCGAATCTTCTTCCTTTTGCTCGATGTAGGCAGCAAGGAAGCCGTCGAAGCGAACAACGGAACCGACAGCACGAAGCTCGGCGGTACGCGAACCGTTGATGGCCTCGATCTCGACCGTGGTGCGCTCTATCTCGGCCGGCTGCATCTGGCTGGCGATGGCGCGTTTCCAGATCATCTCGTAAAGCCGCGCCTGGTCGGCGTCGAGATACTGCCTGACGGAAGCCGGCGTGCGCATGAAATCGGTCGGACGGATCGCTTCGTGCGCCTCCTGGGCATTCTTGGCCTTGGCGGAATAATAGCGCGGCTTTTCAGGCAGGTATTTGGCACCGAATTCCTTGGCGATCGCATCGCGTGCGGCAGAGATCGCCTCGGGTGCCATCTGCACGCCGTCGGTCCGCATATAGGTGATCAGGCCGGTGGTCTCACCGCCGATCTCCATGCCCTCATAGAGCCGCTGCGCCACCTGCATGGTGCGGTTGGCCGAAAAGCCGAGACCCGACGAGGCTGCCTGCTGCAGCGTCGAGGTGGTGAAGGGCGGCCCGGGATTGCGCTTGGTCGGCTTGGCTTCGACCGACGCCGCCTTGAAGCTGGCGCCTTCGAGCATCGCCTTGATGTCGTCGGCCTGCGCCTTGTTGGAAATGTCGAGCTTTTGCAGCTTCTTGCGCTCGAAGGTGGTCAGCCGCGCCTCGAAATTTTCCTTGCGCGGCGTGCCGAGAATGGCGGCGACCTGCCAGTATTCCTCGCGGACGAAGCGTTCGATCTCGGATTCGCGGTCGCAGACCAGACGCAGCGCCACCGACTGGACACGGCCGGCGGACCGGGCGCCGGGCAGTTTGCGCCACAGCACGGGCGACAGCGTGAAGCCGACCAGATAGTCGAGCGCACGGCGGGCGAGATAGGCATCGACCAGCGGCGCATCGATCTGGCGCGGATTGGCCATCGCCTCCAGCACCGACGCCTTGGTAATGGCGTTGAAGACGACGCGGCTGACCGGCTTGTCCTTCAACGCGCGCTTTTGCTTCAGCACTTCCAGGACATGCCAGGAGATCGCTTCGCCCTCGCGGTCCGGATCGGTGGCGAGGATCAGCCCGTCGGCGTCCTTGACCGCCTTGGCGATATCGGCGAGACGCTTTCCAGACGCGGTGTCGACGGCCCAGGACATGGCAAAGTCCTCATCCGGACGCACCGAGCCATCCTTGGCCGGCAGATCGCGGACATGGCCGAACGAAGCCAGAACCTTGTAGTTCTTGCCGAGGTACTTGTTGATTGTCTTCGCCTTGGCCGGCGATTCGACGACGACGACGTCCATACGGTCTCATATCAGTTGTGATGCGGCAGAAGAATTCCGCTGCGCGCGACGAAATCTCGTTCAATGTGTCGCTCACATGGCCGCGCTTTTGCATCCGGTCAAGGCCAAGCAGTCAAAATGCGGCCCTGCACCGAATGCGCAACCCAGCGGCGCGCCATGCGATTTCCGCAATCCTGGACAAGGGAAATGAGCAGCCTATCGCTGGACAACACCCGGCAATTGATCCTGGAGAACGGGACAAACTCTCCCGCGGATATAAGAGAAACGTCGAGCACGCGCCAGCCCCGCTTGAACAGATGCTGTGAAGCGCGCAATCGGTAGCCCGGCATTTGCCCGGATAGTTGCAAGGAATTGGCGTGCTGAAAAGTCGGCCGCCGGGGCGGTTGGGTCAAGCTCCCAGCGACCAGCCGTGTTACCGCCTGTTACAGCGGATCAGAAGCTCAAGGCTTAGTCGGCCTTGGCGATATGCCAGACGCCGCCGACGCCCTCGCCGGTGACGTCGCCGGCCTTCTTGTCCTTGATGAACGTGTAGAGCGGCTTGCCTTCGTAGGCCCACATCCTGGTGCCGTCGGTGCGGTCGACGATCGTCCATTCGCCCTCGGCCTTGGCGTTGGCGTCAGCCTTCAGCGGCGGCCAATTGGCGGCGCATTTGTCGTAACAGTTCGACTTGCCGGCCTCGTCCTTGTCGTAGGTGTAGAGCGTCATGCCGCTGGCGTCGGTGTAGATCTTGGTGCCGCCGACCTCCGCTTCCTTCCACGCCTCGGCGGCTAAGGATCCGGCAGTGCCGAGCAAAAGCGCCGCCATGCCAATTGCGATCGTTTTCATGGACTTCTCCCTGAATGTTCGAAAAGCGCGCGGAACCGCGACTTCTTCTGATCAACGCTGCCCGGCTGCCCTTTCTTCCCGCGCTGTTCTCCATTGATCCAGGCGACGGCGTCGACTTGCTACCCAATCTGATGGGGGCCACGCGATGGTGATTGGCGGACGGACGTTGTCGCGGCTATATGGCTGCGCAGTCATCTGGAGATGGAAATGGCGTTGGACGTCGGCTATGTCAGTGCGATCGGGGCGGGAGCAATTTCGTTCCTGTCCCCCTGCGTGCTGCCACTGGTGCCGCCTTACCTGTGCTATATGGCCGGCGTGTCCGTCGACGATTTCCGCGGCGAAGCCGGCATTACGGCAAAGGCCGGTGTGCGAGGCGCGCTGGTTAATTCCTCCATCGCCTTCGTGCTCGGCTTCTCGACCGTCTTCGTCGCGCTTGGCGCTGGCGCCTCGACCATCGGCCATTTGTTACGGGTCTGGCAGGAGCCGCTGGCAATGGTGGCCGGTGTGCTGATCATCCTGATGGGGCTGAATTTCCTCGGCGTACTGCGTATCCCTTTGCTTTCACGCGAGGCGCGCTTCCAGTCGCAAGGCAAGCCGGCCAGCTTGATCGCCGCTTACGTCATGGGCTTGGCCTTCGCCTTTGGCTGGACACCCTGTATCGGCCCGGTGCTGGGGCCGATCCTGACGCTTGCCGGCGGCCGCGAGACGGTGGGCGAGGGCGCGTTGCTGCTTGCCGCCTACTCGCTCGGCCTCGGTATTCCGTTCCTGATCGCTGCGCTGTTTTCCGGCGCCTTCATGCGCTTTCTCTCGAAATTCCGCCTCCATCTCGGCCGCGTCGAAAAAGCCATCGGCGCGCTGCTGGTGGTCGCCGGCGTGTTTTTCCTGACCGGCGGCGTGCAGACGATGTCATATTGGCTGCTCGAGAATTTTCCGGTGCTGGGGCAATTGGGCTAGGTTTGTAGCCCGACGTGGTCTGTTCAGCTTTCGAAATAGCCCGGCTGGTCGATATCAGCGATCAGCCCAGGTCCGCTCGGCTGCCACCCCAGCAGCGCGCGAGTCCGTTCGCTCGAGGTCGGGACATCCATCGCCGCGAACATCGCGAACCAGCCAAAATGATCGGCGGCTTCTTCCGCAGACTTGGCGAGGACCGGCACGTTCAGGCGCCGGCCGATCACGCCGGCGATGTCCTTGAACGGCACGCCTTCTTCGGCGATCGCGTGATATCGCCCGCCACCGGCTCCATGCTCGAGCGCAAGCCGGTAGACGCGGGCGGCATCGAACCGATGCACGGCAGGCCAGCGATTGAGCCCTTCGCCGATATAGGCCGACACGCCCTTCCTACGAGCGAGGTCGATGAGAATAGGAACAAAGGCGTGGTCGCCCTGGCCATGGACCGACGGAGGAAGGCGGACAACCGATGCGCGCACCCCGCGTGCCGCCAGCGCGGCGGCTGTCGCTTCGGAGGCGCGGGGATAGGAAGCGGACGAGGGGACAGGCGCATCTTGCTCCGTCGCGATACGGGCCCGCGCCTGGAGCGCGGTCCCCGAGGTGACGAGCAGGAGGCGCTCGGAGCCTTCGAGCGCTCCGCCCATCACCTCGATGGCACGCCGGTCCATCTCGCAGTTTTGCGCGAACTTCGAGAAGTCATGGTTGAACCCGGTGTGGATAACCGCATCGGCGGCTGCCGCGCCCCTGCGCAGGCTCTCCACGTCTTCGAGGTCGCCTCGATGCACCTCGGCTCCAGTGGCGGCGAGCGACTTGGCCGATGCCTCCGAGCGGGCGAGGCCGAGCACCTGATGGCCGGCGCCGATGAGTTCTTGAACGACGGCAGAACCGACGAATCCGGTCGCTCCGGTAACGAAAACACGCATCACGACTTGTCCTTGTTCGTTTCTGACCACGACCATTTTCGCGGCCCGGTGACGTCGTGATAGGCGCTTGAGAAAATACGATCTATGCGGTAAAGTCCGAATTATCTTCGCAATCGTCCGGAATGACACGTGGATCCTCTTTCAGATGTGCTCTCGCTGCTGAAGCCGCGAAACTATATGTCGGCCGGCTTCGATGCAGGTGGTGAATGGTCGATCCAGTTCCCCGACCAGCAGCAAAGCATTAAGACCGGAGCGGTGGTCTCCGGCCGGTGCTGGCTGTCAGTAGAGGGCGTTGCCGACGCAGTGCGCCTTGAGACGGGGGACTGCTTCCTGTTGCCGAGTGGGCGGCCTTTCCGCCTTGCAAGCGACATGAGTTTGTCGCCTGTTGAAGCCGTCAAGATTTTTCCGCCTGCGCGAGCCGGCGGTGTTGTGACCCACAATGGCGGCGGTGATTTCTTTCTGGTCAGCAGCCGCTTCGCGCTTGGCGGCAATCATGCCGGCATCCTGTTGCGGATGCTGCCAGCCATTGTGCATATCCGCAAAGAGTCGGACAAGTCGGCCCTGCGCTGGTCGGTGGAGCGGATGATGCAGGAGCTGCGCGAGCCACAACCGGGCGGCTTTCTGGTGATCCAGCACCTTGCTCACATGATGCTGGTTCAGGCGTTGCGGCTGCATCTTTCAGAAGGATTGAAAGGTGGCGTCGGCTGGCTCTTTGCCCTCTCGGACAAACAGATGGGCGCGGCGATCAGCGCCATGCATGAGAATCCGGCGCATGGCTGGACGTTACAGGAACTGGCGGAACGGGCCGGCATGTCGCGATCGACCTTTGCGCTCAGATTCAAGGAGACGGTCGGCGCGTCGCCGATGGACTATTTGACGCGCTGGCGAATGCTGCTGGCCGGGGATCGGCTGACGAATTCCAGCGATCCCGTCGCCGTCATCGCGCTGTCGCTCGGCTACGAATCCGAAAGCGCCTTCAGCACTGCTTTCAAGCGGGTCATGAACTGTTCGCCACGGCAATACGGCCGTGGCCGAGCCCCCAGCTTCGCATCACGCAACGAGGCGGAAGCCGCCTGAGCCGATCGGCCTGAGCGTGCCGCGGGTTGGAGGTTCCACCGTCTCACCGGAATTTAACCGCATTGGTGCAGCATGGCGCCGGTGCTCCTAACGCTCCGATTCCAGATCCCTTTCAACGGTTGCTGTCCCCATGAGCCAGAGATCCTGCCTGTCCATCATCCTCGCTGCCGGCGAAGGCACGCGCATGAAGAGTGCCGTGCCGAAAGTGCTGCACACAATCGCCGGCCTGCCAATGGTTGCCCATGTCGTCAAGGCGGCCGAAGCCGCCGGCAGCGGCGATGTGGCGCTGGTGATCGGCCATGGCGCCGATGACATGCGCAAGGCCGCACTCAAGTTTGCGCCCAAGGCCGAAGCTTTCGTTCAGGAGAAACGTCTTGGCACCGCGCACGCCGTGCTTGCCGCGCGCGCAGCAATATCAAAGGGGTATGACGACATCCTGGTGATGTTTGGCGACACGCCGTTGATCGATCCAGAAGCGCTCGCGGCGGCGCGGCTGAAGCTGGCCGAAGGTACGGCCGTCGTCGTGGTCGGCTTCCGTACGGAAAATCCTTCGGGCTACGGCCGGCTTATCGAAAAGGCCGGCAAGCTCGTGGCCATCCGCGAGGAGAAGGACTGCTCGGACGAGGAGAAGAAAATCACCTTCTGCAATGGCGGGCTGATGGCGGTCGCCGGCAGGCACGCGCTGAAGCTGCTCGATCAAGTCGGCAGCAAGAACGCCAAGGGTGAGCATTATCTCACCGACATCGTCGAGATCGCCGCTGCGCAGGGACTTGATGTCGTAGCCACCGAAGCCAGTTTCGAGAATGCGCTCGGCATCAACAACCGTGCCGAGCTTGCCCAGGCGGAAGGTATCTGGCAGGCGCGTCGACGGCAGGAAGCGATGCTTTCCGGGGTGACACTGGTTGCGCCCGAAACCGTGTTCTTCTCGCACGACACCGAGATCGGCGCCGACACGATTGTCGAGCCCAATGTTTGGTTCGGCCCAGGCGTGAAAATCGCGACGGGCGCCAAGATCCATGCCTTCAGCCATATCGAAGGCGCCACTATCGCGTCGAATTGCGATGTCGGGCCGTTCGCGCGGCTGCGGCCCGGGGCCGATCTGAGAAACAAAGCCAAGGTCGGCAATTTCTGCGAGGTGAAGCAGGCGATCGTCGAGGAGGGCGCCAAGGTCAACCATCTGACCTATATCGGCGATGCCCGCATCGGCGCAGGCGCCAATATTGGCGCCGGCACCATCACGTGCAATTATGACGGTTATTCGAAATTCTTCACCGATATCGGCGAGGGTGCCTTCATCGGCTCGAACTCCTCGCTGGTGGCACCGGTGTCGATCGGCAAGGACGGCTACATCGCCTCAGGCAGCGTCATCACCGAAAGCGTACCCGACGATGCGCTGGCCTTCGGTCGCGCCCGTCAGCGGACTCTACCCGGCAAGGGCAAGGAGTTGCGCGAACGGTTTGCTTCGGCCGCGGCGGCCCGCAAAAAAGGGTAGGCGCGACGAGCGGGATCATGTCTTTGACTGATTTCTGGAGCCGTTGGGCCGAGATAGGATACAGAAGCGGAGAAACTGAGCAATTGCAGTAACCGGATTGCAAGTGCGCCCTGTCATGGTGCATCTGTGCAGGATAGTCCGGCTGATACCGGACGAAATGGAATGTGATTTTTCGCGACAGCCCGGCAGTCTCTAAATGGCGCCGGGTTTGAGGTCGGAATCGGGGGCAGGCGCGATGTGCGGTATCGTTGGAATTGTCGGTAACTCGCCGGTCGCGCCGCTTATCGTCGATGCGTTGAAAAGGCTCGAATATCGCGGCTATGACTCGGCCGGCGTCGCCACGATCGAGCACGGCAGGCTTGACCGCCGCCGCGCCGAGGGCAAGCTGGTCAATCTCGAGCGCCGGCTGAAGGACGAACCGCTCGACGGCATGATCGGCATCGGCCACACGCGCTGGGCCACGCATGGCGTTCCGAACGAGAGCAATGCGCATCCGCATTTTTCCGACGGCGTCGCAATCGTCCATAACGGCATAATCGAGAATTTCGCCGAATTGCGCGACGAGCTGATGCGCGACGGCTACAGCTTCGCCTCACAGACCGATACCGAAGTCGTCGCGCATCTGGTGGCGCGCGAACTGGCCAGGGGGCTGAAGCCGGTCGAGGCGGCGCATAAGGCGCTGAAGCGGCTAGAAGGCGCCTTTGCGCTCGCCATCATGTTCAAGGGCGACGAGGATTTGATCGTCGGCGCGCGCAATGGCCCGCCGCTCGCCGTCGGTCACGGCGACGGCCAGATGTTCCTTGGCTCCGACGCCATCGCGCTTGCCCCGTTCACCAATTCGATCACCTATCTGGAAGACGGCGACTGGGCGGTAGTGCGCCGCAACGAGGTCGATATTTTCGACATGGGCGGCAACAAGGTCGACCGCAAACGCCAACAGTCGCTGAGCACGAGCTTCATGGTCGACAAAGGCAACCGCCGCCATTTCATGGAAAAGGAAATCCATGAGCAGCCGGAAGTGATCTCGCACACGCTGGCGCATTATGTCGATTTCGTCGGTGGCGCCTCGAAGCCGCTCGCTCTGCCGTTCGATTTCGCCAAGATCGACCGGCTGGCGATTTCGGCCTGCGGCACCGCCTATCTCGCCGGGCTGATCAGCAAATACTGGTTCGAGCGCTATGCGCGGCTGCCGGTCGACATCGATGTCGCTTCGGAGTTCCGCTACCGCGAGATGCCGCTGTCGAAGAACGATGCCGCTTTCTTCATCTCGCAATCGGGTGAGACCGCCGACACGCTGGCATCGCTGCGCTACTGCCGCAAGGCTGGCATGAAGATCGGCGCGGTCGTCAATGTGCGCGAATCGACCATGGCGCGCGAATCCGACGTCATCCTGCCGACATTGGCCGGCCCGGAGATCGGCGTTGCCTCGACCAAGGCGTTCACCTGCCAACTTTCCGTGCTGGCCTCGCTGGCGGTGCGGGCCGGCGTGGCGCGCGGAACGATTTCGCATGAGCACGAGAAAACGCTGATACGCGAGCTGTCGGAAGCGCCGCGTTATGCGAACCAGGTGCTAAAGCTCGACGGGCAGATCGAAAAAATCGCGCGCGACCTCTCGCACTACAAGAATGTGCTTTATCTCGGCCGGGACACCAATTTTCCGCTGGCCATGGAAGGTGCGCTGAAGCTCAAGGAGATCTCCTATATCCATGCCGAAGGCTATGCTGCCGGCGAGCTGAAACACGGCCCGATCGCGCTGATCGACGAGAACATGCCCGTCATCGTCATCGCCCCGCATGACCGCATCTTCGAAAAGACCGTGTCGAACATGCAGGAGGTGGCCGCGCGCGGCGGCAAGATCATCCTGATCACTGACGGCAAGGGCGCGGCGCACGCTACGGTGAAGACGATGGAGACGATCGTTTTGCCGGACGTGCCGGAAATCATCTCGCCGATCATCTACGCGCTGCCGATCCAGATGCTCGCCTACTTCACCGCCGTGTTCATGGGTACGGACGTCGACCAGCCTCGCAACCTGGCGAAATCGGTAACGGTGGAATAGGTCTCGTTTAAAAACTTCGCCATTCCAAAGCGCCTTCCGGTTCAGTAGTGTCGCGCTGCAAACACACGCTGCGGTGAACCATGTCGGACGCTCTCAAGACCTCAGGCATGACCCGGCTGAGAAACTATTTCCTGACCGGCTTCGTCGTTTGCGCGCCGCTCGCGATTACCGCCTACATTGCCTGGTCGCTTATCGGCTGGGTCGATTCCTGGGTCAAACCCTACATTCCGGTACGCTACAATCCGGACACCTACCTGCCGTTTCCAGTGCCGGGTTTTGGGCTGATCGTTGCCCTGATCCTCATCACTTTCATCGGCTTTATGACCGCCAATATCGTTGGCCGCGCCATCGTCAACTTCGGCGAGCGCCTGCTTGGTCGCATGCCGCTGGTGCGCGGCATCTACCGTTCGCTGAAGCAGATTTTCGAGACGGTGCTGTCGAACAAGGGCGACATGTTCCGCCAGGTCGGGTTGGTAGAATATCCGCGCAAAGGGGTCTGGTCGCTTGTCTTCGTCGCCAGCGAGAAGGAAACCGAGATCAACCAGAAGCTCGACCGGGAAGGCGATCCGCTGATTGCCGTGTTCATGCCGTGTACGCCCAACCCGACGACAGGCTTTCTGATGTATGTGCCGAAATCCGACATCGTATCGCTCGACATGACGATCGAGGACGGAGCCAAGCTGATCGTGTCGGCCGGCCTGGTGGCGCCAGCTGTCAAAATGATGACGGTGAACGGCGAGCAGATCCACGGCGCGCTTGCCAATCCTCCGCTCGACACGATGCCTCAGCCGGCACGCAGGAGCCGCACGGCCTCGTCGCGGCCGAACAGATAGAGCAACAGGCGTAGCGCCGTGCCGCGTTCGGACTGCAGTTCCGGATCGCGCGACAGGATCAGCCGCGCATCGTCGCGAGCGGCCTCGAGCAGGTCGGCATGCACCTCGATGCGCGCCACCTGGAAGCCCGGCGTGCCGGACTGGCGGGTGCCGAGCAACTCGCCTTCGCCGCGTAGCTTCAGATCCTCTTCGGCGATACGGAAACCGTCCTCGGTCTCCCGCATCACCGACAAACGGCGTTTTGCCGTCTCGCCAAGCGGGTCCTTGTAGAGCAGCACGCAGGATGAAGGCTTGTCGCCACGCCCGACCCGGCCGCGCAATTGGTGCAACTGGGCGAGGCCAAAGCGCTCGGCATGCTCGATGACCATGATCGTCGCATCAGGCACATCGACGCCGACCTCGATGACGGTGGTGGCGATCAGGATACGGGTGTCGCCCTGTTTAAAGGCGCGCATCGCCTCGTCTTTGTCGGTGCCTTTCATGCGGCCGTGCACCAGGCCAATGCGGTCGCCGAACAGTGGCTTCAGCGAGGCAAAACGGTCCTCGGCCGACATCAGTTTGATTTCCTCGGATTCCTCGACCAGCGGACAGATCCAGTAGATTTTCTGGTCATCGGCGACGGCGTCGAGCATGCGTCCGATCAGTTCGTCGAGCCGTTCAAGCGGCAAGGTGACGGTGCGGATTGGCTGGCGGCCGGCCGGCTTTTCCGTCAGCTTCGACACATCCATGTCGCCGAATGCAGTCAGCACCAGCGTTCGCGGTATCGGCGTTGCCGTCATCACCAGCATGTCGGGCGCGTCGCCCTTGGCGGTGATCGCAAGGCGCTGGTGGACGCCGAAACGGTGCTGCTCGTCGACGACGGCGAACACGAGGTCATGGAACGTAACCGTTTCCTGGAACAGCGCATGAGTGCCGACGACGATGTCGATGTCACCATTGGCCAGCCCGGTCAGCGTGTCGGCACGCTCGCGGCCCTTTTCGCGACCGGTGAGGACGGCGACACGCAGCCCGGCCCGTTCCGCCAACGGCGCAATCGTTGCAAGATGCTGGCGCGCCAGGATTTCGGTCGGTGCCACCAATGCCGCCTGGCCGCCGGCCTCGACGGCACGCGCCATGGCAAGCAGCGCGATCACCGTCTTGCCGGAGCCGACATCGCCCTGCAAAAGGCGCAGCATGCGTTCGGGGTCGCCGAGATCGGCGTTGATTTCGGCAAGCGCCATTTCCTGCGACATGGTCAGCGAATAGGGTAGTGCCACGCGAAGTTGCTCGACTATGCGGCCGTCGCCGACGAGTGGCCGGCCCGATAATCGGCGGACCTTGGCCCGCACCAGCGCCAGCGATACCTGGCCGGCCAAGAACTCGTCATAGGCAAGGCGCCGCCATGCTGCGCCGTCGACCGAGACGTCGATCGGGTCGGCAGGATTGTGGATGCGGTTGAGCGCATCGGTGAAAGCAGGAAAGGCATGGCGGCGCCGGAACTCGCCGTCCTGCCATTCGGGCAGCACCGGCAGGCGGGCCAGCGCCTGGCCGATGGCCCGGCGCAGCACCTTGCCCGAGAGCCCGGCGGTCAGCGGATAGACCGGCTCGACCAGCGGCAGGTTTTCCGCGTCGCCGGCAAGTGCGATATGGTCGGGGTGAACCATGGTCGGGCGGCCGTTGAACCATTCCATGCGGCCTGAGACGACGACATGCTCGCCTACGGGCATTGCTTTTTCGAGATAGGCAGCATGGGCATGGAAGAAGGTCAGCGCGATCTCGCCGGTGTCGTCATGGGCGTAGACCCGGTACGGGACCGACCTGTTGCCGCGTGGCGGCGGCTGGTGGCGGTCGATGCGTACGTCGAGTGTGACAATGGCGCCCTCGGCCGAACCGGCGATGCCCGGGCGGTTGCGGCGGTCGATGACAGTATGCGGCAGCACGAACAAGAGGTCGCCGGCGCGCGCGGCCCGGTCGCCGAGGTCGGCTGCTACGACTTTTTCGATCAGGGCGCCAACTTTCGGCCCGACGCCGGCAAGCGAGGTGATCGGGACAAACAGCGGATCGAGGAGGGAAGGACGCATGATGTCAGCTTATGTTGCGGCGACTGTAGCGCAAGGCTGACACCGCCTTCTATCCACGCTATATGCGCCGCCTAGGCAAGGATGTTGCAAGATGACCGGAACGAAACGATCAAGCGAGGGCCTCGATGCCCGCCGCCGCAAGCTTTTGTTTCGTTCGTGGCACCGCGGCATGCGCGAGATGGACCTTATACTCGGCAGCTTCGCCGACGCCGAGATCGGCGCCTTGACCGGCGACGAAATCGACCAATATGAGAGGCTCCTCGATATTCCCGACACCGAATTCCTGCCTCTCGTCACTGGCGAACGCCCGGTTCCGGCGGATGTCGACTGTGCCGTCCTGCAAAAAATCCTGGCTTCGCGCCGGGAGATGACCTTCTGAACAACGTGTAGCCATGAGCCTTATCCCTACGATCGGTCTGCCGAAAGGCCGCGCCGGCCAGTTCATTGTCGATGGCGTCGCCGACGGCTACGAAGCCTTTGCCCTGGTGCAGGCTGCGCACGAGATCGCCCCCGACAAGCCGGTGCTGTTCGTGGCCCGCGACGGCCAGCGCCTGCCGGCGATCGTCGAGGCGCTTGCCTTTGCCGCGCCGGGCCTCCCGGTGCTGGAACTGCCGGCCTGGGATTGCCTGCCTTATGACCGTGTCTCGCCCGGCGCCGATGCCGCCGCAAGGCGGCTCGATGCACTGGCTGCAATGATTGCGCTGGCGAAGAAGCCCCACCGCGCCGTCGTCCTCACCACCGCGAATGCGCTGTTGCAACGCATTCCGCCGGCTGAACTCGTCGAGGCGCAGATCTTCCACGCCAAACCGGGCAACCAGATAGACATGAACGTGCTGGTGTCGCGGCTGGAGAATTCCGGCTTCGAGCGAGTGCCGACGGTGCGCGGTATCGGCGAATTCGCGGTGCGCGGCGGCATTCTCGATCTCCTCGCGCCCGGCTGGACTGAGGCGCTGCGCCTCGATTTCTTCGGCGATACGCTGGAATCGATCCGCGTCTTCGATACCGCAACACAGCGCACCACCGGCCAGCGCAAGTCGATGGCGCTACAGGCGATGAGCGAGGTGGCGCTGACGCCAGAGACGATCAGCCGCTTCCGCCGCGCCTACATCGAAGCCTTTGGCGCGCCCTCGCGCGAAGATGGACTCTATGCGGCGGTCAGCGAGGGCAGGCGGTTTGCCGGCATGGAGCACTGGCTGCCGTTCTTCTATGAGCGGTTGGAAACCGTGTTCGATTATTTGCCGGATGCGCCGGTGGTGTTTGATCATCTGGCGCATGAGGCACTGGCCGAGCGCCATGCGCTGATCCTCGATCATTATGAGGCGCGCAAAAAACAGGCCGACGGCGCCTTGAAGGATGCCGTGCCCTACAAGCCGGTGTCGCCGGATTTGCTTTATCTGTCGCCCGAAAACCTGATTGCCTCGCTTGGCCCACGCGAAGCGATAGACTTCACGTCCTTCGATGCGCCCGATGCCGGTGCGAAAAAGGTTTTCCATGCTGGCTCGCGCCATGGTCGCAGCTTCGTCGAGGAGCGCGCCGACCCTAACGCCAACGTCTTCGACGTCGTCGTAAAACACATTTCCGACGAGCGCGCTGTAGGCCGCCGTGTCCTCGTCGCCGGCTGGACTGAAGGTTCGCTCGACCGGCTCGGCCAAATCCTGGCCGAGCATCATCTTGGCAATCTGAAACCGGTGGCGACGCTTGCCGAAGCCGAAAAGCTTGAGCCTGGGCAAGCGGGACTGGCCGTGCTGCCGCTCGAATCCGGCTTCGAGACGGAGAAACTGGTCGTCATCGCCGAGCAGGACATTCTCGGCGACCGACTGATCCGGCGTTCGAAGCGCAAGAAGCGCGCGTCCGACTTCATCGCCGAGGCTTCGGCATTGTCCTCAGGCGATATCGTCGTCCATGCCGACCATGGCATTGGCCGCTTCATCGGGCTGCGCACCATCGAGGCGCTCGGTGCGCCGCACGATTGCCTCGAAATCCACTATGCCGGCGACGATCGGCTGTTCTTGCCGGTGGAAAACATCGAGTTGCTGTCGCGCTATGGCTCGGATTCGGCCGAGGCGACACTCGACAAGCTTGGCGGCGGCGCCTGGCAGTCGCGCAAGGCACGGCTGAAGAAACGCCTGCTCGACATGGCCGGGCAGTTGATCCGCATCGCCGCCGAGCGACAAATGCGGGCCGCACCGGCGCTGCTGCCGGCGGAAGGCCTCTATGGCGAGTTTGCAGCGCGTTTCCCCTATGAGGAAACCGACGACCAGCAAACGGCGATCGATTCGGTCAGGGATGATCTGGGCGCTGGAAAGCCGATGGACCGGCTGATCTGCGGCGATGTCGGCTTCGGCAAGACCGAAGTCGCGCTTCGTGCTGCCTTCATCGCGGCGATGGAAGGCTTTCAGGTCGCGGTGGTGGTGCCGACGACATTGTTGTCGCGCCAGCATTTCAAGACCTTCTCGCAGCGCTTCTCCGGCCTGCCGATCCGCGTCGCCCAGGCCTCGCGGCTGGTCGGCGCCAAGGAACTGGCCGAGACCAAGAAGGGCGTCGCCGAAGGCCAAGTCGACATTGTCATCGGCACGCACGCACTGCTCGGCTCCTCGATCTCGTTCAAGAATCTCGGCCTGCTGATCATCGACGAGGAGCAGCATTTCGGCGTCAAGCACAAGGAGCGGCTGAAGGATCTCAAGACCGACGTCCACGTTCTGACGCTATCGGCGACGCCGATCCCGCGAACGCTGCAGCTTGCCTTGACCGGGGTGCGTGAGTTGTCGCTGATCGCCACGCCGCCGGTCGATCGCATGGCCGTGCGCACCTTCATCTCCCCTTTCGATCCGCTGGTCATCCGCGAGACGCTGCTGCGCGAGCGCTACCGTGGCGGCCATTCTTTCTATGTCGTACCGCGCATCAGCGATCTCGCGGAAATCCATGATTTCCTGCGCGAATCCGTGCCTGAGCTGAAAGTGGCCGTGGCCCATGGTCAGATGCCGCCCGGCGAACTCGACGACATCATGAACGCCTTCTATGACGGCCAGTACGATGTGCTTTTGTCGACCACAATCGTCGAATCCGGCCTCGATATTCCGACTGCCAATACGCTGATCGTACACCGCGCCGATATGTTCGGCCTGTCTCAGCTCTATCAGCTGCGCGGGCGCGTCGGCCGCTCTAAGGTGCGCGCCTACGCGCTGTTCACGCTGCCCGCCAACCGCAAGCTCACCGATACAGCCGAGCGCCGGCTGAAAGTGCTGCAGTCGCTCGATACGCTAGGCGCCGGTTTCCAGCTGGCCAGCCACGACCTCGACATTCGCGGCGCCGGCAATCTGCTTGGCGAAGAGCAGTCGGGCCACATCAAGGAGGTCGGCTTCGAGCTCTACCAGCAGATGCTGGAGGAGGCAGTGGCCGAAGTGAAGGATTCCGGCGAGGTGCAGGACGGCGGCTGGTCGCCGCAGATCGCCGTCGGCACAGCGGTGATGATCCCGGAAAGCTATGTCCCGGATCTGCAGCTCAGGTTGGCGCTCTATCGCCGCCTTGGCGATCTCGAAAACACTGAAGAGATCGACGCTTTTGGCGCCGAGCTTATCGACCGTTTCGGGCCGCTGCCGGAAGAGGTGAAGCATTTATTGAAGATCGTCTTCATCAAGGCACTTTGCCGCAAGGCCAATGTCGAAAAACTCGATGCCGGACCGAAAGGCGTCGTCATCCATTTCCGCAAGCGCGAATTCCCCAATCCGGTCGGGCTGGTCAAGCTCATCGGCGAACAGGGTTCGCTGGCCAAGATCCGGCCGGACCAGAGCGTCGTCTTCAGCCGCGACTGGCCGACGCCCGAAAAGCGGCTGGCAGGCTCAGCGGTTGTCATGACGCAGCTGGCACGGCTGGTGGAGAAGGCGGCGGCGTAGCAGGGTATCGCTGGTGCTCTGGACCATGACGGCGCTGGTACTTTCGCCCTGCCGTGCCATTCGCCAGCGCTGAGATTCCGGTCTAGAATAGGAAATCGGCTTCGTGTATGCAGCCGCGACCCCATATGGGGCGGATTGGCGGGCGATGGCGTCCGCGTGAAAAGAGCGTTAGGTGCTTCGATGACGAAATGGTCGCCGAATTCGTGGAGAGCTAAGCCGATCCAGCAGGTTCCTGCCTATCCGGACCTTGCCGCGCTGAGGAACACGGAAGCCCAGCTCGCCACCTTTCCGCCGCTGGTTTTTGCAGGTGAGGCACGCAAGCTGAAGAAGCAGCTTGCAGCCGTCGCTGCCGGTGACGCATTCCTTCTGCAAGGTGGCGATTGCGCCGAGAGCTTCGCCGAACATGGCGCGGACAATATCCGCGACTTCTTCCGCGTCTTCCTGCAGATGTCGGTGGTGCTGACCTTCGCTGGCGCTCAACCGGTGGTGAAGGTCGGCCGTGTCGCCGGCCAGTTCGCCAAGCCGCGCTCGTCCGACAATGAGACCAAGGGCGGTGTGACGCTGCCCAGCTATCGCGGCGACATCATCAACGGCATCGAGTTCGATGCCAAGTCGCGCATTCCCGATCCTGCAAGACAGGAGATGGCGTACCGCCAGTCGGCGGCGACGCTCAACCTTTTGCGCGCCTTCGCCCAGGGCGGCTACGCCAGCCTGGAGAACGTGCATCAATGGATGCTCGGGTTCGTCTCCGACAGCCCGCAGGGCGAGAAATACGAGTCGCTCGCCAACCGCATCACCGAGACGATGGACTTCATGAAGGCCGTCGGCATCACCTCGGAGACCAATTATGCGCTGCGCGAGACCGATTTCTATACCAGCCATGAGGCGCTGCTGCTCGGTTATGAAGAGGCGCTGACCCGCGTCGATTCGACCTCGGGCGACTGGTACGCCACCTCTGGCCACATGATCTGGATCGGCGATCGCACGCGCCAACCCGACCATGCGCATGTCGAATATTGCCGCGGCATCAAGAACCCGCTGGGGCTGAAATGCGGGCCGTCGCTGACGCCGGACGGCCTGTTGCAACTCATCGATCTGCTCAATCCGGAGAACGAGCCCGGCCGGCTGACGCTGATCGCTCGTTTCGGCTCCGATAAGGTTGCCGACCATCTGCCGAGGCTGGTGCGAGCGGTACAGAAGGAAGGCCGCAGTGTGGTGTGGTCTTCCGATCCGATGCATGGCAATACGATCGAGGCCGCCGGCTACAAGACACGGCCGTTTGACCGCATCCTGAAGGAGGTGCAGACGTTCTTCGAGGTGCACCGCGCCGAAGGCACGCATCCCGGCGGCATACACATCGAGATGACAGGCAAGAACGTCACCGAATGCACCGGTGGTGCCCGCGCCATCACCGCCGAAGAATTGCAGGATCGCTACCACACCCATTGCGATCCGCGGCTCAACGCCGACCAGGCGATCGAATTGGCGTTCCTGGTGTCCGATCTGCTCAAGAAGAGCCATCCGGTCCAGCACAAGCAGGCCGTCAACGGCTGATTAGAACGTATTCGATCATCGAGGTGGTCAGCGAAACGCGTCCGGCGGGTGTCGCATTTGCTCGTGCCTAACGCACGCAAAACTGGAATCCTGCGAAGCGACGGCAATTGCATCGGGAGGCCGATATGGCTGACAGTCACACCGGATCATGCTTGTGCGGGGCAGTGCGGTTCCAGACACGAGGACCGCTGCGCGGTGTTATCTACTGCCATTGCTCGCAGTGCCGGAAGCAGAGCGGGCATTTTTATGCGGCGACCAATGTTGCCGACCGCGACATCACGATCACGGGCGCGGACAGCATCACCTGGTACGAGGCATCTTCGTTTGCCAGACGGGGTTTCTGCAAGACATGCGGCTCGCTGCTGTTCTGGAAGCCGACGGATGATGGCTATGTTTCAGTCCTGGCCGGGCTGTTCGACGCGCCAACCGGACTTCAAGGGGAATGTCACATCTTCGTCGGCGACAAGGGCGACTATTACGCGGTCGACGACGGGCTGCCGCAGTTCGAGAAGTCAACGCCGTCGATCAAGGTGGCAGGCGACTGATTTTTGAAGAGGTCGCCTTATTCCCTTGGTCCAGCCATTGCGCTAATCCCCTGCCGGTGATTCCGAAGGGTTTTGGCATGCAGCGGCTGATCGACGCTTTTTACAACTCGGTGCGGGCGTTTCGCAAACTGGCCGCCAGCGAGGAGGCCTTCCAGCTGGAGCTGACGCTGCTTGTGCTTGCCTTGCCGCTCGGCTGGTTCCTTTCGGAATCGTGGCGCGGCTATGCGCTGCTGATCGGCGCGGTGCTGCTCATGATCATGATCGAGGTGCTGAACACCGGCATCGAGGCGGCCTGCGACGCGTTCAGCCGTGAATTCAACGTCGATATCCAACTGGCCAAGGATTGCGGTTCGCTGGCGGTGCTTATTTCGGTGGTAATCGCTGCAGGCGTCTGGGGCGTCGCCATCGTCGAGCGGATCCTCGGGGTGCCGATCTGACGTTTCAGACACTACATGCCGTCACTGCATTTCTCGTTTTGACCATGATCTTTTCCGAAAAACCGGTACCACTTTTCGGGATCATGGTCTGAGGGAACCGACATGACCAATACCGCCGGATTTCTGCTGCTTGAACGTGAGGGCCTGCCGGACGATCTGCGCTGGCTGGCCGAAAAATATCCGCGCAAGATCTGGCAGGCGCATGCCAACATTCACGGCGTGGCCAATATGTGGCTGCAGCGGCACGATATGTTCCGCGAGCTTGGCGACATGCTCACCAGTGGTATCGGCGATTATCGAGAAGGTAGGCTGAACGCGCCGGAATTCGCGCGCTGGTTCGCGCCGCGCCTCAACCATTTCCTCGGCAATCTCGACGGCCATCACAATGTCGAGGACCATCATTATTTCCCGGTCTTCGCCAGGGCCGAGACCCGTCTGAAGCGCGGCTTCGAGATTCTCGATGCCGATCACCACACAATCCATGAGGGACTGGAGCGCAATGCCGAGGCGGCAAATGCCTTCATCCGCACGCTTCAGGAGAGCGAGGTCAAGCAGCGCTTCGCCGCCGATGCCTATGCCGACGAGAACAGCCGGCTGATCGCCATGCTGACCAGGCATCTTGCCGACGAGGAAGACCTGATCATCCCGCTGATCCTGGAAAAGGGTGACCGTGCGCTCGGCATAGATTGACGATCAGCTTCCCTTGCGAAGCTCCTTCTTGGCGAAGAAGTGCGACGCCACCCAGCCGAGGATAGCCACAACCAGGCCGATTGCCAGAGCGATCAGCAGCCGCTCGTGACGGGCCAGTGCCTGGCCGACGATGCGCTCGGCACCCAGCCCGAACACATAACCGACCGTGCAGAACAGCGCCGCCCAGACCACCGATGAGATGGCGTTGAGGATGGCGAAACGCGACGCGGCAATGCCGGACAGCGATAGTGTGCTGAAGGTTCTGCAAAAAGTTTTGGAGAGAGAACGGGGCTTGCTCTGAGGGGCGAGCGGCCATGGCACGGTGGTGACGTTGCGATCACCGATTC
>NZ_JAMYUV010000043.1:0-50212 GCF_040323405.1 Mesorhizobium sp. M0048 | reverse complement strand
AGGATGAGGTTACGCCCTCGTGCTCATTCAGATACACCAGGCCCTTCATGCCATCCGGCAATGCGTTGACCTGGCTAACATATTGAACGTCGGCCAGATTGAAGCCGGCGGTTGCGATTTCGGTGGCAGAGCCACCCGAGGCGTAGTGCAGAGTTGCCATCCATAATCCCTCATTTTGATTCGATAGCGCCCCGCGGACGTGTGCCTACTAGAAGGTGTATATTAGCGCCAAATCACATACCTGCAGCCTCTGATAGAATGATTGATCGGTGGCGGAATTTTCACATTACGGCGAAAAACATACTTATAGGGCAATCGGAGTTGCAGGTAAAAATAAAGTTTAAGTTTTAAGTATCTTCATAGATATTCTGGTAGATATTATAGATTTTTTCAAAAATTCTCGTTCTCAAAAAAATACAAAGTGATACGCGGTATATTCTATATCGCCACCGTTATTAAAGTATTTTCATTGTAAAGTTCCACCATGCGGCAGAGGCTAACAGCTGAAAAGCGTTGTGGTAGTGATACATTAAGAATAAGTGAGAAAAATAAGATACCCTGGTAACCGCAAAAAACCTAAACCAATAAGATCGAAAGCCAGATCACGGAAAAGGAAACGGCCTTATGCACTGGCTAGTCATCCAATCTACCTAATGTAAGCTAAGAATGCCGGCCGGACCGCGTTCTCTCCCAGTGGCACTAATTTGTTGTGGACAGATATCGCAGGTGCCAGTTCGCTACTAACTTTTCGGCAACTGAGACTGCCAGCACCGAAGGGAGATTGGGAGATTGTCGGGTTCGGATTCTGTTTCTTGGCCGGAATGGCAGGTTCTGCGCCGCTCGAGAGTAAGTGTGAACGAAGTGCGTGGCTGGGGCGCCAGGATTCGAACCTGGGAATGTCGGTACCAAAAACCGATGCCTTACCACTTGGCGACGCCCCAACAGCCAAGACTTACCTGCTGCGCGCGGCCTTATAGGACGAGCCGAGAGAAAGCTCAATGGCGAAGACAGGCATGTCGTAAGCAGACGACTTCTCCGGTTACGACCCCATGGTGACGGAAGCGCGAAGAGGGCAGCGTGGCTACAGGACCGCCGGATGCAGAAGTTCTGGTCGTATTGAACCACGGCAATAGTGGAACTGTCGACGCTAGACGCCGCGAGCGCTTGGGATCTGTAGTACTAGGCTCGTTACCAGGAAGGGTGCGGGCGGCCGTAATGACCGTCGGCTCGGCAAGCCACCGTCTTGACGCACGCTGGGCGAGGCCGCCACGAGATGCAGTTCTTTGCCAGGCACGGCAGGTTCCCTGAATGTGAGCACTTCCACGAGCACTGGTTCATAACGGCAGTTTCGCATGGGGACGAGACAAGACGAAGGCACAGCTTGACGCGGGATAGATCCGGCAAGCTGGCGCAAAGGCATTCAAAACGGCTGCGAAGACCACACCTCAAACAATCCAGCGAGAATGCCCAAAACTACCCAGATGAGGATCAATCCGATCCCGCCCAAAAGATAAGGAACTGCTCGACGAAACAAAATAGGACCTTGTTTTTAGATGGTGTGCACAGCGGTCCGTGAATCTAGCATGGGCCAAAGCGAAATCTTACCTCGAATTCCGTGAAAGGAAACTGACCCTCGGGCAAAAAAGGCGAAGTTGGGTTTGCGACGCTTTGCGATTCCAAGGGAATTATGTCGTTCGGGCCCTCGCATGACCGATTGGTGGGCTCGTTTTGACGTTTTTGATCTTGCCGCGGTGCCTTCAGGCGTGGCTTCTTGCGGGCCGCGGCGGATTGAGCATCTACTGCCTCTTGCTGGCACGATTTGCGATTTGCGACGATCGCCCGTGAGGTGTACCTCGATCCCCGCGCCTTCTCTGCCATACCACCACGCTGTGCTGAGCGGACCGACGATATTCACGTCTGACCTAAAGCCTCCGTCCAGTCCTTCGGCAACCCTGAAAAGGTTGGCCAGTATTGGGCGAACGACCAGGACAAGGCTGCGCTTTGGAAAGCCTTCACCTGTCGAGCGTTCCGTCCGTCGCGGGATTCCATACAACCGAACCTGCGGTCAGTCCCATCGTCTCCTTTTTTCCCTGTTTGGTTCCACGAAAAGGGAGGTTGATCAAAAGTTATGTCGACCCCGCTTTTCCTTAATCGATTGTAGAGGCCGGCCACCCTTGTCGATGCCTTGCCTTTCGCACTGCAGCATCATATCGCTCGATTTGTCAGTATTTCCAATCTCCTGCAACCGGGGAGCAAGCATGACCAAGTGGGTCTACACCTTTGGCGACGGCGCCGCGGAAGGCCGTGCCGGCGATCGCAATCTGCTCGGCGGCAAGGGCGCCAACCTGGCCGAAATGTGCAGCCTGGGCCTGCCGGTGCCGCCGGGCTTCACCATCACTACCGAGGTCTGCAACGCCTATTACGCCAACGGCCACACGTACCCGACTTCGCTGGAAGCGGACGTTGCGGTCGCCCTCGACCATATCGGCCGGCTGACCGGGCGCCGTTTCGGCGATCCGTCGAAACTGCTTTTGGTGTCGGTTCGCTCCGGTGCCCGCGCCTCCATGCCCGGCATGATGGACACCGTGCTCAATCTCGGCCTCAACGATGAGACGGTCGAGGCACTTGCCGCCGATTCAGGCGATGCGCGGTTCGCCTATGACAGTTACCGCCGTTTCATCCAGATGTATTCCGACGTCGTCATGGGCCTCGACCATGAGGTGTTCGAGGAAATCCTCGAAGACCAGAAGGGTGGGCTCGGCCATGAGCTCGACACCGAGCTGACAGCCATCGAATGGCAAGGCGTGATCGCGCTCTACAAGGCCAAGGTCGAGGAGGAGCTCGGCAAACCGTTTCCGCAGGATCCGAACGAGCAGCTCTGGGGCGCCATCGGCGCGGTGTTTTCCAGCTGGATGAACAACCGCGCCATCACCTACCGGCGCCTGCACGACATTCCCGAAAGCTGGGGCACGGCGGTCAACGTCCAGGCCATGGTCTTCGGAAATATGGGCGACACCTCGGCCACCGGCGTCGCCTTCACCCGCAATCCGTCGACCGGCGAAAAGCAGCTCTATGGCGAGTTCCTGGTCAATGCCCAGGGCGAGGATGTCGTTGCCGGCATCCGCACGCCGCAGAACATCACCGAGGCTGCGCGCATTGCCGCCGGCTCCGACAAGCCGTCGCTGCAAAAGCTGATGCCGGACGCCTTCCAGGCTTTCGTCAGCATCTCGGACCGCCTGGAACAGCATTACCGCGACATGCAGGATCTCGAATTCACCATCGAGCGCGGCAAATTGTGGATGCTGCAGACCAGGTCCGGCAAGCGCACCGCCAAGGCGGCGCTGAAGATTGCCGTCGATATGGCCAGGGACGGATTGATCTCGAAGGAGGAGGCCGTCGCCCGCATCGATCCGGCCTCGCTCGACCAGTTGCTGCATCCGACCATCGATCCGAAGGCTGCGCGGGATGTGATCGGCGTCGGCCTGCCGGCCTCCCCGGGTGCTGCGACCGGCGAGATCGTGTTTTCCTCGAACGATGCCGAGGAGGCCAAGACGCAGGGCCGCAAGGCGATCCTGGTGCGCATCGAGACCAGCCCCGAAGACATCCACGGCATGCATGCGGCCGAAGGCATCCTGACGACGCGCGGCGGCATGACCAGCCACGCCGCCGTTGTGGCGCGCGGCATGGGCAAGCCTTGCGTATCAGGAGCCGGCTCGCTGCGCGTCGACTATAAGGCCGGCACGCTGATGGCGATGGGCGCGACCTTTCGCAAGGGCGACATCATCACCATCGACGGCGGCAACGGCCAGGTGCTGAAGGGCGCCGTGCCGATGCTGCAGCCGGAACTCTCGGGCGATTTCGCCGCCATCATGGAATGGGCCGACGGCGCGCGCCGCATGAAGGTGCGCACCAATGCCGAGACGCCGCTCGATGCGCGCATGGCGCGCTCCTTCGGCGCCGAAGGCATCGGGCTTTGCCGCACCGAGCACATGTTCTTCGACGGCGACCGCATCGTTGCCATGCGCGAGATGATCCTGGCCGATACGGAAAAGGACCGCCGAACGGCGCTGGCCAAGCTGTTGCCGATGCAGCGCTCCGATTTCCTCGAGCTGTTCGAGATCATGGCCGGCCTGCCGGTGACGATCCGCCTGCTCGATCCGCCGCTGCACGAATTCCTGCCGAAGACCGAGGAGGAGGTGGCCGAGGTCGCCGCTGCCATGAACGTATCGCCGGACAAGCTCAGGCGGCGCACCGAAGCGCTGCACGAGTTTAATCCGATGCTCGGCCACCGCGGCTGCCGGCTTGCGGTTTCCTATCCCGAAATCGCCGAGATGCAGGCACGCGCCATTTTTGAGGCGGCCGTGGAGGCCGGCAGGAAGGCCGGCGCACTGGTGGTGCCCGAGATCATGGTGCCGCTGGTCGGGCTGGCGAAGGAGCTCGAATTCGTCAAGGCGCGCATCGATGCCGTCGCCAAGAGCGTGATGGAGGAAACCGGCGTCAAGATCACCTATCTTACCGGCACGATGATCGAACTGCCGCGCGCCGCGATCCGCGCTCATGTCATTGCCGAGGCGGCCGAATTCTTCTCTTTCGGCACCAACGATCTGACCCAGACCACCTTCGGCATCTCGCGCGACGATGCCGCCTCGTTTCTGGAGACCTATCGCCAGAAGGGCATCATCGAGCAGGATCCGTTCGTGTCGCTCGATATCGAGGGCGTCGGCGAACTGGTGCGGATGGCGGCCGAAAAAGGCAGGGCAACGCGGCCGGAGATCAAGCTCGGCATTTGCGGCGAACATGGCGGCGATCCAGCGTCGATCCATTTCTGCGAGGAGGTCGGCCTCGACTATGTGTCGTGCTCGCCCTACCGCGTGCCGATCGCCAGGCTAGCTGCCGCGCAGGCGGCGGTGAAGGTTGCAAAGAACGGCCGCGGATAGGAGTTGGAGTCCACCAGCATCTGACCTTACCGATTTGTAACCAAATTCACGCGAACGTGCGCGTGACGGCTCCAAATCCCGACATCGTTTCTGCCCAGTTTCTGGCCCCCGAACCCGCCCCGGTGCCAGAAACAGATGTTGCAGAACCCGCCCACGCACGTCCGCTCGATTCTCATCCTCCAGACGAAATTCATCGGCGATCTTGTCCTCGCCTCGGCGCTCGCCAGAAACCTGCGCCTCGAATATCCAAAGGCCAGGATCGTGTTCCTTTGCGAGGCGAGCTTTGCCAATTTCCTGACGGCTCATGGCATCGCCTCGGACGTGGTGGCGTTCCGGCGCGCCCGGATGCGTGGCACCCCACTGGAGCGTGGTCGCGAGCTTTACGCGATGGTGCGCGCTCTGCGCCGGTTCCGGTTTGACCTGACCATCGACCTGGCCGATTCCAAAACCTCACGCATCATCGTCAGGCTCGTCAACGCCAAGACCCGCGTCGGATATGATCCTCCCGAAAAACCGTTGCGCTGGATGGAACGCCAGCCCGCCAACGTCCTGGCCAAGCCGTTTGGCTTTGGTGGTCAGCATTATCTCTACCGCTATCTTTCGCCGCTTGAGGCACTCGGCCTGGAGTTGCGCGCGCCGGTCCCAAAGATTGAGCCGCTGCCGCTGGAGACCGCCAAGGCATTGGCGCTTCTCGACCGGCATCATCTTCGGCGTAACGCCTTCATAGCCGTTCATGCGGGAGCGAGCTTTCGGGGCCGGCAATGGCAACCGGAACGTTTTGCGCTGGCGATCGACGAGCTCTCGCGACAGACCGGGTTGGACTTCCTGCTTGTCGGCGGCCCCGGTGAACAGGCATCTGCCGAGCGCATCGTCGCCAAGGCCGCTTCGCCGGTCGTCAACGTGGTCGGGGCGCTGTCGCTGGCAACGCTGCTGGCGATCCTCGGCCAGGCACGCCTGTTTCTGGGGAACGAGAGTGGCCCGATGCACATGGCCGCCGCCGCGGGAACGCCGGCTGTCGGCCTGTTCGGCCTGACCGACCCCGCCGTCTGGGGTCCTGTCGGCGTGGCCAGTGTTACGCCGCGGCCCTCCATGCCTTGCAAGTGCATAGCCAGGGACCTGTGCCGCCGTCCCGATCCGAGCAAGGCTTGCTGCGTCTGGCGACTAGAGGTCAAAGCGGTTGTCGACGCGGTGCGCGCGATCCTTTCACGTACGGTTAAGGACGTCGAGCACGCATTGTGACCTCGTGCTTGCCAAAGGTCAGGCCGGCGGTCAAATTGCCGCTGCCGACGCTTTTGCAGGGGCATCGTCCCGATTTCCGCCTTGATGCCGGTCTTGAGGTCGCCGCTTCAACTTTGATCCGGCCGACCTGGAAATAATCAATGCGCCTGTTCCAAAAGCATTTTTGCGCCATTGCGATATCGCTGTGGGCTGCCTCTCCCAGCAACGCCCAGTTGCTCGTCGAACCGACGCTGCACATCAAGGCCGAGGCGGGCAGCGGCCGCGTCGCGCTGACGCTCGATGCCTGCGGCGGGCGGACCGATACAAGGATTCTCTCGGCGCTGGTGGAAAACAAGATTCCCGCCACCATTTTCGTCACCGGCATCTGGCTGAAACACAACGCCGCCGCCGTCGAGATCATGCGGGCGCATCCTGAACTGTTTGAATTGGAAAACCATGGCGGCCGCCACGTCCCGGCCGTCGACACGCCGCAAAAGATCTACGGCATTCGCAGTGCCGGCAGCCCGGAGGCCGTGCTGGCCGAAGTCGAATCGGGTGCTGCCGCTCTCGCCGTGACCGGCGAACCGGCGCCGAAATGGTTTCGCGGCGCAACCGCCGAATACAGCCCGTCGGCAATCGCGATGATCCGCAAGCTTGGTTTCAAGATCGCCGGATTCTCGATCAACGGCGACGGCGGCTCATTGCTCGGTGCAAAAGAGACCGCCCGGCGCATTGCCGCGGCAAAGGACGGCGACGTCATCATCGCTCATATCAACCAGCCGACCCATGCGGCCGGCGAAGGCGTGGTGCAGGGACTTCTGGCGCTGAAGGCGAAGGGCCTCACCTTCGTGCGGCTCGACGATGCCGATGGCATCGGCGATGAAGGCACCACCGACTGATCAGTCGGGCGTGGCCTCGATGGTCACCTTGTTCGGATAGAACGCGCCGTGATCGCGGATATCGGCCATCTCGTCGAACGGCCGCTCATAGGCCCACATCGCATCCTTGCCTGCATCGCCGGCGGGCAGCACGCTCCAATAGCTGGCATCGCCCTTGTAGGGGCAATGGGTCGAGCGTTCGGTCTTGCCAAGCTGTTTGAAGTCGATGTCGCCGAACGGAATGTAGAAAACCGGAGGGTAGGGCGATTCGGTCAGCACTTTGACCTTGCTGGACGAGGCGATGACGACATCGCCGGCGCGCACCGTCACGGTGCCCTTGTAAGGCTCGACGGTGATGACCTTGCCCGGATTGCGCTGAAAGCCTGGTGCCGGGTTTGCGATCTGGTCCATGTCGGATCTCCTTGCCTCAACCCAAGATGTGTCTGGCAAGAGCCTTGCGCAAGAGCTGCCTGCCACCAGGCGGGTGTCGCCCGCGGGGGAAGTCTCCGCTCTTTCTTCGCTTCGCCGAAACTCAGGCGGCGGCCTGGAAGGCGTCCAGCAGCCCGGCATAGGCGGCGGCAATGCCGGCCACCGGATTGGTGCTTTTCGAGGTGGTCTCGACCTTCAGCGCACCACCGCTAGTCGGCAAGGTGAGCAGCAGGAACTGGCGATTGCCGCCATCGCCGACGCAGGCGGCGGCGACGTGCTGGCCTTCGCCCTCGTTCTCGACGCACATCTTGAACAAGAGCGTGCCGCCGACCGCTTCGAGGGCGCCACCGACGACCTCGACGAATTCATCTTCGGAAACGGTTTTGGCGTCGGGCACCAGATCGGCCTGCGCGACATCTGCTGCCACCAGATCGGCCAGACTTTCGGCAAGCGTATTTTCGAGGGCTTCGTCGTCGAGCTGCGCGTCCATGCGACACCTCTTTCATTAGCCAATCGCGCCCCGCCCGTTAATCAACGTTAACGCCGAGGATGGCCGGATTGTGGCGAATTTGGCCTCATTTCGCCCTATGCACCGCTCCAGCCCGGTCACCGCTGGACAATCCGCCGGTTCGTCCCACAATGGCGCAAAAAATAACGGGAGGAACAAAATGCTCGGATTGATGCAGGAATGGCCGCTACTTTGCCATAAGCTGATCGACAACGCCGAGAGGCAGCACGGCAGACGCGAGATCGTGTCGCGCTCGATCGAGGGGCCGATCGTGCGCAGCACATATGCCGAAATCCATCATCGCGCCCTGAAGGTCGCCGAGCGGCTCGAGCGTGACGGCTTCGGAATTGGCGACCGCATCGCAACACTGGCCTGGAACACCGCGCGCCACGTCGAGGCATGGTACGGCATCATGGGTGTCGGCGCGATCTATCACACGCTCAACCCGCGGCTCTTTCCCGAGCAGATCACCTGGATCATGAACAATGCCGAGGATAAGGCGATCTTCGTCGATCTGACCTTCCTGCCGCTGCTCGAAAAGATCGCCGGCGCGGTCAAGTCGCTGAAGCAGGTTATTGTGCTGACCGACACGGCGCATATGCCGGAGACTGCGCTGCCCAATGTGGTTGCCTATGAAGAATGGCTTGCTCAAGCCGACGGCAACTTCGCCTGGAAGACTTTCGATGAAAACACCGCCGCCGGTATGTGCTACACCTCGGGCACGACGGGCGACCCGAAGGGTGTCCTCTACAGCCATCGTTCGAACGTGCTGCACGCCATGATCGCCGCGATGCCCGATGCCATGGGCCTGTCGTCGCGCGATACCATACTGCCGGTCGTGCCGATGTTTCACGCCAACGCCTGGGGCCTTGCCCAGAGCGCGCCGATGATTGGCGCCAAGCTGGTCATGCCCGGTTGCAAGATGGATGGCGCTTCGCTCCACGAGCTGCTCGACACCGAACAGGTGACCTTCAGCGCCGCCGTGCCGACGGTGTGGATGATGCTCCTCCAGCATTTGGAAGACACCGGCAAGAAACTTCCCTATCTCCAGAAAGTCGTCATCGGCGGCGCGTCCTGTCCACGCGCGATCACGACGAAGTTCCAGGACAATTACGATGTCCAGGTCGTCCATGCCTGGGGCATGACCGAGATGTCGCCGCTCGGCACGCTGTGCACCCTGAAGCCGGATTACGCCGGGCTGAAGGGCGGGGCCCGCCTCGGCGTCCAGCAGAAACAAGGCTTTACACCGTTCGGCATCGAAATGAAGGTGACGGACGACGCCGGCAACGACCTGCCATGGGACGGCAAGACCTTCGGCCGGCTCAAGGTCCGCGGGCCGGCCGTCGCGCGCGCCTATTATGGCGGCATCGGATCCGAACAGTTCGATCAAGACGGCTGGTTCGATACCGGTGACGTCGCGCACATCGATCCCGGCGGCTATATGCAGATCACCGACCGCGCCAAGGACGTGATCAAGTCGGGCGGCGAATGGATCTCGACCATCGAGCTCGAGAACCTCGCGGTCGGCCATCCGGACGTGGCGGAGGCCGCCGCCATCGGCATTCCGCATTCCAAATGGGGCGAGCGGCCTTTGCTCGTGGTCGTCCGCAAGCCGGGCAGGGAGCCGACCAAGACGGATATCCTCGCTTTCATGGACGGCAAGGTAGCGAAGTGGTGGATGCCGGACGACGTCGCCTTTGTCGGCGAAATCCCGCACACCGCTGCCGGCAAGATCCAGAAGATTACCTTGCGCCAGCAGTTCCGGGATTATCACCTGCCGACGGATTGACCGCAGATGCGGCGTCTTTGCGCCTTCAAGCCGCCGCTGAAAGGCACTATGCCTTTGTTCGGGTTGGGGCAGCGTGGAAAACAATGACGGGAATTCCCGAGCGACAAACGTCGAGGGCTGCCGGTTGGTCGCGGCGCGCCGGCGCGTTTTCGGCGATCCTGCTGCTGACCGCTCTCATCGGTCACCGCTATGACCTCGTCGAGACGCCCGCATTCCTGTGGGTGCTTTGCATTGTCGCGTTGCTGGCCGCATTTGCGCTTTTGTTCGCCGGGTTTGCCTTTGCTCGATTGTGGAATTTCGGCGATCGCGGCGGCCAAGACCTGACCGTCGGCGCCTTGCTGGCGCTTCTGGTGCTCGTCCCGTACGGCGTCGCGGCCTATTGGGCGGCGACCTATCCGCCGCTGCGCGACATCTCGACGGATCTGGACGACCCGCCGGTGCTGGATATTTCTACCCGGACAAAGGATATGAACGAGCTTTTGCCCCCGACACCCGGCGAGCAGCGCTTGCAAATCGAAGCTTATCCGCTTGTTACCGGACGCAGCTACACCTTGCCTTTCGATCGCGTTCTGGAGGCGGTCAAAACCGTGCTCGATCGGCGCGGCTGGCAGCTCACGGCGCCATTTCCCGACGCAGCAGGGCAAAGCGACGTGACGGTCGATGCGCTGGCCAAGAGCTGGCTGCTTGGCCTTCCCGCCGATGTCGCCATCCGCGTGACCGATGACGGCGATGCGGTCATCGTCGATATGCGCTCGGCCTCGCGTTACGGCCGCCACGATCTTGGCGATAATGCAGCGCGCATCACCGATTTCCTTGCCGAACTCGACCAGGAAGTCGCCGGCCAGGTGGGCGTCGCGCCGGCGGAATGATATCGGGAGAACTACTTTGCTGGCGAATAGATGCCGTCGATAGCCGCGCGCCATGGGTGTGGACCAGGCCGCGCGCCACCAGGTCTTCCAGATGGGCAAGCACCGACAGGCCGGCTGCGCCATGCAGGCGCGGGTCGGTGTCTCGATAGATCACCTCCACCATGTCCTTGATTGCCCGATCGCCGCTGTTGATCCGCTCCAGAATTGCCCGTTCGCGCATTTTGCGATGCGTTTTCAATCCGCGCATGAAGTTGCGCGGCTCGGTCACCGGCCCGCCATGGCCGGGCAGCAGCAGCCGGTCGTCGCGTTCGATCAGCCGGTCGAGCGATGTCATGTAGTCCGCCATCGCGCCGTCCGGCGGCGCGACGATCGTGGTTGCCCACGCCATGACGTGGTCGGCCGAGAAAAGGACGCCGGTTCCCTCCAGCGCGAAGGCTGCATGATTGGCGGTATGGCCGGGCGTCAGCACCGTCCGGATCGCCCAGCCGTCGCCGTCGATCACCATATCGTCCGGCAGCGCGATGTCAGGAGCAAAGTCGTTGTCCGCGCTGGCATCGAGCGGACTTATCTCGCCGGTACGCAACGGCCGCGCCGGACGATGCCGGCCTTCCCCCAGAACCGCCGCACCAGTGTGCTGCTTCAGCCGCGCCGCCAGCGGCGAATGGTCGCGATGCGTGTGGCTGACGAAGATATGGCTGACCGGCCTGGTCCCGATCGCTTCCAGCAGTGTTCCAAGATGTGCCTCGTCATCCGGTCCGGGATCGATCACCGCCAGCGTCTCGCGTCCGACGATATAGCTGTTGGTTCCGTGAAAGGTGAACGGGCTTGGGTTCCTAGCGGTGATCCGAAGTACGTCAGGCGCAACGGCTACGCCCTGGCCGTAGGCCGGATCGAAGCGTGTTTCGAATTTCAGCGCCATGCGAACGTCACGACCTTTTTTGGGGCGAGGGCAAAACCGATTGCCGCATAGCACGGAAGCCAATATAGGAAAACGCAAGGCCGCGTTCGGCGGCAATCCGGAACGGGGAAGACCATGGCAATTGCAACGACGATGCGTCCGCTCATTTCTCTCGCTTTGCCCGAAAAGGGCGCGGCCCGCCTGGCGGGAAAGCTTCTGCTGGCGATCGCCGGAACGCTGCTGCTGGTCTTGTCGGCCAAGACCAAGGTCATACTCGGTCCGGTCGATATCTCGATGCAGACGCTCGCCGTCTTGCTGATCGCTGCCTCCTTCGGCATGCGCCTCGGCGTCGCAACGCTGCTTCTCTACATGGCTGAGGGCGCGATGGGCTTTCCGGTCTTCCAGAGCACGCCGGAAAAAGGCATCGGCATTGCTTACATGATGGGTTCGACCGGCGGTTATCTAGCCGGCTTCGTCGTCATGGCCGCGATCGTCGGCTGGGCTGCCGACCGTGGCTGGGATCGCCATCCTATCAAGCTCTTCAATGCGATGCTTGTGGCCGAGATCGTCATGATGGCAATGGGCTTTGCCTGGCTGGCGCTGTTGATCGGCCCGGAAAAATCCTGGCAGTTCGGAGTGGTGCCCTTTATCGTCGGTGATCTGATCAAGGTTGCGCTGGCCGCGAGCCTGGTGCCGGCTGTCTGGTCGCTGCTGAAGCGTTCGTGAAGCCGGTCGAGCGGAACTTAAGTCAAAAACGGACCTGCACGTTGCATCGCTGTCGCCATGTTATTGCCTGAACCCCCATGACTCGATGGTGACCCGTTCTGCGCGAAAATCTGCCGAATGGTTTTCGCCGTACTTGGTGTGGCCGTGCAGGATCTTTGTCGCTGGCGGCAGGCTTGTGCGCGACGCCTTCCGTCACATTAGCTTCAAGTCGACAGACTAAGTACCACCAATGGGCGATTCGTCACGACCAGCGTAACCACGCACTTACGTATGGAAATAAATTGCTCGACATAGCATCTCAGCCAGCTGAAAAAGAAAGCGGCTCGATGATTATTTAGGCAGAGCTAAATTTATGGACAATGTGTAGGAAATCCTTAACCCAACCGCCTTGACTCTAGTGGCTTGGTTGCTTGCTGGTATCCACACACTGTCGTAACCGTTGACCTGAGATCATGCCGCCGACCGCCGAAGGGAGACACGTGAGTAGCGCGGAAAAAAGAACGAGCAAGGCAACAATCCCGTCGCCTGAGCCGACCGCCGCGCCGGCAACTCGCTGGTATGCGGCCAGCGTCTTTCCCGGAAAGGAGCACGTTGCCGAGCGGCATCTCCGGATCCAGGGATTCCAGCCGTTTGTGCCTCGCTGCGAGAAAACCGTGCGTCATGCCAGACGGCTCGAAACACGAGTTGCGGCTTATTTCCCCGGTTACATGTTCATCGCCCTTGACGTCGCGTTGCAACGTTGGCGCTCGATTAATGGAACGTTCGGTGTGCGCTCCCTCGTCATGCAGGGCGACCGGCCTTTGCCTGTCCCCTCCGGTCTGGTAGAGCGCTTCATTGCATTGACCCGCAGGCATGGCCTGCTCGATTTCAGCGGCGGCCTCTCCGCCGGCGCTTCGGTTCGGATCCTTTCCGGCCCTTTCGTGGAAATGATCGGTCGCCTTGACCGGCTCGATCCAGCCGGAAGGGCTCGGGTTCTGGTTGCCATCATGAATGGCGAGATACCTGTCGATCTTGATACCAGGGATCTCGTCGCAATCGCATAAATCGCAGCATCAAGGTGCGGCGAGGTGAAGTAAATTGTTGTCGGATCGGCTCTCGGGTTTCACCCGGGAGTGCGGTAGCCGTTCTTCGGTGGGACCAGGCGCTGTCTGGCGAGATCGTCTCGTCGGCGCTGATTGAGGATACGCGGTATGCGAATAACAATGATTGGTGCCGGCTATGTAGGGCTCGTCTCGGGCGCCTGCTTCGCCGACTTTGGCCATCAGGTCTGCTGCGTCGATCGTGATGCGGAAAAGCTTGCCCTGCTCAAACTCGGCAAGATACCGATCTATGAGCCAGGGCTCGACGATCTCGTCACCACGAACACCGCGCAAGGCCGCTTGCGTTTCGACGACAATCTGGCGGATGCTGTTTCTCAATCGGATGTCGTCTTCATTGCCGTAGGCACGCCATCACGGCGTGGCGATGGCCATGCCGACCTGTCCTTCGTCTATGACGCGGCCGCCGAAGTTGGTCGCGCGCTCAAGGGGTTTACGGTCGTGGTGACGAAATCGACCGTTCCCGTCGGGACCGGCGATGAGGTGGAACGGATCATCCGCGAGCAAAATCCCACCGCCGATTTTGCGGTGGTCTCCAATCCGGAATTTCTTCGCGAAGGATCGGCGATCGAGGACTTCAAGCGGCCCGACCGCATCATTGTCGGCACCGATGCCGAACGGGCCAAAGCCGTCATGGGCGATATCTACCGCCCGCTCTCGCTGAATGTCGCGCCGATCTTCTACACGAGCCGGCGTACGGCTGAGCTTACCAAATATGCCGGTAATGCGTTTCTGGCCATGAAGATCACGTTCATCAACGAAATTGCCGATCTCTGCGAACGGTTGGGAGCCGATGTGCAGGATGTCGCGCGCGGCATCGGCATGGACAACCGCATCGGCGCAAAGTTCCTTCATGCCGGGCCGGGCTATGGCGGTTCCTGTTTCCCGAAAGATACGCTGGCACTGGTCAAGACCGCGCAGGACGCGGCAAGCCCCGTGCGGCTGATTGAAACGACGGTCTCGATAAACGACCAGCGCAAACGGGCGATGGCGCGCAAGGTGGTCGAGGCCTGCGGCGGCTCTGTGCGCGGCAAGGCCATCGGCATCCTTGGCCTGACGTTCAAGCCGAACACCGACGACATGCGCGACGCCCCCTCATTGGCCATCATTCAAGCGCTCAAGGACGCGGGCGCTTCGATCAAGGCCTATGATCCGGTCGGCATGGAGCAGGCTCGCAAGATGATCGAGGGAATTGAATTTGGGGAAAGCGCCTACGCAGTCGCCGATGGCTCGCATGCGATCGTCATCGTCACCGAGTGGAATGCGTTTCGATCGCTGGATCTGAAGCGGCTCCGTGCACTCATGGTGACGCCGATAATGGTCGACCTTCGAAATGTCTATCGCGGCGAGGACGTCGTCAGGGAAGGGATAGCTTATTCCAGCATCGGCCGAGAGCGGCATGTTGTCAGGTGAACGTCCAACTTTCAAGAGAGCCCGATTCGCGGGATTCAAATTGATCGCCACCACCATCCATTTACCCAACAAACGGCATCTGCTGCTCCGGATGCGCTTTCAGCTGCTCGGTGGATTGACCTTTGCGATTCTGCTGCCAGCGCTGATCCGCCTGTCGTTCGATCAGGACGTAATCCGGTCACCAAACCTGCAGGTTACGATCTTTGCGGCGCTTATCGCGCACACGACAGGTTATTTCTTTTATAAGCGCATCGGCAATTTCCCGGGCGTTGCGGCGGCTGGGTACATCCTGCCAACCTTCGCCCTGACCTACGGTCTGGTGTTCGCGACGATCTTCTTCTTCAGATTCGATTACAGTCGGTTCCAGGCCGCGGCGAGCTTCATTCAATCGACATTGTGGTATTTTGGTTTGAGCTTGGCCACGCGGCGGCTCGATGCACACCGGCTGGCGATAATTCCTGGCGGAGGCGTCAACAGGCTGGAGAGCATACCAGGTGTTCACTGGCACAGGATTCATTCGCCCGACACGGTCGTCGAGTACGCGACCGGCGTGGTGGCGGATCTTCGAGCCGACCTTTCAGATGAGTGGGAGCGGTATATTGCCGACCGCGCGCTCTCGGGAACGCCGGTCTATCATGTCAAGCAAATCAGCGAATCGCTCACAGGCCGGGTAGAGATCGAGCATCTTTCTGAAAACACTCTCGGCTCTTTGAATCCAAACCACGCTTACCTAAAAATAAAGCAGGCGATAGACTGGGCCTCTGCATTATTCGTGCTTGTTGTTTTCTCGCCATTGCTGTTGTTCGTGGCGATCGCTGTAAAGATCGATTCGCCTGGACCGGCGCTATTTAGACAGAAGCGAATGGGCTATAGAGGCCATCCCTATGAGGTCTACAAGTTTCGAACGATGAAGCTCAGGGACATAGCTGTCGACGAGAAGGAAGCGGCCATTACGAAGGCCGGCGACGCACGCATCACCCGTTTGGGGCAGTTCTTGAGAAAATCCAGGATCGACGAGTTGCCGCAGGCCTTCAACATCCTGCGCGGCGAGATGAGCTGGATCGGTCCGCGGCCGGAAGCGCTCGTGCTCTCGAAATGGTACGAGGCGGAGTTGCCATTCTATCGATACCGGCACATCGTGCGGCCTGGCATTACCGGATGGGCGCAAGTCAACCAAGGCCACGTCGCGGCTGTTGACGATGTCTTGGAAAAGCTTCACTACGACTTCTACTATATCAAGAATTTCTCCCCTTGGCTCGACGTGCTGATCGTGTTTCGTACCATCCGAACCATGCTGACGGGCTTTGGCGCACGTTGACAGTGCGACAAAGATCGGTAGTCGAAGTAACCAAGCCGCCGCTCGCAAGCCTCACATCTTCAGTTTTTGAAGTGGGTATTTTGTAATGTGCAAAGCTACGCTGATCAGCGTTGAGAATATCGTCTTACCGACCCCGGAGAAGCACAATGACTAGAAAAACCGCACTCATTACCGGCATTACCGGCCAGGATGGCGCCTATCTGGCGGAACTTCTTTTGGCAAAGGGCTACAATGTCCATGGTATCAAGCGGCGGTCGTCGTCGTTCAACACCGGTCGCATCGACAATCTCTACCAGGATCCCCACGAAAAGGACGTAAGGCTGTCGCTGCACTATGGCGATATGACCGACGCCACCAACCTCATCCGCATCGTCCAGGAAGTGCAGCCAGACGAGATTTATAATCTCGCCGCACAATCGCATGTCCAGGTGAGCTTCGAGACCGCGGAATACACGGCGAATGCCGACGCGATCGGCACGTTGCGCCTGCTCGAGGCGATCCGGCTGCTTGGCCTGACAAAAAAGACGCGTTTCTATCAAGCATCGACGTCCGAGCTCTACGGCAAAGTGCAGGAGATCCCGCAACGGGAGACGACGCCTTTCTATCCCCGGTCACCCTATGCGGCGGCAAAGATTTATGCCTACTGGATCACAGTGAATTACCGCGAAGCCTACGACATCCATGCATCCAACGGCATCCTGTTCAATCACGAGAGTCCGATGCGCGGCGAGACGTTCGTCACCCGCAAGATCACGCGCGCGGCCGCCGCGATAAGCCTCGGCCTTCAGGACAAACTCTATCTCGGCAATCTGTCGGCTGAACGCGACTGGGGCCATGCCCGCGACTATGTCGAAGGCATGTGGAGAATTCTTCAGCATGAGGTGCCCGACGATTATGTCCTTGCAACTGGGGTCAAGAACTCGGTCCGCCGCTTTGTCGAGCTTGCGTTCAACGAAGTCGGCACCGAAATCCAATGGGTCGGTTCCGGCATTGAAGAAAAAGGCATCGACGCAAAATCGGGCGCTGTTCTGGTCGAGGTGGATCCGCGCTATTTCAGACCGACCGAAGTTGAGCTTCTGATCGGCGACGCTACGAAAGCGGAGCGCGCTCTCGGGTGGAAGGCAACAACGTCGCTGGCGACAATGATCCAGGAAATGGTCCAGTCCGACCTCGAAACGGTAAGGCGGGAATCCGAACATCGGCGCCTCGACGAGGATCGCGTTCCCGTGGCGGCACAGTAAGCGGCGCTGGGCCGGGTCGACATGAAAATCTCGGTCTTGACCGTCTGTTGGAACTCCGCAGCGACAATCAGGCATACGATTGACAGCTTCTTTGCCCAAGACCATGACGACAAGGAACTGGTGATCATCGACGGCAATTCGTCGGACGAGACGCTGGCGATCGTCCGGTCTTACCCACAGGACCAGGTCCGGCTGGTCAGCGAGCCAGACGGCGGGATGTATGATGCGCTCAACAAGGGGCTGCGCCTATATACCGGAGATGGGGTTGGCGTGCTGAATTCCGACGATTGTTTCCATGACCGCACTGTGCTGGGGCGAATTTCCGTGGGGTTGGATAAGGCCGACATTTTGCATGGCAATCTGAACTTTGTTGAAAATCACTTCAACAAGAGGATCGTACGATGCTGGCGTGCTGCTCCAAGACCGGCCAAAGGTTTTCGGATTGGTTGGATGCCGGCCCATCCGACGTTCTACGTCAGGCGGAAAGTGGCGGATGCGGTCGGCACGTTCGACGTCACCTTCAAGGTGGCATCAGATTACGATTGGATGCTGAGAGCGGTCGAACTCCATGGATTCGAATCCATCACCACCGACCACGTCTTGGTGGACATGATGGTAGGCGGAGCGAGCACGCGAAGCCTCGCCTCGCATATTGGACACAACCTGGAAGCGCTGCGTTCACGCCGCCAGTGGCTCGGATCAGGTCCTCTCGACTACGCGCTCGTCGCCAAACCGTTGCGCAAACTCGGACAATTTTGGAATGCCCAAGCCTTAGAGCGCGACGCCTAGCGCATTGTCTCCCAGACGTATACGGGCGAGTCTCGCAGTCCATGAACGCTCGTGCATACAAAGATCCAACAACCCTCGAACCGGCAGAACGCTGACAATGAATGACCCAAAGAGCATTTTGGAGCCGATCGGAGGCTACGCCCTCGACTTCCTTGCGAAGCTGCGCAACCGCCAATTTGTCCCGCATTCATTGACGAAGTTGCACAATATGAAAACATGCAGGGATATGACTGGAGCCACAACCGCGGTGGAAATCGGCTCCTATAAAGGCGTCACCACAAAACGAATATCTTATCTCTTCGAGAAAGTGATCTCAGTCGAAATTGACGAGGCACTATACCATCATGCCAAGAAGCGCTGCGAAGGACGGAGAAATGTGGAATTGCTGTTCGGTGACGGAGCCAAACTCCTGCCCGAAATAGCTGCGCGCGTGAACAATGCCCTTATCTTTCTAGATGGTCATTTCAGCGGAGGCATGACCGGTCAGGGTGACGAGCCAGAGCCGGTGCTGAAAGAGCTTGATCTTATCCAGGTAAATTTGGACCACTTCTGCGCGGTTGTCGTAGATGACTTTCGGCTGTTTGGCGTAGAGCCGGGATGGCCGCGGAAGTCCGAGGTAATGCAGAAATTGGAAGACGTTTTGCCTGCGCCCGAGTGGATCCATGGCGTCCTGAACGATCAGTTCATCGGCGTTCGCAAAAGAATGGCGAAATGAGCGCTCGACGCATAAGTCGTGCTGCTCCCAGTACATTGGACCTAGGATTTGTTCGGTCGCCTAGTCGGGTCCTGACGAGTTTGCTTCGCCCTGCTGTTTTGCGTCTGAGGGGCCGTGGGCGCCAACAACAGGCGGAAACTGTTGTCAATTCGCTATCTGGCAATTTACAATGTTAGGAAGCATCCTGACTGTCTTGTCGGGATCGGTGATAGCACAGATCATAGCGGTTGCCGTTCTTCCAATCTTAACCCGTCTCTATGATGCTGAAGCGTTCGGTCGGTATCAGATCTATGCCTCGATGCTGAATGTGGCAGTGATGTTTGTTGCATTTCGCTACGAAGTCGCACTTCTCGGCGCGCGGCCGGGAAGGGTTTTTGAAAACCTGTTAAAATTAACATTTCGGCTCTGCGTCTTGACGAGCGTAGGCGCCTTTCTTGTCGCTGGTGCGGCCGATTTGTTGATGCCGAATCCCATACCGTCACTGCACAATATTCTGTTTTTTCTACCCCTCGCCATGGCAGTTGCGGGCATTTATCAAATGCTCACCTTCTTGCCGATTCGCGATCGCAACTATGGTCTAAGCGCACGCTCCAAAATCTTGCAATCGGTGGGCTTTTCATTTGGCGCGCTCGGGTTTGCCTTTCTTCCTTTCATCGGTGTCGGTCTAGTTGTGGCGGATGTGTTCGGCAGGTTTTTCGGGGCCGTTAGTATCTTGCTAGAGAGTGGCAACCTCTGGCGAATTCTCGTCTCTCGGCTCTCTTTTTCAGAGATGAGATTCACGGCCATTCGTTTCCAGAAATATGGTCTCCTCACCTTTCCCGGGACCCTTTTGTCTTCACTTAGCGGCGCGGTCCCATCATTCGCCTTCCTTGCACTGTTCAACTTGGAAGTCGCAGGGCAGTACGCCCTCCTTGAGCGGTTTCTTCTGATGCCAGTTGGTGTTATCGCGGCTGCGGTTTCGCAGGTCTTTACAGGCGAATTCTCGACGCTTTATCGGACGGATAAGAGAGGGTTGAATGGGGCGTTTCGCCGTTCGCTCCTGCAACTTGTTGCGATCGGGCTTTTGCCTACAGTGCTTGGGATGATCCTTTCGCCTAGCCTCGTTCCGCTGCTCTTTGGTTCCGATTGGGCGATGGCTGGTAGGCTCTGCGCTATTGGATTGCCGATAGCGTACGTACGTTTTGTCGCGACCGCATTAACCATGGCTCTTGTCGTAGTGGATCGCCAATCCCTCCAGTTCGCCTGGGAGGTGGGAAGGTTCCTTTTCACATTGTGCGTCTTCGGCGGGCTTGGTTGGGTAGGGGCGCAGAATCCATCTACCGTGATGGTGTGGTATGCGCTGGCGACGGCTCTCACCTATGCTATTCATCTGGTGCTGGCTGATCGTGCGACAAAAATGATCAGCTTGCAGGCAGCAGAGAACGGGGAAAAGATATGAGCCTCGTATTCCTCGCGCATTCTAAGCAATCCAACTCGACTCGCATGGTGGCTACCGCTATCGGGACCATAGTCATGGTAGGCGGCTGGCCTGCGCTGATGCGAACCACCTGCCGAACATCGACCCAGTTTTCCGCATTACAGTAGGCATACATTCATGGCAAATCTCTACGGATTTCCCGATATTGGCCGCTTTGGACTTGGCCACAGCATGCTCGCTTGGGCCCGCTGTGAGGTATGGTGTCGGAACAATAATGCGCGGATGCTCGGGCCGCGCTGGCTCCGCCCGCGGCTTGGCCCCTATTTGCGCCGAGAGCGGGACAGGCGCGAATATTTCAAGCTTTTTACCAATGAAGGCTATGTAGGCGAGCCATGGCGCACCGTACTCCTAGCCAGCGCACGCAAAATTTCGGCAGATATAGCTGCGTCCACGGAGCTTGGCGGCAGGGACACAGTCGTTATTTTCAAGAATACCGTAACGTCAAACTTCGAGAAGCATTTCCATGAGGTTAGCGGCTACGGTCCAGTTTTATACGACGCGTTCCGCAGAATCACACGCAAAAAGTACCTACCGGAAGCCGCTGCCGCCCCTTTTGTGGCTATCCATGTACGCCTTGGCGACTTTTCTCGTTTCGACGTCAATCGGGTGGCCGCAAAGACTCACAATCAGCGGCTCCCGATCGAATGGTATTGCGACAGCCTTGCCGCCCTTCGAGAGGCCGTGGGCACGAACATGCCAGCCCGTGTGTTTTCTGACGGAGATGATACGGAGCTTGCTCCGCTGCTTCGCGTCCCGGACGTGCGCCGGGCGAATGACGCGGAATCGGTCACTCACATGCTGGAGATGGCTGAGGCTAGTGCGATCATCGGAGCTGGCTCTAATTTCAATCTGTGGGCTGCCTTTTTTGGACAGGTTCCGCGGATCGTCTATCCAAACCAGGCCATCGTTGTGGTAAACGACGATCCGAGCCGAGAAGCGAGTTTTCGTGACGGCGCCTCGCTTCCTGATGTGTTCGTGAAGCACGTTAGGAAGCAGTTGATACGAGAAGGCCAGCGAGCCAACTGACTCATCGCGGGCTTGCACAGGCTGCAATTATCGTATGATGGAGATCATTTTTCGATCCTTCGGTCTAAAACTTGATGGCAGCAAGAGGGGGCAGTGATTCTCAAAACGTTTATTGCTTGGAACAGGAACGCGGCAGCATGGCTCGAACGCCGCTTTCCTGCGATTTTCGGCGCGCCGTCCTATAAGGCGGAGCTTGAGAGGCGCATCATCGACGATATTGAGCGCCTAAAACCGTCGGCCGTCCTCGAGGTCGGCGGGATAGACAGACCACTTCTAAAGCGAAGCACCAGTTTTGCCTATATTGGTCTCGACATCGAGGAAAAACCCGACTGTTATAGGATCTACGACCAATTTATCGTCCAGTCGATCGAGCAATCTGTCGACGTCGAAGTGGATATGCTTATTTCGATCACTTTGATGGAGCATGTACCAGACAACAAGGCGGCTGCTCGGTCGATGTTTTTGGCCCTGCGACCAGGGGGCGTGATGCACCACTACATTCCGTCGAAGTGGCACCCCTATTCGGTAGCGTTGCGCATCGTAGGACCCGTGATACAAAAATGGCTTATCCCGCACCTTCGGCCCGCGGCAGTCAGCGTAACAGGTTATCCGGCCTTTTTCAATCACTGCTCTCCGTCAGACATGACAAAGTTGTTTCGCCACCAAGGTTTCGAGAAGGTTGACGTACGCTCTTTTTACAGAGCCAGCGACTATTTCGCTTTCTTTTTGCCTGCTTATCTTACCGTCGCTTTGTTCGAGAATCTTTGCGCGATGCTGGATTGGCGCATCTTCTGTTCGGGTTTCGTCATCAGTGCTAGAAGGCCCGCAACTAATGTGCCGATTTGAGATACGTAATTTGAAGTTTATGCGTTGTGGCTATGCAGAAGCGTTAACAGTCCTCATTAGACCGACTGGGCCCAATTAATGCAAGAATTATCTATTGTGAAGTTTGCTGCGATTGCGATTTTCGCTTACAATCGACCGGATCGGTTGCGCGGCTTGATTGCGTCACTTGAGAAGTGCAGACATTTTCTGGCTTCTCCTGTGCGGATATACGTGGATGGTCCAAGAACTACTGCGGATGGTCAAAAGGTGAGGGATGTAATACGGTTCCTATCAGAGGTGAATCATCCAAATCTGACTGTGGTAAAGAGGGAGACGAACCATGGTCTTCGCAAATCGATCTATTCTGGTGTAAGAGAGATGTTGGCCGAGCATGACGCCGTCATTGTTTTAGAGGACGACCTGATTGCATCGGAGGACATGCTTGTCTACTTTAACGCTGCCTTGGAGAAGTATGCATCGTCGCCACGCGTGTACAGTGTCTGTGGATACATCCCGCTTTCGAAGCGCATTGCGGCTCACGACCGTGCGCTAATGCTGCCAAGCGCACACCCGTGGGGGTGGGCAACCTGGCGACGCGCATGGCAGGATTTCGATATTGACCTATCTATTCGCCCTGAAGATATTTCGTCGATCTCCTTCCGAGAGACATTTAATCTGTCTGGATACAGGGACTATACTGCGTTGCTACGTTTTACAGCGCAAGGACGTTTAGATAGCTGGTTTCTAGTGTGGAATTACTATGTATTTATGAAGGGTGGAGTCTCAGTTTTCCCGCCGCGAGCGTTGGTCGCGAATTCAGGATTTTCAGAGGGCACTCACTCTACTCGATCGAACGTGCTGAGATATCTTTATAAAAAGAACCCACCAGCACGATTTGATTTCGACCTTCCATCGGATATTTGTGTGGACTATTGGGCGATTGATTGCTTAGCGCGCTCACGCGAAGCTTGGCTTAGCACGATAACCACGAAAGCCGGAATTCTGAAACGAATTGTTCGGGATCGGAGGCTGTGAGAATATTGATTCGTGTTGTGCGTGCGGCCGTTCGGCAATTGTACCGCGTGCTGGCAGTGAGGCGCAACGTTGAGGTCGGACCAGGTTTTAAGGTTGCAAGAGGTTGTTACATAGCTTCTCCAAAACGACTTGTAATCGGACGGAACGTCAGCATTGGTTCATACTGCTGGATTGCGTGTGACGGTCAGATCGGAGATGGGGTCCTGATCTCAAGCTTCGTGGGGATCGTAGGTCGTAAAGATCATGATATGCGATTTCTTGGCAGCCATATAGTAGACGCGCCGTGGGTGTATGAGGACGACGGTAAACTAGCGTCGGCCAAGGACGCGATTCAAATTGAGGATGACGTTTGGGTTGGTTTTGGCGCAACTCTGCTGTCGGGCATTCGAATAGGGAGGGGCGCGGTAGTAGGTGCCGCTGCAGTTGTTACAAAGGACGTGCCTTCATATGCAATTGTCGTTGGAAACCCGGCTGCCGTCGTAGGGTTCAGGTTTACGGAAGAGGAAGTCGTCAAACATGAAGCGCTACTAGCCGAGAAGAAACGCAAAATGCCAGGCCGTTAAATCGAAAGCCGTCGCGGCGCTTCGTTTGATTGGCAGCTGCTCTGGGCAGGCTGCGACTGCGATCCTGGCGATCGTGTGAGGAGAGCCGCAGCAGGCGGGCGCGATACTACGTGCTAGGCTCGTAGCTCCTGCCTCGGACGAAAGGCCAGGCGGACGACATCTTCCAAGGCGTCGGGGCGATGGTGGCATGGTCACAAGGAATGGGAGGTCGGCCCGACCGGTACCCTGCTCTTAGCCGACCGTAAAGACGACTCTTACGACATACTAGACTCTTACGACATACTAACGGTGTGTTCTATCAACCACACCGAAACCAAAAATTATATCGCATGTGCGAAATGGGTTGGAATTGGCGCCGAAAGCTGGTACGCGCTGATGAGTAGCTTGGCGGTTGGGGGGTGGCCTCAGGTAACGTGGGACAGAAGGATTGATGCGGATGAACTTAGTTGTGAAAAGTGCGTTGGCCGGAGTTGTTGTGTTGGCCGGCTTCGCCCCGGTGTCGTCTTTCGCGCAGGACGGGTCGTGCACCTGTGCAACCGCCTATGACGGCGTAAATCCGATTGGATCGCTCGGTCGCGTCAATGGCGATGTAATGATCTCGCAGGTGGCTGGCTATGGTCCGGCGCAAGCGGGCGGCGCGCTTGATTTCGGCAGCCGTGTCGTGGTTGGTGCCAAGGGCTCGGCTTCGGTTCAGGTCGGTGGCTGCAATGTGAGTGTCCCGGCGAATTCGACGCTCGATATTTCGCGTGTCGAGAACAAGATTTGCCTCAATGTCCTGGGTTCTGAGAAGACCGCCCAGACGGGCAATTCTAACACAAACAACAACACGCCGCTCTTTATTTTTGGCGGCATGGCTCTTGGGGCTGGTGTTCTGGCTGCAACGGCGGACAAAGATCACGGCCACGCCGTTAGCGACTAAGTTGACCGCGTAGTAAATAAGGCAACGGCAGCAGAGGCGTGTGGCGCTTCTGCTGTGTCTGTTGTTGGCGACAAAAGCGAGCTTGGCGTGTATGCTGGTATCGCGACTGCCGCATCGGTCGGATCGCCTAAGCCAAGGCGACATGCGGATGTCTGAGGCTGGCGAACATGGCGGATGAGGGCTGGAATGCCGGTCGATCTAGGTTGCATGGCTGAATTGCAATTTCTTCGCTTGCTGCTGTGGGTTGGTGCAAGTTTCGGATACGTCGCCGACTAACGCGATGATCAAAGTCAATCCTCTGGAGGGCGGCATGTATGTAGCGCGGGATACATCAGGCGCAGCTAGCGCCGCCGATGCGGCGCTGATCGTCGGCCTGCACGATGACTATCATTCTGGCCGCCATTAGCCGCGACTTGGCATCCATCGTATCGCATGAACTTGACAAGCGCGTTATTCGCTGTTTTGCGGGTGACGCATTTATATTTTTTGGGGATGACGTCGCCGCGTTGCTTCGTTGCAGTCACAAACGCCCATGATCGATCTGCATTCCCATATTTTGCCCGGCCTTGATGACGGCTCGCCCAGTTTTGCCGAATCGCTGGAAATGGCTCGACTGGCGGTGGCCGACGGAACTACTCACATGGCGTGCACGCCGCACGTGACGCCGGGCGTTTACGAGAACGGAACATCAAACATTGTCCGGGCGGTTCAAGAACTGCAGCAGGCGCTGCGTAGCGCCGCCATCCCGCTTGCTCTTTACGTCGGTGCCGACGTTCACATAGCACCGGATCTTCCAGAACAGCTGACGGCCGGCAGTGTGCCGACCTTAAACCGGTCCCGATATTTTCTGTTCGAACCGCCGCATCATGTTCTGCCTCCACGAATGGAGGATTTTGCCTTGCGCCTGATAAATGCTGGCTTCATTCCGATTCTTACTCATCCTGAGCGTTTGACTTGGATCAAAACGAATTACGACGTTATCGAGAGGTTGAATGCAGTCGGCTGCCTTATCCAGCTTACCGCAGACTCGATTGTTGGTGCTTTTGGACGCACAGCGCTTTATTATTCGGAAAAGCTGATTGATGAGGGCAGGGTGGATATCATCGCGTCGGACACTCATAGCGCTACACGCCGGCGTCCTGGGCTTTCACAGGCGGTTGCTGCTGCTGCCAAGCGATGTGGGGAAGACGAGGCCCGCAACATGGTGTTGACACGTCCAGGCGAGATTTTGGCGAACCGGCCCATCGAGCCGATCGGAAAAGAACGTCCGAAAAACCAAACCGCTGGTAGCGCTGGCCGTTTTGGAGGATTGGGCCGCCTCTTCAAGGGTGGGACAGCATGATGGGCATTTTTCATTTGGCAAAAAGCTCCATAAGCACGATACTCGCCTTGCTAGCTTCGCTTGCAATGTCGGCATGCACGAGCACCTCGTCGACGACACCTACTTCTTCGAGTTCGGTCGATGCGCTGCAATTGACGTCGTCATCGGCGCCACTTTCGGGTGGCGGCGCTCTGAAGGTAGTGAAGGATCTGCCTGCACCGCAAAACACCCAGAACGGCAGCGAGCAGCCCCTGTCTCCAAACGATGTCCTTGAGGTGAACGTGTTTCAGGTCGACAACTTGAACCGGACGGTTCAAGTCGACTCTGCTGGCCAGATTTCCCTTCCGCTCATTGGTACGATTACCGCGGCAGGGAAGACCGTTCGTCAATTGGAGCAGGAGATCGAGACCACCTACGGCGCCAAATACCTGCAGTCTCCTGACGTCACGATTTTCGTAAAGGAGTCCATCGGACAACGCATAACTGTCGATGGCGAAGTCAATAAGGCCGGCATCTATCCGGTCTCGAGCAATTCTTCTCTCATTGATGCGATCGCCCTTGCCGGAGGGTTCAATACCGTTGGGGATGCAAAAAAGGTCTTTGTATATCGCAATATCGGCGCAAACACTTTGGTTGCTAATTACAACGTCGAGGAGATTCGTGGTGGCAAGAGCCGCAATCCACGCATCTATGGTGGCGACAAGATCGTGGTCTTCGCCTCGAAATCGAAAATTGCGATGAACAATCTCAAGGATGCCCTCGGTGTCGCCTCAAGCGCGGCCCGAATTGCGGTGATCCCGGGACTATGAATCGCAGCCGCCGGAATTTGTCGGAATGCATGCAAAAACCTAGGATTACGACGCACCATGCTCGATCGTAACAGACAGCATCAAATCGCAGGCCCGGGACATGGCCAGGCCTTGTCCGCCGACCTGTATTATGACGGTGGGCAAAACTATAGCCCTTATGGCCGCGACTATTCGGAGCAGGAACAGGGCTTTAATCCGCTTAAGCTGTTCTTCTACGTCGTCCAGTATCGGTGGCTGTTCGTAATGATGGTGGCAGCCGCGCTTGTCGCCGGGGTCATTGTCACGATGATGCAGACACCTAAATACCGGGCGACAACACAATTGGAAGTGCTGGTCCCTTCGGCCAAGGTCTTCCAGGACATCGAGGTGGTCTCTGAAAATGCGGACGTGCGGGCCTTTCTCACCGCCCGTGAAAAGCTCAAAAGTCGCGCTTTGGCTCAGCGCGTCGTGTTTCAGTTGGGCCTGAGCGAAAGACCGGACTTCCTTTTCCCGACGCCTAGCTTCTCGCTCTCTAATATCTTCTATCGCGCCTTCGGGATCTCCAAGTCCCCTTCTATTGAACAGAAGACGCCGGAAGAACGTGAGGAGATCGCGATTGAGCGCATTCTGGATGACCTCACGGTCAACCTAGTCACCAACACAAGCTTGCTATCGATCACTTTTATCGATCAGAATCCGAAATACGCAAGCGACGTTGCTAACCAGGTCGCACAAAGCTTCATCGATCAGCGTCTTGATCAGACCAGCGAAACTTCCGACCTAGCGCGGCAATTCATCCAGGAACAGGTTTTGCAAGTAAAGCAGAAGCTTCAGAAATCGGAAGAAGAACTGGTCGCCTACGCTAAGGATGCTGGCATTACGATAACCGGCGACGACAAGTCGCTGATAGGCTCGAATATTGAGGCGATGAATACGGCGCTTGCGACAGCCATTCAGGACCGCCTTGATGCAGGGCGCGTGGTAGATCAGATAGATAAAGGCCGCGGATCGAGCTTGGCGCCCGTCCTGGAAAGCGAAGGTTTACAGAAACTGAGCGAAAAGCTGGCGGATTTGACCAGCCAGTATCAACAGAAGCTCGGGATCTTGAAGCCAGGCTTTCCCGAAATGCAGCAGCTCCAGTCGCAGATAAAAGAGTTGCAGCGGCTTTACAATAACGGCGTCCTAGCCATTACAGATTCGTTGCGCTTGAAGTATCAGGAGGCCCAGAACAAGGAAGCTGACCTCAGGAGCAAACTTGCTGAAATGGAAAAGCAGCAGGTTGTATTCAACGATAAGAACATCAAATACACAATCCTCAAGCGCGAGGTTGATTCAAACCGGTCGCAATATGACAATCTTATTGCAAAGCTAAACGAGGTTGGTGTCAGCTCAGAATTGAAGACTCAGAGCGCAGCTATTGTTGATTTCGCAGCGCTTCCGGATCACCCTTACTCTCCACGCCTTAGCGTCAATCTTGCTGTCGCACTGTTTATTTTCCTTGCGTTGGCTACGTCGATTGTTTACATAATAGAGTTGTTGAATAACACCTTTACGAACCCTGAACAGATTGAAAAGGAACTTGGGCTGTCGATGCTCGGCATCTTGCCGCTTGTTGACGACCGTGAACTCGTAGCCAGCATCGCCGATCAGAAATCTGGGCTTTCGGAAGCCTACCGCTCGCTTCGGACGTCGCTGCAATTCTCCGGGGCCGAAGGAGCACCGCGGTCGCTGCTCGTTACAAGTTCCGAGCCCTCTGAGGGTAAGTCGACCACTTCGTTCAAGCTTGGGCAGGATTTTGCAGCACTTGGTGCAAGAGTTCTCATTGTCGACGGCGACCTTCGAAAACCGAATCTTCACCGCCTCTTTGGTCTCGACAACGCAATCGGCCTGAGTAATCTGCTGACGAACACGGTACGCAAAGAGGATCTGCCGAGCATTTTCAGGGCGACTAAGTATCCCAACGTCACCGTTTTGACCTCTGGAACAATACCGCCAAATCCGGCGGATCTGCTCTCTTCGCCGAAAATGGCTCTGATCGTAACCAATCTCGGCAAGCGCTTCGATCTTGTCATAATCGACGCGCCGCCGATTGTGGGCCTCTCGGATGCGCCCATCCTCAGCCGGCTGGCCGAAGGTACATTGATGGTTGTTTCGACAAACCAAGTCACACGCAAATCGGCGAAGGCGGCGTTAAAGCGCATGCGAGCCGCTGGCGCCAATGTGGTTGGAGCCGCAATGTCAAAATTTGCGGTGAACAAGTTCGACTACAACTACGCTTATAAATACATGAATAGTCAATACTACAGCTATGGCGAGAATATAACGAAGATTGAGGGCAAAGTGGATGATGGCGCAGACCAGCCCCCTTATGCAGCATCTCCGGCGTTCAAGCGTTTGGTTCGTCGCATCCGTTCTGGTGTTGGCGGCTTCGTCGATCGGGCTAAGTCGGTTTCTTGAAACGGAGACGCCAGCCGTTTCTCTTGTGCTGGATCCGCTGAACGTCGATGCACTGATAAGCGAAATTACAGATGATCTGAACAATACCAGCAAATCCCCGGATTACGAGGCTTTGCTTGCCCGGGCCAGGGACGCGCTTCGTTTCAATCTAGTCGACGCACGTCTCTACAGCCTGATCGGTGAGATCAAATACCGACAAGGTGCAAAAGAGGATGCTTATGAGCTGTTCAATCAGGCTCGCAAGCTGTCCAAAACAGAGATCCATGCGCTCCAGAGGTCGATTGGCCACTCTACAGAGACAGGTGATTTGTCAAAGGCCGTCGGCGAGATCGATATATTGCTGCGGCGGTGGCCAGACCAATTTCCCGCGATCGCAGAAGGGCTCACGGCGGTTCTGTCGAACCCCGATGGATATCAGGCCATGCTGGCAGCTATCACTGCGGAGACGCCTTGGAGATCCAGCCTCTTCGTCGCTCTGGCCAATGATCCTACCGGGTTGGAATACGCGAATCAGCTGCTGCTCGATCTTCACAAATCAAGCGCACCGCCGAAACTGGGCGAGTTATCCATAGTTATTAACGGCTATTTTCGTCAGAGCGAGTATCAACAGGCGTATCGGCTGTTCCTTTTCACGTTGTCGGACGACGAGCGGAAGTTGGGCGGTTACATCTTCAACAGCACGTTCGAACCGATATCCGGCGGCAGGCTCTTCGATTGGCAGGTCCGTGACCAGTCTGGCCTGGAAGTAACGTTTGAGAGATCCCAAGGGGCGGTGGAAGGCGAGGGCGGGGCGACAATCCGCTTCTTGAACACGCCGGTGAAGAACTCTGCCCTTCAGCAGTATATCGAGCTGCCTCCTGGATCCTACAAGATTTCTCTGAGCGCGTCTGCTAGAAACCTCAAGCTTCCGAAGGAACTGTTCTGGTCGCTTCGATGTCCAGATGGTGAAATCGCTCGCTTCAATATTCCCGAAGGTACATTCAATCGGCAGACTATGAGTCGGTATTTTACGATTGGTCCGGACACATGTCGGATGCAACTGTTGAGACTTGAGACTGCAGCCATTGCCGAGAGCTGGCGATTTCGCTATGTCGGTACATTGGTAATGCACAAATTGAGCATTGAGAGACTTCCATCTTGAACACCCGGCCGTCGGAATGGGATAAATATCTCCTCGGCACGGTCTTGTTTGTATCGCTGTTGATTGGCGGTGGTACTGCGAGCGGCCTCTACACGGACACTCTGATCGAGATTGCGGCAATTGTATCGGCTGCGGCCGTTTTTTCGCAAACTCCCGGCCAGAGTACCCCCCGGCCTATTCTGTGGCTGCTGCTCTCCGCCGTGGCGTTTGCAGTTTTGCAAATCATCCCACTACCGACGGCCATATTCAACGGATTACGGCCGGAGCTGCTCCTCGGAGACCCTTGGGTCGGCGATAGCCGATTTCGCTTCATCAGCGTTGGGGTCGGCCGTACAGTGGAATGTCTGCTTTTTCTTCTGGCCGCTGCAGCGTTTTTTTTGGCCGTATTGCGTTTGCGTGCTGAACAGGTAAGTGCGCTCCTGCCGTTTTTCTTCATCGGTGTGATCTGCAATGGTTTGGCGGGGACCATTCAATATTCTCTCTCGGACGACATCGCAATCGAGGGCCTGTTGCCTTTTACGATCAATGCCGGGCTTTTCGCCAATCGAAATCATTTCGCGGCTTTGCTGTTTGTGTCGATCCCTTTCGTCGTTTACTACGGGCTCTTCCGCGGGCGCCTTTTGTCCGGGTCCCTTGGATTGATTACTCTTTTGCTGCTGCTTTTGGCAGCCGGTTCGCGTGCCGGTGTTCTGATAGGGTTGGCGATCACAGTATTGTCCGTCATCTTTCTCTCAGCTCGTTCAAAGGTGAGCGGGTTCAGCGTTCTCCTGATTTTTGTCGGGCTTTCGATCTACACGATCGGCGTTTGGACCAAAATCGACGCCGACGCAATCGATCCGGCTTTCGGGCGAGGAGAATTCGCTCGAACAACAATCGAAGGGATAAAGGACAATTGGGCGACAGGTGTCGGATTTGGGAGTTTTCAGAAAGCGTACCAGATATACGAACGGGAGAGCATGATTTTCCAGAAATTCGTCAATCATGCCCACAATGACTACCTCGAAATAGCTTTCGAAGGAGGAGTTCCGGCCATGCTGCTGATGGCAGGTTATTTCGTATTGCTTCTGGCTGCACTGGCCAGGGTTCGCCGTGACCCCCTTCAGAAGGCGGCATTCCTCTCGGTATCTTTTCTTCTCATTCATTCGCTGGTCGACTATCCGCTGCGAACCGAGGCGCTGGCGATGACCTTTGCCTATATGAACGCCATCATCTTTCACAAAGGATTTGCGGAGCGCTTCAGCCGCAAGAGCGAAATGATCGAGATCGACCACAACGGTGACAAGCTACTTGTCCCCATCGGAAATTCATCCTAAGGGCCTCCTCGCTACGCTGGCGTCGTCTTAACGAGGCGGCGGCTTTCAGGCGAGCCGGCTCTCGGCTTCCGAGGCTCAGGCAATATTTTCCTGCCTCTCCCACGTCCAATTGGTCGCTGAGCAGAAATTTCCCGAATGGGCCTGCTGTATGGAAAATTCATTCCCGAACCATTCGGCTGCAAGCCTGTCTTGCATTGTTCTGGACCGGAACGATCTGCTAGAACGCCGGCACGAGAATAGATTGTCCAGAAGTGCAGTTTGAATCGGGCGGCTGAAAAATGCGCCTGTTGATGATGCAAGCTCTTGCGCGGACGGCATGTGAGAAGTTTATAGTCCATGAACATCGCGCTTACGCACCTTCAGCGGCTTGAGGCCGAATCCATCCATATTTTTCGCGAGGTGGCCGCGGCCTTTGCCAAGCCGGTCATGCTCTATTCGGTCGGCAAGGATTCGTCCGTGCTCATGCACCTGGCTATGAAGGCGTTTTATCCGGCCAAGCCACCCTTTCCCTTTCTCCATGTCGACACGACCTGGAAATTCCGCGAAATGATCGCCTTTCGCGACCAGATGCAGCAAAAGCTCGGCTTCGACCTCCTGGTCCATGTCAATGAAGATGGCGTGCGCGACAACATCAACCCGTTCGACCATGGCTCCAATACCCACACGCATGTGATGAAGACGGTGGCGCTGCGGCAGGCGCTCGACAAATACGGTTTTGACGCTGCCTTCGGCGGCGCGCGACGCGATGAGGAGAAGTCGCGCGCCAAGGAGCGCATCTTCTCTTTCCGCAACGCCCAGCATGTCTGGGATCCGAAGAACCAGCGGCCGGAGATGTGGAAGATTTTCAACACCCGCATCGCTGCCGGTGAATCGATCCGGGTGTTCCCGTTGTCGAACTGGACCGAGCTCGACATCTGGCAGTACATTCTCCAGGAAGACATCCCGATCGTGCCGCTGTATTTGGCCAAGGAGCGGCCGGTCGTCGAACGTGATGGCATGCTTATCCTTAGGGATGATGAGCGCATGCAGCTGCGGCCCGGCGAAACAGTGGAGAACCGGATGGTGCGGTTCCGCACGCTCGGCTGCTATCCGCTGACCGGCGCGATCGACTCGGACGCCGACACTCTGGAGGCGATAGTCGGCGAAATGCTCACCGCACGCACGTCCGAGCGGCAAGGTCGCCTGATCGACCGCGACGAAGCCGGCTCGATGGAAAAGAAGAAGCGCGAGGGGTATTTCTGAGCATGCGCCACATCATGGCCAAGAGCCTCGCCCCAACCGACGGCGTCCGCGACTATCTGGCGGCGCAGGAACGAAAGTCGCTGCTGCGCTTCCTGACCTGCGGCTCAGTCGACGACGGCAAGTCGACGCTGATCGGGCGCCTGCTTTCCGACACCAAGCAGATTTTCGAGGACCAGCTGGCGACCCTCGAGCGCGATTCGCGCAAGCACGGCACCACCGGCGACGACGTCGACTTCGCGCTGCTGGTCGACGGCCTCGAGGCCGAGCGCGAGCAAGGCATCACCATCGACGTCGCCTATCGCTTCTTCGCCACGCCAAAGCGGAAGTTCATCGTCGCCGACACGCCCGGGCACGAACAATACACGCGTAACATGGCGACGGGTGCATCGACCGCCGATCTCGCCATCGTGCTGATCGATGCCCGCCAGGGCGTATTGCGTCAGACCAGGCGGCATTCGATCATTGCCTCGCTGCTGGGCATCCGCCACATCGTGCTCGCAGTCAACAAGATCGATCTTGTCGGCTTCGACGAGGCGGTTTTTAAACAGATCGTCGCGGATTACGCGCAATTCTCACGTGAGCTTGGCTTCCAGACAATCGTGCCCATTCCTATGTCGGCCCGCTACGGCGACAACGTTACCGGCCGTTCCGATAGGACGGATTGGTATTCCGGCCCGACGCTGATCGAACATCTCGAAACCGTGTCGGTCGATGAGGCCGCGGTCGAATTGCCATTCCGGTTTCCCGTCCAATATGTGAACCGTCCCAACCTCGATTTTCGCGGTTTCGCCGGTACCATCGCCTCCGGATCGGTAGCGCCGGGCGACGAGGTGGTCGTCGCCAAATCCGGCAAGTCCTCCCGTGTCAGGCGCATCGTCTCGCATGGCGGCGACCTTCAGCAGGCTATCGCCGGCCAGGCCATCACCCTTGTCCTCGACGACGAGGTCGAGGTCTCTCGCGGCAATATGCTGGTATCACCGGCAGCGCGGCCGCAGGTCGCCGACCAGTTCGCCGCCAACATCGTCTGGTTCGACGAACACGCGCTGCTGCCCGGCCGCTCCTACATCCTGCGCACCGAAACTGACCAGACCAGCGCCACCATCACCGACCTGAAGTACCGGGTCAACGTCAACGACTTTGCCCATGAGGCGGCCAAGTCGCTTGAAATGAACGAAGTCGGCATCTGCAACATCTCGACGCGGTCGCCGATCGCCTTCGACCCGTTTGCCGAGAACCGCACCACTGGCGCCTTCATCCTGATCGACCGCATCACCAATGCCACGGTCGGTGCCGGCATGATCCTGCATTCGCTGCGTCGCGCCGAAAACATCCATTGGCAGTCGCTCGATGTCGGCAAGCGCGCCCGTGCCGATATGAAGAACCAGCGGCCGGCGGTGTTCTGGTTTACCGGGCTTTCGGGCTCGGGCAAGTCGACCATCGCCAATCTGTTCGAGAAGAAGCTGTTCGCCACTGGCCGCCATACATACATTCTGGATGGCGACAACGTTCGTCACGGCCTCAACCGCGATCTCGGCTTCACGGACGCCGATCGGGTCGAGAACATTCGCCGCGTCGCCGAAGTGGCGCGCCTGATGGCCGACGCCGGGTTGATCGTCATCGTGTCGTTCATTTCGCCGTTCAGCGCAGAGCGGCGCATGGCGCGCGAACTGATGGCCGACGGCGAATTCGTCGAGGTGTTTGTCGACACACCCTTCGAGGAATGCGCCAGGCGCGATCCGAAGGGCCTCTATGCGCGGGCGTTGAACGGCGAGATCAAGAATTTCACGGGTGTCGATTCACCGTATGAGGTGCCGGAAAGACCCGAAATTCATCTCAAAACACTCGGCAGATCGGCCGAGGAGATGGTGGACGCCCTGGAACACTGGCTGAACGAGCGGGACATTGCCGAAGACCAATATGACAGCGGCGGCGGTATCTAACGACGAAGCGATGCTCGCCGTCTTCGAGCACCTTGCCTTGGCGGCAGGGCGCGAGGTGATGCGCGTCTTTCGTGCCGGCTGTGCGGTCGACAGCAAATCGGACAGTTCGCCAGTGACGGAGGCGGATCGCGAGAGCGAGAAAATCATCCTTGCCGGGCTGCGTGCCGCATTTCCCAAGATTCCGTGCGTGGCAGAGGAGGAAGCCTCTGCCGGCATCATGGCGCTGGATCTCGGCGACGCCTTTTTCCTGATCGATCCGCTCGACGGCACCAAGGAGTTCGTCAACAGGCGGACCGATTTCACCGTCAATATCGCGCTGGTTCGCAATGGCGTGCCGGAGATCGGCGTTGTCTTCGCGCCTTGCACCGGCCGCTTCTTTTCCGGCCGGCCGGGCAAAGCGGAAGCGATCGAGATCAATGACGATTATGAGATCGTCGATCGCCAGCCGATTTCGGCGAGGGCCGGTATGGTGCCGCTGACCGTCGTTGCCAGCCGGTCCCACAACACGCCGGAAACCGATGCCTATATCCGCGCGCTTGGCGCGGCCGAGATCGTCTCGATCGGGTCGTCGCTGAAATTCTGCCTCCTCGCCAGCGCCGAGGCGGACATCTATCCGCGCTTCGGCCGCACCATGGAGTGGGATACAGCCGCGGGTGATGCGGTGCTACGCGCCGCCGGCGGCATGACGCGCACGCTGGATGGTGAGCCGCTCGCCTACGGCAAGCGCAACCAGAGCGACGACGAGGATTTCGCCAACCCGCATTTTATCGCCAGCGGCAAGCTGCTGGGCCTGCCTAGACGATGACTGCGCAGTTTCCAGACCCGTACGAAAGTGCGAGTGCTACAACTGATTTATGGAAGTTACCTCAGATATTGCTCGAGATCTGTAAGCACAATGGGACGATCCCTATCCAGCCTGGCGTGGCCGATTCGCTTCGCGTCCGGTCGCTGCTGGCGGAGCCTTCACACGGTGTATCCAAATTGCTATATACCGGTACACTTGAACGGCTATACGAGCGAGTGATGGCGTTCCACATCAAGAATCCCGAGACCGACGCGCTGGCCCGCCGGGTCGCCGCGCTTAAGAGGACTGGTCTGACAGAGGCCGTCCATGCCGCGCTCACGCATGAGCTTGAGCGCGAACAGGCTAGACCGTCCCTGGTGGAGATCGGCGTCAGGTTCTGTCGTGATCTGCGAGCCCGGGGCAAGCCCGATCAGGGCAAGCCCGCCGACAAGGCGTTTCGCGACAGCCTGTACGAGAATGACTGATGTTCATCGACGCCTCGGCTCTGACGGCGCTGATGACCAACGAGGATGATGCGCGCGAACTCCTTGCACGCATGCAGCAGACCAGAAAGCGGCTGACCTCGCCACTTGCGGTATGGGAGGCTGCAATCGCGGTCGCGAGAGTCTTGGACTTGGCAATCAGCGAGGCGGCTGAGGCCGTCGAAAGCTATCTCTCATTGATGGAGATTGACATGGTCGCGGTGCCGCCGAATACGGCTCGCCTCGCGCTCGAGGCTTTCGATCGCTTCGGCAAGGGCCGGCACCCGGCGCGGTTAAACTTTGGTGACTGTTTCGCCTATGCTTGTGCCCGGCATTTTGACCAGCCATTAATGTTCAAAGGCGCCGACTTTCCGCAGACCGACATCGAGGCGGCGTGAGTGCCACAGTCTCGCGACGCAGAGCACAAGCGTCGCTTACTGGTTTGTCGCGCTCCCCATTAGTCCTACGGGTTAGCCGACTGTCACCGAACAGAAAGTAGGTTGCCCGTTCCACGGTCCAGATTGCATCACGTTCAAGAACCTAAAATGCGGCGGGCTTGGTTCGGATGGATAAGGCCAGGAGCGCCTCCGAAAGTCGTTTCTTCGCCCGCTCGACCCCGTTCTCGTCGATTGCCTCAACATCGAGGAACAAGTCGAGGCCAGTCGCGTGCTCGCTGATGACCTGAGGACGCTGGGCGAGCTCACCTAGGAGGCCCTCGACTTCGTAGGGGACAACCTCCCGGCTGATCCCCTTCATCGCAATCGGTGCTAATGGACGCGCCCGGACAAGGTCGCGCACGAGCGCGTAAGTCTCATAGCTGAGGCAGATGCCGCCGGGCTCGGCAATCGACTGCAGACGGGCCGCCAAGTTCGCCTCGGCTCCAATGATCGTGTAGTCCATCCGATCATCGGAACCGAAGTTCCCGACATTGCAATAGCCTGTGTTGATGCCCATGCGAGCTCGGAAGGGCCGTTCAACTCCGCGGTCATGCCACACCCTGTTCAACTGCTCCAGCCGACGCTGCATGTCGACAGCCATGCGCAAGCAGGCCCTTGCGTCTTCCTCGATGCCTTGCGTCTCGGGGTCTCCGAAGAACACAAGAAGTGCGTCGCCGATGAACTTGTCGACGGTGCCGCCGTGTTTGAGCGCGATCGTCGACATCTCGGTGAAGTACTCGTTGAGGAGAAGCGTCAAGTCCTCGGGCTGGAGCCGTTCCACGATCGCGGTGAAATCCTTGACGTCGGAGAAAAAGATCGTGAGCTTCTTGCGCTCGGTCGCGATGGTGACGTCCTTCTGGCCACTGAAGATGCTTTTGTAAATTTGAGGCGAAAGGTATTTGGCGATCTTCAATGAGATCGCGGCCAGGAAGTCGTTTGCCTCCGAAAGCTCCTTGTTGATGCCCTGAATCAACGCCGACTGCCGACGCTGCAGGAGAATGAACGTCAGGCCCGCCGCCGCCGCGAAACCGAAATATAGGAGCAGATACTTGAAGGTCAGCACATTCGCAGCAATAGGCTGATTGACTGATATCTCCTGGATCCCTCGGACATCCCCTACCTTCCAGTCCGTCTTGGGGCTATCCGGGTGTGAGTTATGGCATGTCACGCACACTTGTCCCATTATGACAGGGGCCGCGGCGCGGACCTGCCGGTCAAACAGTGAGCCCGAGACTTCGATGATCGGCTCCTTCGGGTTGGCGCGCAAAGCCAAGATTGCATTCCGCTCGAACGCATCGAGCTGGTGGGGCGCGCGACCTTTGAAAGGCAGATCCGAGACGAACCGATATTTGACCGACCCGTCGTGAGCGCTAATGCGCTTGCCGAGTTCGATCGAGAGGGTTGCTGGAATAGGGATCGCACCGGGCACGTCCCGGTAGTTGTGCGTCGCAGTCACGGCGCCGTCTGCCTGCAGCACGCGTCCCACGACGTCGCTGCCGTAGAATCCGCGCATTTCGTCGATGATCCGGCTGATTTCGCTGGCTTGCCTGCGCAGCATCCGTTCCGACAGGTCTCGGAGGTCGAGCCAGGCTGCGACGGGCAGACCGATAAGGCCGATGACCACTGCCGCCACCAGGAGCGGTCCCATGGTGCGCTGCTGACGCGCAATCTGTTCACCCAGTCCAGCCATTGTCCAAGCGCCCGGCCGTCTTAGTATGTGAACTATAGCTCATTCCCGGCACGGTACCAGAGTCAGTCTTGGCTCGATGAAAACACGTCAGCCCTGCAGCGTCGGACCGACCTTGAGCAGTTGGTGCTAAGCCCCGGCTCTCACAGAGGATTTCGCTTTCTGGCGCGAGACGGCAGTGAATCGGTGAAGGGGATGTCGCAAAGTCGGCTGTGGCCCGAATGCGCTCCGCGATAACCGCTCAGGGGTCAAAAATTCACGTCTGGCAAGATTGAGACTTCTGCGGCTGGAGAGAGCACGTCGGAAAAGAAAGCGTCCCGCAAACGTATCCGCGCTTCGGCCGCACTATGGAATGGGACCCTGCGGCGGGTGACGCGGTACTGCGCGCTGCCGGCGGCATGACCCGTACGCTGGACGGTCAGCCGCTCGCCTGCAGCGCAACCGGAGCGACGACGAGGATTTCGCCAATCCGCATTTCATTGCCAGCGGCAAGGGCTGCCACGGCCGTTAGCCACCATGATGAACTCGGATCCCATCCTGGCTCGTCCCCCCAAATGACGCCGTCGCGCATGCGACGCCTAGGTGAAACATTTATTTTCGGTCGAACCGTTGCGCGAGAAATAACCCTAAGGTGTGGATCGTGGCAGCGGCGCTTTCGCGTGTTAAACTGCTTGCATGGAGATCGACACCGACAAGATCGACGATGCCGTTATGGGCCTGCTTTGGCTGACGCTGCATGAAGAGAGGCGCGCCTGGAAGGGGTTGGATTGGAATGCCCTGGATCGCTTGCACGAGAAGGGGCTGATCGCGAATCCGGCAAACAAGGCGAAGTCAGTGGTTCTGACGGATGAAGGACTGCGGCGTGCTGAGGAGCTATTCCGAACCCTGTTCACTCGCCCGGCGCCCTGAGCCAGAGCGCTGGACGGGCGCCTGCGAGCTGATAGCGCACATGGCTGAATTTTTCGACACCGGCGGCGCGCTGACCCCAGGCGGGACGGCGATGTTCTCGCCATGGCGGCCAGTCACCTACGCCAACGGGGGCATTCTGTCTGTCAAGGCAGTGGCAGATAACACCGCAGCCGCGACCCTCAAACGTCAACGGCATTGACGCGAAGTCCAGCCGCGAGCTGCTCTCCCGGCGAATCGGCGCCCAACGCGCTGAGTTGCAGCCAGCAGCGGGTCTATGCCGCTGCTGACACATGGGATGTTAGTGGGGCAGATTGCCACTGGCGATGCGAAATCTCTATGGCTGCGGATTTCCGAAGGCAGGTTTCTCAAGCACGAGCACATGACTACCAAGGGGCGATGTGTGAGTGCTCTTGACCTGGAACCCCTCGTCAGAAAGCGTTTCGATGAATTCGCCATCCGTTCCAGGTGGAACGCGGGCAACGACGTTTGAGGTGCGCCTCACAATATTGGAAAGCACCCTTCGCGCCTTGCCTGGGCCGATGTTGCGCTGCATGTGCTGATAGACGGCCAGCAGCAGGACGATATCGTATTTCGGTAGAAGGATATTGCCGAGGCGCCGGCTGCCAAGATTCAGGCGATCGAACCGGGCATGTACCGGGGAGCCGCTCAACAACATCTTTGCAGTCTCGATATGCGGCTTGGCAATGTCGATCCCATGGATCGAACTGGGTTTCAGCTTGGATATCTCATAGGCGACAACACCCATATTGCAGCCAACATCGAGAATGGATTTTCCGGCGTAGTCGACCTTTGCGGAGAATAGCCCGTCAAGTCTGTCGTCCCACGTTCCTGCAAAACCCCTTTTGAATCTTGACCACCACAAATCATCAGCTCCTTTGGGAAGAGCCCCCTTGAGCGCCTCCTACCACGAGAGAATTAACGGTCGATACCCTTTCAACTGGAATTGATCACCTTGACGAACCAAGGCAAGGACGTGTGCGGCGGCGTCACAACCCCATCACCTTGAGTGCCGCGAGAACCGCGTAGCGGCTGCCGTCATAGCGCAGCCGGTAGGTCCGCTTCACAGGCTTGCCGGGATGGGACTGGCATTCGCCATTCTGGTCGGGGGAGGGATTGTCGGTATTCGACCGCTCGACCGCAATGATGTCACGATAGCCGTGGTGGCGCGCCGGACTCATCGCCAGGCTGACCTGGCTGGAATGAAAGGATCCGGCGCAACTGGCATCGCTATCGCCGCCAGAGCCGGCCACCACGAGGCCGTCGAGCACCAAGCGCAGCGCATCGCTGGCGACGGCATAGAGCCGCAGGTCGGTTTCAGTGAAGGGAGTAGCCTGCGAATGGTTTGCCATTTCGATGCGCAGGCCGAATGCGGTGACACTGGGGGCCAGTGCATAACGGCCGGTGTCGAATTCCACCTCCTCGATGACAATCGCGTTATCGGTCATCAGACCGGGCTGGAGCAGGCGCTGGCGCACCCGCAGGCTCTTCCTGTCGACGACCAGAAGCTCGATATCGCCGACATGTAGGTGGTCGGCGTTTGCGGTGTCGATCAGCGGCACCGCGACCAACAGCAGGTCGTCATGGGCTGGCCATATCTTGCAGACCAGGCCAAATGGCGCTTCGCTCTCCTGGAGCGTTGAGGTGATGCTAGTATGAGGTTCAAGCGTGAACGAGGTGCCGTCGGCGCTCTTTCGGGCCTTGGGATAGGCCTGCTGCACCAGGGCGGCGGCATCGCCGCAATCGCCCGCCGCGGCTCGGGCGGGCGACAGGCCGGCGGAGGCGAGGCCGAGCAAAAAGAAGAGGGCACGAGACCGTATTCGCATGAGGATCTCACGTCGCGGCGGATGCGGGCAGGCATGTCTACGCGACATTGCTGGCGGCGCACAGGGGTGCGCGGAAGCCGCGGCTAACGCCACGTCAATGAAATGCTGAGTCGAGAGAGTTCGTTTGAGACTCCAAGATCCGGCACTGACTGCCGAATCCTTCGAGGCGAGGCCAGCCACTTCGACGAGAACGCCCAAAAGATGTTGGTGAAGGCTGCTGGGCTACTTGCTGTCGATTCTGGATTTGGCTGCATGTTGTCGGTGCAAGTGGTAATTGCTGCGGCCGAGATTAGCCGGCGCCCCTTTGGGGCTGGGGAGCGTGGAGGCGCCGGCTGAGCGGACATCAGGTCCGCCGCCCGGAGAACTTAATATCGGCCACGCTCGCGCCTATGACATTATCACGGGAGGCCCGACGGCAGCCGGTCAGACCTCAGGCCGTCTCAACACGAGCTGGCTCTGGCTTTGCAACCGCCAGCGCAACAATGAGCGCCGTTAAGTAAACAGCGCCTCTTCTTGTAAATGGCTGCCTAATGTGATCCTACCAGACTTGCCGGTCATACCAGTCGTCAATATCCTGCCGAACACGGTCCTTTTCGATACCATATCGTTCCTGGATCTTGCCTTCGAGCTGATCGCGATTGCCAGCGATGCGATCAAGATCATCATCGGTAAGTTTACCCCACTGTTCCTTGATCTTACCCTTGACCTGCTTCCAATTTCCTTCGACGCGATTCCAGTCCATGACATATCCTCCATTGTATCACACAAAGCGAAACGGTCGTCTGGCCTGGGAGTTCCGGGACGAAGATCTCTGATGTTCAAGTCTCCAGTTGGGAAGGTGACGGCGCCAATTAGGAGATGGTGGGCCTTTTGGGTACGCGTCGACCTCCCAGACGAAGGCCCTTTCCTACACGTCGCCAGGTGATGCAGCGCCGTGGGCGAACGCAAACAACGAGCGGAGCGTGACGTGTTGAGCGAGAGGAGCACGGCTGTCCTGCGCAAGATCATCCAGGTCGAAATAGTCCTCCCAGGCCTTCGGGCCGCTAGGCCGCCCCGCGGTAGTGACATGCCGGATCCGAATACATGGGCTCATTCGATACCCTTGCCGGGGAGCTGGCACCACGCGCGTCGCCGGATTGAACCGGAAGAGTCCGGCCGCGTTGTCTGGTAACTGGAATGGCAATTGTTGAAGATGGAAATGGCGAACACTGGCACAACGCGTGGACGCAACCAGGACCGGGTAAAGGGTCGCTGGTGGGCACGACCACGACATGAACTACGACGCAAAGCAAAACCGGCGCTAGCAAAGCCGACCTCAAATCGGCGGTGAAGTCGCTCGGCAACAATCGCAAGAAGGCCGAAGATAAGCTGGGCAAGGAGTGAGCCTGGGCCGCACAGGACGCCGGCGAAATTGGCGACAAAAGCTCGAGGTTCAGCGAAGGGGCATAGGCCACGTTGCCCTGTGCGCCGACTGCCGCCAGTAGTCATGAGAGGGCATTCACATGACCCGCATCGCCACCTTTAATGTGAACGGTATCAACGGCCGACTACCTGTGCTCCTGAGGTGGTTGGGCGAAACTGACTACAACATTGTGTGCCTGCAGGAATTGAAGACGTCAGACGACAAGTTTCCTGCCGACGCGATCAGGGAGGCGGGCTACGGCGCGATCTGGCACGGTCAGAAATCCTACAACGGTGTTGCAATCCTCGCTCGCGGAATCGAGCCGATGGAACGTCGACGCGGCCTGCCCGGGGATCCCGACGATACCCACAGCCGCTATATCGAGGCCGAGGTGGATGGGATCGTCGTGGGCTGTCTTTACCTGCCCAATGGCAATCCAGCGCCTGGCCCAAAGTTCGACTACAAGCTGCGCTGGTTCGATCGTCTCATCAGCTACGGCCAGCACTTGCTCCAGGACCGGGTGCCAAGTGTTCTCTGCGGCGACTTTAACGTCGTTCCAACCCCGATCGACGCCGTGGTGCCGAGCCGATGGCTGGGCGATGCGGTCTATTTCCCGCAGAGCAGGCGGGCCTACGCCAAAATGCTCCAAGCTGGCTGGATGGATGCCGTGCGGCGCATCCATCCGGAGAAGGGCATCTACACCTATTGGAACTTCTCTTACCGTGGCGGCTACGATCGGAGTTCCGGCCTGCGAATGGACCATCTCCTGGTGAGCCCCTCCCTTTCCGACCGGCTGCGCAATGCTGGCGTGGACGTCGAGCTTCGCAGGTGGGAGAAGCCAAGCGACCATGCGCCGGCCTGGATCGAGCTCAATTGACTGCGAGGAATACAAATGGTCGAATTGGATGACCACGTCGATCAACAAAATCTCTTTGTGTGTGGGCGGCGAAAGGAGTCGAGCGGGGGAACCGCCAAACAGGATAACCTAGGGGCAGCTCCGCTCCTGCTGCCAAGCCACGGATGGCAAGGAAGCAAAGATCGTGGCTGGTCTGGAACAGTCCGAGGCGCAGAGCACTGCCAGGAAAGCGGTCCGGCATTGACGAAATTGGACGAAGGCCTGCGGTTTGGACCGCTTCGTGAGCGCTGGGTTCACCTCTGTGTCGACATGCAACGGATGTTTGCCGAACCGACGCAATGGCACACGCCGTGGATGGAGCGCGTATTGCCCAATGTCGTCGCCCTCGTCGAATTGGACCCGGCGCGGACGATATTCACCCGGTTTATTCCCCCTCGATCTCCTAACGACGTAGGCGGCGCCTGGAGACGCTACTATCAAAAATGGGAGACGATGACCCGTAATAGGCTTGATCCTCAGCTGATTGATCTTGTTCCGGAACTGGCGCGCTTCGTGCCGCCCGCTTTGTTGGAGGACAAACCTGTCATGTCCGTTTGGCACGGTTCACTGCATGCTCGCCTGCGGTCTGCGGGAATTGATTCACTGATCGTGTCGGGCGCGGAGACGGAGGTCTGCGTGCTCGCCTCTGTGATGGGAGCCATCGATTTCGGCTACCGGGTGATCATCGTCGCTGACGCGGTATGTTCCGGAGCTGACTCGACCCACGATGCCATGCTGGCGATCTATGAGAGCCGCTACGGTATGCAGGTCGAGACAGTGACCACCGCCGACCTCCTGGCCGCTCGACTGGACAGAATGTTGTGACATCGGGAGCACCTCGGCGAATGACAGAACAGGAAATGATTATCGAAGCGTTGGGCGTCACTGCGAGCTTCGACGTCGCGCTGGAAGCGCGCCGGCGCATGGACTTTCTCAGCACCTATCTGCGTGCATCGGGCCTAAGCACCTATGTGCTGGGGATCAGCGGCGGAGTGGATTCACTCACCGCCGCTCTTCTGGCTCAACGCGCCGTCGAGGAACTGCGAATGACAGGATACGACGCTACATTCCTGGCCGTTCGTCTCCCGTACGGCACCCAGGCGGACGAGCATGATGCCCAGCGGGCCTTGGACACCATAGCGGCGGATGAATTGCACCGGGTCGACATCAAGCCGGCTGCCGACGCGATGCTGGATTCGATCAAGCTGGCTGGGGTCGAGCTTGGCGATGCCGGCCGCGAGGATTTCTTGCTTGGCAACATCAAGGCGCGTCAACGCATGATCGCCCAGTTCACGCTCGCCGGCGCCACGCGCGGGCTGGTCATCGGCACCGACCATGCGGCTGAGGCCTTGATGGGTTTCTTCACCAAGTTCGGTGACGGTGCCGCCGACATTCTTCCTCTTTCCGGGTTGAACAAACGCAGGGTTCGCGCCTTGGCAGCGCATCTGGGCGCTCCGCCTGAACTTGTTGAGAAGATCCCGACCGCCGACCTGGAGAACCTCGTCCCGCTTCGGCCTGACGAAGATGCATATGGTCTCACATACGATCAGATTGACGACTTCCTAGAAGGCCGGGAAATCAACGAAGCGGCGCGCCGGCGGATACTTCACGCGCACTCCAGCACAGCCCATAAGCGAGCGCCTCCGGTCACAACGAGTGCCATGACGAGTTCGGCATTGGCGCATTGGCAATAGCCGTCTCAACATACGGGACCGATGGGCTTAACTTCCGCTGGAGCGATGCGTTGCTCTTTCCGCTCCGCATGCGGTCATGCGGTCGAGAGTGTCGGCACGTATGGCCGAGGCCGGCGCGCGAACTCACTCCTCCCTGAATGCCCGCTGGATTTGATCTTCCAAAGGTTTCACGAGGTAAGACAGCATTGTCCGGCTGCCGGTCGAGAAGAACACCTCGACAGGCATGCCGGGCGCCAAGGTTAGGCCTTTCAGCCGTGTAAGCTCTGTGCGCGGCAGTGTGACCCGCACGGTATAGAAGCTCGTGCCGCTTCGCTCATCGATGCTGAGATCGGGGGAGATCTCACTGACTACACCATTTAGCTCAGGCGTTATCCGCTGGTTGAAAGCCGAAAGCCGCAAGGTTGCGCTCTGCCTTGGTGTCAGCTGATCGATGTCTTGCGGTGCCACACGCGCTTCCACGGTCAGGTCGTCTGTCACAGGGACAATCTGCATGATGAGCTCTCCGGCAGATATAACGCCGCCGACCGTATGCACGCCAAGCTGATGGACGACGCCAGTTTGCGGGCTGCGTATATCGATACGCCTGAGTTGATCTTCGGCGGAGACCTTTTGCTCAACCAACTCGGCGAGCTTTGCCTGGACGTCGCGGAGTTCGGTTGCCACCTCGCTGCGCAAATCCTGGTCGATCTGAATGATCTGCAAACGGATTTCGGACGTATGACCCTTCGATTGCGCGATTGCCGCAGTCAGCTTGCCATGCTCGCCTTCAAGCCGGACTGCATCACGCTCAAGTGTCGTTATGCGATCGATTGAAACCAGCTTGCGGTGCCAGAGCTTGCGCAGCCCGTCGAGCTCAAGCCCGATCAGCTTGATTTCCTGGCTTTTAGCATCCCTTTGCTCGGTCAGACCGGAAACCTCCTCGCTGAGCTGAGCAATGCGCTCTTCCAACTGAGCCTTCTGGCCAGCGCGTGCCTGGCGACGAAACTCGAACAGGGATTGCTCGCCTCCCATCGCACGCCGGATCTCAGGATCGCCCTGCCGCGAGCTCAGCGAAGCTGGGAAGGCGATGGCGTCATTGCCATCGCGCTCGGCTTCGAGGCGGGCCAGCCGGGCCTCGAATTCGTCCAGGCTCTTGATGACGATGGCTAAATTCGCCCGGGTGACGGTTTCATCGAGACGGATCAAGACCTGGCCCGCCTTCACGGCATCGCCTTCTCGAACGAGGATTTGACCGACGACGCCACCCGTTGGATGCTGCACCTTTTTAACGCTGGAATCGACGACCAGCCTTCCCGAAGCAATGACGGCTCCGGAAAGCTCCGTGACCGCGGCCAGGCTTCCCGCCCCACCAACCAGAAGCACGCACACCGCGACACCACCGAACAGATAGCGGCGAATGGTCCGATCGATCGCGGGCGCCGCGTATTGCGTCATCACTGTGTCGCCTCCTCAGGGCCGGAGACGACCTTCAGAGGAACGCCTCCCGGGCGGGTTACCTTCCCCAGGACCTCATTCTTGGGCCCAAACGCCTGGACACGGCCGTTTGCCATGACAAGGACCTGATCCAGGCTTGCAAGCGCGCTCGGCCGATGCGCAACCACCACAGCAATACCGCCTCGCGCCCGCACTTCTTCAATTGCCGCCGCCAGCGCGGCCTCCCCTTCTGCATCGAGGTTGGAATTGGGCTCGTCCAGAATCACGAGGAACGGGTCGCCGTAGAGGGCTCGTGCGAGTGCAACTCGCTGTCTCTGGCCCGCTGAAAGCGCCGCCCCAGCCTCGCCGATGCGAGTTTCGTAACCTTCAGGCAGATGGACGACGAGATCGTGAACGCCGGCGGCTTGCGCAGCCGCCAGTATCTTGTCCGACGGGGGGCGAGATTCGAAGCGCGCGATGTTCTCGGCTATGGTGCCATCAAACAGCTGCACATCCTGCGGCAGATAGCCGATGTGGTTGCCGAGCTCTTCCGGCGACCATTGGTCGAGGGTCGCGCCATCGAGCCTGACCGTTCCCCGGATGGGGAGCCATATTCCGGCGATTGCCCGGACAAGTGAAGATTTTCCAGACGCGCTCGGTCCGACGACGCCGAGGCCGGCACCCTTTTCCAGCGCGAACCCGACATCCTGCACAACCACACGCCGCTCGCCGGGTGGCGTGACGCTGATGCTTTCGACGGCAAGAGCAGATACCGGCGCGGGCAGCGAGACACTCGTGGCGGTCTGGGGAAGCATGGCCAAAAGCTGGCTCAGCCGGGTCCATGCCTGGCGAGCACTGACAAAGCCCTTCCAATGGGCGATAGCCAGTTCGACCGGTGCGAGCGCCCGGCTCATCATAATCGAACTGGCGATCATAATACCGGCTGTCGCTTCCTGATGAATGACCAGATAGGCGCCGATCGCCAGTATACCCGACTGCAGCATCATGCGCAGGACCTTCGAGATCGTCCCGAGCGTCCCAGCCAGGTCGCTGGCTGTTGCGTTCGTGTTGAGATAATCGGCGTTGACGCCTGCCCAGCGCTCGGCAATGCGCGCGCCAAAGCCCATCGCCTGCAGAGCCTCTGCATTGCGGCGCGTCGCCTCCGCAAGCGTATTGCGCGCCGCCGCCTGGCTGTTTGCCCTCTTCGCCGGCTCCCTCGTGCGAACTTCGGCAAGCAGAGTCAGGCTGGCGAGAACGATGGCGCCGGCCAGCGCCGTCATGCCGATCCAAAAATGGAACAGGAAGCAAATTATCAAATACAGCGGCATCCAGGGCAGGTCGAAAAGCGCTGTCGGACCAGTGCTCGACAGAAACGAACGAACCTGATCAAGATCCCGCAAAGACTGAAGGCCGTCGCCTGGGAGCTTGGTGCGCAACGGCAAACGCATAAGGGCGGTATACACTTGCCCGCTCAACCGCGCGTCCAGCGCCATGCCGATGTGTACAAGCAGCCGCGACCGGATTAGTTCAAGAACACCCTGAAAGACGAAAAGCGTGCCGGCAAACACAGCAAGTCCGATGAGTGTCGGCACACTGCGGCCGGGTATGACCCGATCATAGACCTGCAGCATGAAGAACGAGCCGGTCAGCGCCAGAACATTGACGACACCGCTAATCAGGGCGATTCCAGCGATCGCGCGGCGGAAAGAGGCCAAAACCGCAGCGAGCGTTGTTCGCGGCGGCTCGGACGAATGGGAATACGACATCGCCTTCACATCGGTTTCAGTTCGGTCCCACGCGCAAGGATCGTGCCCGAAATCAGGCTCGATGACAACGTCTACATACCGCCGCAGTCAGGCGCCGCGCCTAGATAAGCCAATCGTTCAGCGCGTAGGCGTGGATGTAGTCGATCTGCATCTCCGCAGGTGTCGCAAGCCCGTCGGCAGGCGCCCCCGCGAGACCACCGACTGCCAGATCGACCAGCATATACATGGGATCGTGCATGTCGGAAGGGGTTGCGGCACGGGCAACTTCCACATCATCGAAATACCAGACGAGTTCGTCTTCCGTCCACAGCACCCCGTACGTGTGGAACCCTCCCGTATCGGCGGCAAAGGCCGTCGAGGACACTGTCGTATGAGTTCCCGTCTCGTTCGAGTGGCTTGTCATAATGAGCTTGCCTGGATCCTGGCCGAGCATCTCCACGACGTCCAGTTCCGGTGGCCAGGAGCCGTCTGCCGGCAGCAGCCAGAAGGCCGGCCACACACCTTGCTTTTCGGGCATGTCGGCCCGAATTTCGAAATAGCCGTAGGTCTGCGCGAACGATTCATAGGTCGTCAGCAAACCTGACGTGTATTTGTAATTGTCTATGTCGGGCTGGATAGCCGCGGGAGCCCGGGCGGCGGTAATCGTAAGAACACCATCCTCGATGCTGAAGGGGTTAACGGAACGCGTCGGAGCGTAGTTGGTGTCGATATACCATTGAAGCTCCTTGTTGCTCGTGAGCGAGCTGCCATTCGGGGCACCCCACCAGAAGTTCGAATCCCAGGTGCCACTCGAGCCATTCCACAGGTCCAGCGTGTTGAACTCGTCCGAAAAGGTGAGTTCCAGATGCGACCTGTCCAGGGCAAGATCGAACTGGCCTGGGGTGAACTGGTCGATGGTCTTGTTGGCGAACACGAGAAACTCGTTTTCGGACAGGTTGAGTCGGACGTTCGCTCCAGTTTGCACCATGTTGGCGTGCACTTCTTCGAAGGAGGTGAAGCCGTAGCTTCCGACGCGCGCTGTATCGTCGGCGCCAAAGTCGAGGATCAGGTCACTGCCATTCCCGGGGGTCACAACAAAAATGTCGGCCCCGGACCCGCCCTTGAGAACGTCGTCTCCCCGGAGGCTGTCGAGCGTCTGTTGGCCGGAGCCGCCGGTAATGATGTTGCTTAGCTCGTTTCCGAAAGCAAAGTGTTTGTCCCCGGTGACCGTCAGGTTCTCGAAATTGGCCGGGAGCTTGTAGCTCATCCAGGTCGAGATGGTATCGATACCCTCGTTGGGCAGCTCGACCGCCTTGTTTTTGGATGAATACAGATAATAGATGTCATCGCCCTTGCCGCCATACATTGTGACGGCAACGCCGCCGTCGGCGTACATCGAGTCGTTGTAGATGCTGCCATAAAGTAGCGGGCCCGAATTCGTCGCCGAATACCACTTTACCGAGGACCCGCTGTAGGGGAGTGGCACACCCTTGGCGTTCAATACGGTGGCCATTTAGTTCTTCTCCTTTGTCTCGCCTGTCTCGCCTCGACATCAGGCTACCTTTGGAGGACAAGACGAGCCAGTAACATTTGGCTCCCGACTTGAGAGAGTTACCAGAACTTTAATGGGCAACGCAGCGAGGGCCCGCCTGAACGTTCAGGGCACCAGGATTGCAGCCGGGCCTTGCCGCTCTGCTTCGGCCGGCCGCAATGTCAGACGTGCGGCCGTTATGCGACGCAGGGCTTGTTGTCAGATGCATGATGCGAAACGTGAGATGCAGCTCCAGTTTTGGCGATGGCAGGCGCGCCGCATTGTTGATATCATCCGCACAGAACAGGCGCGCAAATGACATCGGATTCAGAGAAGGCTCAGGCGGTCGAGCAGCTGCTTGATACACCTGACCTTGCAACAGCACTCGAAAGCGAACAGTTCAAGAAATTCCTTGACCAGGTGCCGATCGCCATAGCCGTTTCGGACCTTGCCGGTGAAGAGCGCGTGGTCTACGCCAATCCGGAATTCGAGAAACTGTCAGGCCTGACAGCCGCCA
>NZ_JAMYUV010000042.1:0-52205 GCF_040323405.1 Mesorhizobium sp. M0048 | reverse complement strand
TGCTCCGGCGTCAACATCAGCAAATCACTCAAGGCGGCACCTCCTGCCACCTTGAATCACCCAACAGAGATCAACTCAACAAATTAATGGGTCCTGACCCTAGTCGGGCTACCCGGGACCTCCTACTCCCGGGTCTTCCTACAAAGCGCGACAAGTCCCCCGCATGAGAGTATATTGATCATGGTGCAGGTCGCGGTTTGCGTGGGCCAATCATGCAGAACGGCAGCACCGTAAAACGCGACCTTACCGGACCTGGTCTGGAGGAATGGTCATGGCAAGCTTTCACGTGATAGCAGGCGCCAGCGAGACGCTGGAACATACGAGAATTCGAAAAATCGGCGTCTCCGATCTTTTTGATGCGCTCAGGCGTGGCGTCGATGATTTCATGGTCAAGCCGTCGCACATCGTATTTCTCTGCCTGATCTATCCGATTGCCGGAGTCGTGCTTGCTGTCTGGACATCAGGCAACAACACGCTGCCGTTGCTGTTTCCGCTTGTGTCCGGCTTTGCGCTGATTGGTCCGTTCGCGGCGATCGGCCTTTATGAGATCAGCCGGCGGCGGGAAGCCGGGCTCGACGCCTCATGGAGACACGCCTTTGAGGTCAGGAGTTCTCCAGCGCTGCCGGCTATTGCAGCGGTCGGCGTCATGCTGCTTGCCATCTTCATCGCCTGGCTTTTGACGGCCCAGATATTTTACCAGACCCTGTTCGGCCCGGCGCCGCCGCAATCGCTGTCCAGCTTCATCAGTGAAATATTCGCCACGGGACGCGGCTGGACGCTCATCATCCTGGGTCACGCCATCGGCTTCGTGTTCGCCGCGGTTGTGTTGTGCACCACGGTCGTCGCATTCCCGTTGTTGCTCGACCGCGATGTCGGCGCCTACGAAGCCATCCACACCTCGGTGCGCGTTGTCCTGGCCAACCCGATCGTGATGGCGGTGTGGGGCCTTATTGTCGCCGTCGCCCTGATCATCGGATCGCTGCCAGTGTTCGCCGGGTTGGCAGTCGTGCTGCCGATCCTTGGCCATGCCACCTGGCATGTTTACCGGAAAGTTGTGGAATCGCCGCCGGCGACCAGACCGTGAGCTGAAAAAATGCACTCTGCCCGCACCGGCGAAAGTGCCGGTGCGGGCAGGGTGAGGCAGAGCTTTCAATAGGCGGGGTGGCTGAAACGGGCCTGGCGCGCGTCCTTTGTCAGGTCGCGGAAATCTTTGCCGCTCACATGCACAAGCGTCTTGTGGTCGCCGCCCTCGAAATAGATTTCGGGAGCGTCGCCGAGGCTTTCATCGAGAACCACCGGCACATCATAGGCAGCGCCGATCGGCGGCACAGCGCCGACGTCGCAATCGCCGAATAACGAGACCACCTCGTCTTCGGACGCCAGCCCAAGAGGCTTCTCCATGACATCCTGCAATGTCGCGAGTTCTATCCTGTGCGTGCTTGGAACCACGGCGAGCGCGTAGCCACGGTCGTGGTGAACGACCACCGATTTGGCCATTATGCTGCCGGGCACATGTGCCGCAATGGCGGATTGTCTGCTTGTCGCGGTGCGGTGATGCTCGACGGTGTCGTAGGAAATTCCTTTCCTATCGATGAAGTCCTTCAATCTGTTTGCGATGGTCATCTTGGGCGCCCCTTGCTGGTGTTCGCGACGCATGTGGAAACGCCGGCATCGCCTGTCGTCTCCAGTACCAACAGAAATGGACCAGCCGTGGATTGTTTCAAGGCTCCAGGACCGGACCGCGTGGATCCGGATTGCATGTCAGGGCCCGGCCCCGAAAAACGCCATTCGGGTGAGAAGCGTGTAGTCCGCTTCGAAGACCATCATCGTCACGAACACCAGCACCAGCACCGGCGGCAGGATGATCGCATATGTCAGCGCCAGCCGTTCCCAGGCCATGTGCATGAAGATGGCGACGATCAGTCCGGCCTTGAGCATCATGAAGATCAGGATCAGCGACCATCTGGGATAGCCATGGAGACCGAAATAGTCGACCAGATAGGAGCAGGTGCTGAGGATGAACAGCCACGCCCACACCACCAGATAGAGCTTGATCGGGTGCTCCTGATGAACCTCCGCCGGGGTAACGCCGGTCGTCGTCGCATCATGCCTATGGGCGCTGTCCAGTGCGTGTTGTCCCAGGCCGTTTGCGGTTGCTTCAGCCATGTCCTGCCTCTCACCAAAGATAGAAAAATGCGAAAATGAACACCCAGACCAGGTCGACGAAATGCCAGTAGAGCCCCATGATTTCGACGTTCTCGTAGCGCCCCCTCCGGCTGGTGAAGAAGCCGGGCCGTCCGACATCGAAATCCCCGCGCCAGACCTTTCGCGCCACGATGATCAGGAAGATCACCCCGATCGTCACATGCGTGCCGTGAAAGCCGGTAATCATAAAAAAGGATGCGCCGAACTGTGCAGCGCCCCAGGGATTGCCCCAAGGCCGCACGCCCTCGGTGATCAGCTTGGTCCATTCGAAGGCCTGCATGCCGACGAAGGTCGCGCCGAGTGCTGCGGTCAAGAGCATCAGGACTGCCGTCTTGCGGCGGTCGCGGCGGTAGCCGAAATTGACCGCCATGGCCATCGTTCCGCTGCTAGAGATCAGCACGAAGGTCATGATGGCGATAAGGATCAGTGGAATGTCGGAGCCGCCGATGCGCAGGGCGAAAACCTCGCTCGGATTGGGCCACGGCACGCGTGTTGAGATACGCGCGGTCATGTAGGAGAGCAGGAAGCAGCCGAAGATGAACGTGTCGCTGAGCAGGAAGATCCACATCATGGCCTTGCCCCAGGACACGTTTTTGAACGCCCGCTGATCCGAGGACCAGTCGGCGGCGATGCCTTGCCAGCCTGCGGGTCGCGGCTCTGTTCGGCCGATGTGGGCCAGTGTCGTCTCTGCCATCCGCCCGTTCCTCCTAGGTCAGCAACCCTCGGCAAATGTCGATTAAAGTCGAAGCCCAGCCGGCCAGAAGCGCAAAGATGGCGAGCCAGACGAAAAGCAGGAAATGCCAGTACATCGCGCACAGCTCGACACTGAGGCGAAGCCGCTGCGGCTGCGCTCCGTTCCAGGCGCCGACGCTCGTTCTGCCCAGCCCGACCAGTCCTCCCAGTATATGCAGGCCGTGCATTCCCGTTAGCAGGTAGAAGAAGCTGTTGGCCGGATTGGATGCCAGAAAATAGCCGTCCGCACTCAGTTCCCGCCATGCCACAAGCTGTCCAATCAGGAAGACGAGCGCCGTGAGTCCAGCTGTGGCGAGGCCGAGCCTGACCATGTCCACTTGACCCTTGCGCGCCGCGAGCGAAGCGCACTGTATCGCAATGCTGCTCAAGACCAGTACGCCGGTGTTAAGCCAGAGCAGGGGCGGGATGGGCAGAGGCCGCCAATCCGACAGCGCCATGCGCATGAAGTAAGCACTGGTGAACAGCGCGAACAGGCAGCCGACGACGGCAAGGAAGACGCCGAGACCGATCTTTGCGGTCGGCAGCGCCGATCGGTCCAGAGCGACAAAATCCCCGGCCATGCTTTGCTCGAGCCACGGCTTCGTCATTAGCCGCTGATGGGAAAGCCACCACCCAGCAATACCGGCGATCACGAGCAGGAAGACCAGGATTACGCTCATGCCGGCTCCCTGGAGGGCGCGAAGGAGCCCGGAACGTTTTGTGGTATGAAGTCCTCCTTGGCTCCCGGTACGCTGTAGTCATAGGCCCAGCGATAGACGATCGGCAGATCCTTGCCGAAATTGCCGTGGGCGGGCGGTGTTTGCGGCGTCTGCCACTCGAGCGTCGTTGCCCGCCACGGATTGCCGCCAGCCTCACGGCCATGGCGGATGCTCCAGATGAGATTGAACAGAAACACAATCTGGGCAAAACCGACCATAAAAGCCATGATGCTGATAAACGAGTTCAGGTGGTGGGCCGATTCCGTCATGATCGTCATGTCGGTCAATTCGTTGTAGCGCCGCGGCACGCCCATCAAGCCGAGATAGTGCATGGGAAAGAAAATCAGATAGGCGCCGAGGAAGGTGATCCAGAAGTGGAACCGGCCCAGTGTCTCGTTCAGCATCCGGCCGGTGACCTTTGGGTACCAGTGGTAGATCGCCCCGAAAATCACGAGGATCGGCGCGACCCCCATGACCATATGGAAATGGGCAACGACGAACATGGTGTCCGACAGCGGAACGTCGACAACGACATTGCCGAGAAACAAGCCGGTCAACCCGCCATTGACGAAGGTGACGATGAAGGCGAGGGCGAAAAGCATTGGAATGGTGAGGTGGATATCGCCGCGCCACAGCGTCAGCACCCAATTGTAGACCTTGATGGCGGTCGGAACGGCGATGATCAGTGTCGTGGTGGCGAAGAAGAAGCCGAAATAGGGATGCATGCCGCTGACATACATATGGTGCGCCCAGACTACGAAGCTCAACGCGCCGATGCCGACGATGGCCCAGACCATCATGCGGTAGCCGAATATGTTCTTGCGCGCATGGGTGCTGATCAGGTCGGACACGATGCCGAAGGCCGGAAGCGCAACGATGTAGACCTCCGGGTGGCCGAAGAACCAGAACAGATGCTGGAACAGGATCGGGCTGCCGCCGCCGTGCTGCAACTGTTCGCCCATCTCAACGATCGCCGGCATGAAGAAGCTGGTGCCGAGCGCCCGGTCGAGAAGCATCATCACGCAGGCGACGAACAGCGCCGGGAAGGCGAGCAGCGCCATGACGGTGGCGGTGAAAATACCCCAGACAGTGAGCGGAAGGCGCATCAGCGTCATGCCGCGCGTGCGGCCCTGTAGCACCGTCACGACATAGTTCAGGCCGCCCATGGTAAAGCCGATGATGAACAGGATCAGCGAGACGAGCATCAGGATGATGCCCCAGTCCTGGCCGCCGGGCGTACCGGTCATGATCGCCTGCGGCGGATAGAGCGTCCAGCCGGCACCCGTCGGTCCGCCGGGCGCGAAAAAGCTCGACACCAGAACCAGCACGGCCAGCAGATAGATCCAGTAGCTCAGCATGTTGACATAGGGAAAGACCATGTCGCGAGCGCCAACCATCAGCGGGATCAGATAGTTGCCGAAGCCGCCCAGGAAGAGTGCGGTGAGCAGGTAGATCACCATGATCATGCCGTGCACGGTGATGAACTGGTAGTAGGCTTCCGGGGTGATGAAGTCGAATGTGCCGGGGAAGCCGAGTTGCAGCCGCATCAGCCAGGAAAGCACCAGCGCGACCATGCCGATCGCTGTCGCCGTCGCCGAATACTGGATGGCAATGACCTTGGCGTCCTGCGAGAAAACGTATTTCGTCCACCAGCTGTGCGGATGGTAGAGTTCCATTTCTGCGACTTCGGCCGGCGGTACCGCATCTGCAGGTGTGATATCGACCATAGGAACACCTCCGTGCCCTCTTCGGCCAGCCCGACAGTTCGGGCTTGCCGCACTATTTTCAATCCCGACGGCGCACCGTCGTTTCGGTTTCCTACTCTGCCGAGCCCATCTGTTGGGGCGCGGACAGCTGCGCAAAAGTCTGCTGCTGGCCAAGCCACGCCAGATAGTCTTCCTGCGTATCGACCATGACCACGCCATGCATCATCGGATGTCCCTGGCCGCAGAGTTCGGCACACAGGACCTGGAAGGTTCCGGTCTTGGTCGGAGTGAACCAGAAATAGGTGACCGAGCCCGGGATCATGTCCATCTTGGCGCGGAATTCCGGCACGTAGAAATCGTGCAGCACATCGATCGAGCGGAGCAGCATCTTGACCGGTTTGCCAACCGGGAGGTGCAGGTCGGCCGCTTCCACTACGACATCGTCCTGGCCGTTGGCATCGGTGGCGATGACGCCGAGTGGATTTTCAGCGTTGACGTCGCGAGTGTCGGATGTGCCGAGCTTGCCGTCCTTGCCGGGCAGGCGGAAACTCCATTGCCACTGCTGGCCGACGACTTCGACCTCTGTTGCGTCGCTTGGAACGTTAACGAACCGGCTCCAGACGAACAGGCCAGGAACGAGCAATGCCGTGACGCCAACCGCGGTGACGACCGTCAGCCAGGATTCGAGCCGCCTGTTCTCAGGTTCATATGCCGCCTGATTGCCTTCCCGATGACGGAAGCGGAAGACGCAATAGGCCATGAAAAGAACCACGGCGGCGAAGACGACGCCGGTGATCCAGAAAGTTATGATGATGGTGTTGTCGATATAGTCCCAGTTCGAGGCAATCGGCGTCCACCACCATGGGCTCAGGAAGTGGAACAACACCGAGCCCACGACTATCAGAACGAGTACAAGCGCAACGGCCATGTCCCGGTTCCTCCCGGTATTCCAAGCGGCGCAAGCCGTCCCGGGAAATACCAAGTGCATCATAACTTGATTTGCGATGAAAATTCTAGAGCCGGCTGTGGGAAGGGCAAAAATACCATTTCGCGGCGCTGGCGGTCCTTCGGTCGGCGGTGACAGCGGCAGGCAAGGGCGAGCACACCGAATGCGCCTGGCAGAACCACGGAACGGCGATCGTCGGGGATCCCTTCCACCTGCTCGACCGACAGCTCGACGAAGGGAGCGGGCCACTTTATTGGCCGGCAGATGTCATCCGCCAAACTGTGTTGCCGACATCGTCGGCTATGAGCAGGGCCCCGGTTTTGTCGACAGCCAGGCCGACAGGCCGGCCGCGCGCCTTGTTGTCCTTGTCCAGGAAGTCGGTCACCACGTCGGTAGCGACGCCGCTAGGATGGCCGCCGCTGAATGGTACGAACACCACCTTGTAGCCATTGAAGCGCGTGCGGTTCCAGCTGCCGTGTTCGCCAACGAAAGCGCCGCCGCGATATGCCTCGGGGAGGCTGTTTGCCGTATAGAAGGCCAGTCCCAGAGGGGCGACGTGGGAACTCAGCGCATAATCCGGAACGATCGCTTTCGCGACCAGGTCCGGACGCTGGGGCATGACGCGGGGATCGAGATGCTGGCCATAATAGCTGTAGGGCCATCCGTAGAAGCCGCCATCCTTTACCGAGGTCAGATAATCCGGCACGAGATTGGGGCCGAGCTCGTCGCGCTCATTGATCACGGCCCAGAGCGCCCCGGTCTGCGGCTCCCAGCTCAGGCCGTTTGGATTGCGCAAACCGCTGGCGAAAATGCGCGACTGGCCGGTGGCCCTGTCCACCTGCCAGATGGCGGCGCGGTTCTTCTCGGCCTCGATGCCGTTTTCGGCGACGTTGCTGTTCGAGCCGATGCCGACATAGAGCAGCGAGCCGTCGGGGCTTGCCACCAGGCTCTTCGTCCAATGGTGGTCGATCGGGCCGCCGGGCAGGGCGGTTAGCGGCGTTCCGGGCGCGGTGATCTTGGTTTCACCGGTGTTGTAGGGATAGCGGACGATGGAATCGGTATTGGCGACGTAGAGATCGCTTCCCACCAGCGCCACGCCGAAGGGGGAGCTCAGGTGGTCGAGGAAGACGCTGGTCAGCTCCGGCTTGCCATCGCCGTCGGCGTCGCGCAGCAGCGTAACGCGGTTGCTCGGGCCGCTGTCGCCGCCCGAGGTGACCCAGGACTCGATCCAGCCCATCACCAAATCCTTGGGCCGTTTGATCGGTTCGCCGCCCGGCGCCTTGGACTCGACCACCAGGACATCGCCATTGGGCAGCACATAAAGCGACCGCGGATGCTGCAAGCCGTTGGCAAAGGCCTGGATCTGGAGCCCCTGCGCGACGGTCGGCTTTTCGTCGTTCTTCCACCCGACCACGGAAGCGAGATGCATGGGCGGGAAGAAATATTGGATCGGCTCGGGCAGGTTTGGATTCGGCCCTATCTGACTGCTGGGATCCGGGTCGTTGCCACTGCACGCTGCAAGAGCGATCGCCGCAGTGCAAGTAAAGATGGACGCCGCGATGCGCCCGGCTTGTCTGATGGAGCTTTCTACGCGCATCAATCCGCCACTCCGACGTGATGCCGGTAAACCATGGACCAGCCCAGCCAACCGGTGAAGATGAGGATGAGCACGACAACCGCCGAGAGGATCAAGCCGGTAGGAACGATGGAGGTCCATGCATCGCGGGTGTGCACGAGCATGTTGATGATGGACAACGCCAGCGCCAGCAGATTGCCTAGCACGTGCGGCAAGGCGGGGGGCTGTGCTCTTACCAGCGGATTGGCCAGGAAATCGATCAGCCCCGCGATCGCTGCAAGGCAGCCCATGATCACGCCGACGGTAACCAGCCAAGCGGAGAAGTCAGCCCACATCATCTCCGCTGTTCGCCAGTAGGCCAGATCCGTCAGCAGGGTGCCGACGAAGCAGGCGATCGGAAACGGCACCAGCATCGGATGAATAGGATGTCCTGCAATCCTGGCCGTCGAACGCGGATTGTCACCGACCATGATGCGCCATCCTTCTTGGTTCTCGTCCAGACAACCGCCTACCCGGCCTCCGGCGGCTGTTGCCGAGAGGCCGGCAGACGACCGATCGATCTGTCAGGCCCAAAAAGGGCGCTGGCTGGCTGCGCGTGCTAGGCGGCCGACTGGGTCGGCGGGTTCTGATACATCATCCAGAGCTCGATCGCCGCAAGCACGGCGACCAGAATGCCGATCACGACATGCACGGTCATCGCCGTTGTCGCTTGGAATCCAAGCACCCAGGGCGATACGAGAACCCACAGTCCGACGACCAGGTTCACCCACTCTTCCCACACGGCAAATGCTGCGAGGGCGGCAACCGACAGCACGACGATCAAGATTCCGCTGCCGAGGGCGTTCTGCGTCTGCGGGCCTGCCGCAAACGTGAAGATCCAGGGAGAGAAGAACAGAATTGCCCCAAGGATCAGGTTGGCTACGTCACAGAGCCTGGCGTTTGTCCACTGGTTCATGGCATCCTCCATGGGGAGCGTTTATGGCTCCCGAGTTCGGCAAGGTGGTGCCTGAGTTCGGCGAGATGCGCCCGAAGCCGCTCACTCCGTGTCACGGTAGTGCCCTGCCCAGCTGGAATTCCGCATCTGGCGGTACTCCAGCCAAATCCGGCTATCTAACTGAATTCCGGGCTTTATGTTCCATTCGGCACCGGCACGCCTGGATCACTTGGTGGTGATCGAGCGATCCACAGCTGCCTGTCAGGGGGCGGCGGGGCGGCGGCGCGTAGCTCATTCTGTCTTTTTATCGAGCCGGTGAAACATTTCTTATGGATCGCAGTTCTTGGATCCAGAGGAGTTGAATAAGGGCAACCTGCTTGCACGGGAGGAGCACGGAAGGCACAACTATAAATACGCTCTGCATAGAATACTTCGCAACGAGAAGCTCTCGCTTGTCTTGGTTGCCGCCGAAGCTTGTTTGAAAGACGGCGGTCGCCGCCGAAAAGATTTTCTAAATGAAAATAGCCCAGATCGCGCCACTAACCGAATCCGTGCCGCCCCGAACCTACGGTGGAACGGAGCGAATTGTTTCGTATCTGACCGAAGAACTTGTCCGACAGGGCCACGAGGTGACGTTGTTCGCCAGCGCCGATTCTCGTACCTCAGCCGAGCTGGTGCCGTGTTGCGACGTCGCGCTGCGCCTGAATCCCAGGGTCCAGGACGGTGGTCCGCACCACGTCATGATGCTTGAACGGGTGCGCCGGCGAGCCGATGAATTCGACGTTTTGCATTTCCACGTCGATGTTCTGCACTTCCCCATCATTCGGGATTTTGCCAGACGAACGGTTACCACGCTTCACGGCAGGCTCGACCTGCCCGATCTGGCGCAACTTTATGCTATGTTCGACGATGTTCCCCTGGTCTCGATCTCCTTCGACCAGCGCCGGCCCGTGCCGCCAGTCAATTGGATTGGAACCGTGCATCATGGCCTGCCACGCGATCTTCTGCCATTCCACCCGAACACCTCTGGCTATCTTGCGTTTCTCGGTCGCATCTCGCCGGAAAAGGGGCCGGAAGCGGCCATAGAAATAGCAGTGCGGGCGGGGTTTCCCCTGAAGATCGCCGCCAAGATCGACAAGGTGGACCAGTCGTTCTGGAAGGAAAGGGTCGAGCCGCAAGTGCTGCGGCATTCGAACGTGGAGTTCATTGGCGAAATCGATGAGCGGCAAAAGGCGGATTTTCTGGGCAATGCGAAAGCGCTTTTGTTCCCGATCGACTGGCCGGAACCCTTCGGGCTCGTGACGATCGAAGCAATGGCCTGCGGTACGCCGGTGATTGCGTTCCGGCGTGGCGCCGTCCCGGAGATCATCGATGACGGTGTGTCCGGATGGATCGTGGATACGGTGGAGGAAGCTGTGGGCGCGCTCCGGCGCATAGACTGCCTCGATCGCGCACGAGTGCGGCAGACGTTCGAGAAGCGGTTCACGGTCGAGCGCATGTGCAGCGATTATGTGGCACTCTACCGAGCACTCACGAACGGCACGGCGGGCGCAGGTGCCCCCACAAACGAACTCTCCCGAAATGTCGCGATGGTGGCTGTGCCGGGCTGAGGAACCGACAATCCACATGCAGACCACGAGGATGGCGTCAGGTGCGCCTGCAGGGTCTTATTGCCAAGCGCGGCGACTGCGCCAGAAGCCTTTGATCTGCGGCAAGCGTTCCAGAAGCTATGGTGTCCGCGAATGGTGGCAAACTGCCGCCCGGTCCGGATTGACGCGCGATACTTTCGCTGCAAAGGTAGTTTAACGACTTGTTTACCATGCGTCAGTCAGGGGTGGGGGGAATTTGGAACGGTTTTTGGGTGCGAACCGCCTTAATTGGGATGATCGGGCCGAACTGCACTCGACCGACACAACGGGCAGCTACCACATCGAGAATGTGCTGGCCGGCGGATCCAATCTCTACGAGCTGGAAACGCGCGAGGTCGGCGATATTGCCGGCAAGGATATCGTCCACCTGCAGTGTCACATCGGCCTCGACACGATCAGCCTGAAGAATCTCGGCGCAGGCAGTGTGACGGGGCTCGACTTTTCACCGGCGGCGATCGCGGCGGCGCGGGATTTTGCTGCGAAGGCAGGCACCGACGTGCGCTTCGTGGAAGCGCCACTGTTCGAAGCGGTGGAAGCGCTCGGTCGGACCTTTGACATCGCTTACGTTACATGGGGCTCGGTAAACTGGCTGGACGACGTTTTCCGTTGGGCGCGGGTGGTTGCCGACCTCCTGAGACCCGGCGGCCGTCTCTACATGGCCGAGGGCCATCCATTGATGTTTCAGTGCGATCGAAAGGCCGCGGCCCTGGAATTGAAGCACGACTGGCGAACGCCGATAGCTCGACCGCTCGCCTGGAACGAGGAACTGACCTACACCGGCGATGACCGCATCTTGAAGCATCCTCGCTATTATGAATGGATCCACCCGATCAGTGACGTGGTGAATGCGCTGATTTCAGCTGGTCTGACGCTCGATTTTCTCAATGAGCATGACACTGTTTCGTGGCAGCACTTTTCATTTGCCGTGCGGGCCGGCAAGGATATGTACGGCCTGCCAGAGAACTCTCCCAAGATACCGATGGCCTATTCCATTGGCGCGACGAAGCGCAGCATCGGCAAGATACCATACCTTGTGTCTCCCAAGGCGATCGAGGGGCACTAGTCCAGGTCGACGCTCCTGAGTACTCGGGTCGGAGCGTCGAAGTTTGCAATCGCTCGCGCTCCTCGATCTTCCGAAGGATCGCCGGCGCCAGCGCATCTCAACTCAATCAGTGGGACCATGTCAGTGGAAGTCGGCAGCTGGCTCCAACCGCTCGGGCCTGCAGCATCAGCAACGGGTCGGAAAGCGCAAAGCTCTAAGGAGCGTGAAGGTGACATTAAACATTGAAAGCTAATGTTTCCTCATCGGGTCGACCCGGGAACCTGAAATGGCACTTGAGGAATCGCCTATTGGCTTTTTTCCGCGCTAAGTTCGGCGGCATCAAGGAGGTCGTCTTTTCGTCGGCAAATATTCCGGCGGCGATCGCGCTTGTCGTCATACTTATCAGCGCCGCGTTCGCGGAGCACCAGAACAAAGTCGTCTCGGACCAGGCCGTCCGTGCGGACGTGTTGACCAAGGTCAATCTCATCCGCGCCAAGCTCGAAGGCAATATCAACGGAAACCTTCAACTCGTGCGTGGATTGGTCGCCGCCGTCGTGACCGAGCCTTATATGGGACAGCAACGCTTCGCCTCGCTGGCGAGCAATCTATTTGGCGCCGACTCGCAATTGAACAATATTGCCGGCGCGCCCGATCTGGTCGTTTCCCTGATGTACCCGATGGAGGGTAATGAGCAGGCGATGGGCCTGGACTACCGCAAGAACGAGCGGCAGCGTGCGGCTGCGCTGAGGGCGCGAGATGAACGCAAGCTGGTGCTTGCCGGTCCCGTCGAGCTGAAGCAGGGGGGACAAGGCTTCATCGGCCGCTTTCCGGTTTTCGTGCCCAGCGCGGGCAACACGGAAAGGTTCTGGGGCATTATTTCAGCCGTTGTCGACGTGCAGCGCCTTTACAAAGCGAGCGGCATGCTTGACGACGATCTCGGGATCGACGTAGCGCTGATCGGCAGGGACGCCCTCGGTCACCGAGGTGGTCAATTCTACGGCAATGAGGAGATCAGCAAAAGCGATCCGGTGACGGCTGACGTTTTGCTTCCTTCCGGCTCGTGGCAGCTCGCTGCCATTCCCGAGAACGGCTGGCCTTCGACGCCAAGTAACGCATGGTTGTTGCGCGCGATCATGGCGACGGCCGGGGCCTTGGTTGTGTTCCCTTTCCTGGTCACTGGTCGTCTGATAGGCGAAAGACAGCGCAATTATGCGGAATTGCGCCGATTGTCACGACGCCTCGAACTCGCTCTGGAAGCTTCGGCTATCGGGGTTTGGGAACACGATCTCGCGACCAACGAGCTTACATGGGATGAACGCGTCAATGAAATATATGGCAAACCAGCGGGGGAGCACCGGGGCTACACAGACTGGGCGGGAGCGATCCATCCAGATGATCTGGCTGGCGCCAACGCAGATTTCGATACGGCGGTGGCCAGCGGACGACCATATTTGTCGGAGTACCGGATTGTGCGCCCGAATGGCGAGGTCCGTCATGTCCGGTCCAAGGCGATCCTTTACCGGGCCACAAACGACACCCCAAAAATGATCGGCGCGGAATGGGACGTGACTGCCGACGTCCTGCTGAACAAGGATCTGGTTCGCGCAAAACAGCTGTCGGAGTCGAAAAATGCAGAACTCGAGTCGGCCAAGGCGCGCATAGAGCACATTGCGCTTCATGACTCGCTGACCGGCTTGCCCAACCGGCGTTACCTCGACCAGGTACTGGAAGACTACGCGGCAAACGCCAGGCGCTCAGGCGGGCGTGCGGCACTGCTTCACATCGATCTGGATCGGTTCAAGCACATCAACGATACGCTGGGCCACGCCGCCGGTGACGCGATGCTGGTTCACGCGTCGACAGTCCTCAGATCGAAGGTCGGCGACGAAGGATTCGTCGCCCGCATTGGAGGAGACGAATTCATCGTTCTGTGCGTGGTACGCGACGATACCAAGCAACTGGCGCTGCTTGCCGATCGGGTCATCAGCCAGATGCGCGAGCCCGTCTATTATCAGGGCCACCGGTGCCGTTTTGGCGTCAGCGTGGGTATAGCTGTCGACAACGGAAAAGATGTCGAAGCCAAACACCTGCTGGTGAACGCAGATATCGCGCTTTACCGAGCAAAGAGCCGAGGGCGCAATCGATACGAATTCTTCACTGACGCGATGCAAAGCGAAATCGTCGATACAAAACGGATTGCCGACGAAATTCTCGGCGGCCTCGAGCGCAACGAGTTCATCCCGTTCTACCAGCCCCAATTTGACGCAAAGACGCTCGAAATCGTTGGGGTTGAGGCGCTGGCGAGGTGGCAACATCCAGTAAAGGGTATTTTGGCGCCCGACATCTTCCTGAGGATTGCGGAAGAACTGAACGTCGTCTCGATCATCGACCAAGCCATATTGAAGCAATCGCTTTCGGATTTCGAAGAGTGGTCCGCTGCAAAACTTAACATTCCACGGGTGTCGGTCAATGTCTCGGCGAGGCGCCTTCAAGACGAGGAGCTTATCAAGAGCCTGCGAGAACAAGATATCAAGAGAGGAACAGTTTCGTTCGAGCTTGTTGAGTCGATTTTCCTGGACGAGAACGACGATCTTGTCACGTGGAACATCGAGCAAATAAAAGAACTGGGGATTGACATCGAAATAGACGATTTTGGTACCGGCTACGCTTCGATGGTCAGTTTGCTGAAGTTGCAGCCGCGCCGGCTGAAGATAGATCGGCAGCTGGTCACCCCAATCGTCAAATCGCCGCAGAGAAGGCAGGTTGTCTCGTCGATCATCGAAATCGGCAAATCGCTGGGTATCGAGGTCGTGGCGGAAGGCGTCGAGACGATGCAGCACGCACGGCTACTCAAGGGCCTGGGCTGCGACATATTGCAGGGTTATGCCTTCGGCCACCCGTTAGACTCCGAGGGACTTAAGACATTTGTCCGATCGCGGCGCCTGCGCACGGCCAGCTGAGCCTCGGCGCCAGAATTTATCGAGCCGATCGCCTTGAGGTTGCGGTACATAGGCGCACAGCGGACAAAGCTGAAAACAACGCCAAACCTCAGATCAGCAGCAGGCCCTTCATGCTGGAGTGGCCTTTCCTGCCGATGATGATGTGGTCGTGAACGGCAATGCCAAGCGGTTTGGCCGTCTCTATGATCAGCTTGGTCATCTCGATGTCGGCGCGCGACGGCGTCGGGTCTCCCGACGGATGATTATGCGCCAGAATGATCGCCGTGGCAGAGAGCTCCAGGGCGCGCCTGACCACCTCGCGCGGATAGACCGGTGTGTGGTCGACGGTGCCGACCTGCTGCACTTCGTCGGCGATCAGCGCGTTTTTCTTGTCGAGGAACAGGATGCGGAACTGCTCGCGCTCCTCGAAGGCCATCACCGACCGACAGTATTCGAGAACCTGCGTCCAGGTCGACAACAGCTCGCGGCCGGCGATCTCGCCGCGCGCCATGCGTTGCGCCGTTGCCGCAACCACCTTGAGGTCGAGCGCCACCATCGGGCCGATGCCCTTCACTTCCTGCAGGCGCTCGACGGGCGCGCCGAGGACCTCGGCCAATGTACCGAAGCGTGCCAGCAAGGCCTTGGCGACCGGCTTGGTGTCGGCGCGCGGGATCAGCCGGAACAATAGAAGCTCGAGCAGTTCGTAGTCGGGGAGGGTGTTAGGACTGGCGGCGAAGCGCTCGCGCAAGCGGTCGCGATGGCCGAGATAATGCGGCTTGTCGGCGGCCACCGCCTTCGCAGGCGACCGCACCGGCCTTTCGGGAAAGAAGGCCCGCTCGTCGTCGTCACCGTTCATGGCTGCCCACCCAGCATTTGCCGGGCAAGGTAACGCCCGATCTGCCAGACACTAGGCCCGCAGGCCGGGGCGGTCGAGGTTTTTTGGCGACAGCGTGAAGATCTCGCAGCCGGTTTCGGTGACGCCGATCGTGTGTTCGTACTGCGCCGAAAGCGAACGGTCACGCGTCACCGCGGTCCAGCCGTCCGACAGCACTTTCACATGCGGCCGGCCGAGATTGATCATCGGCTCGACGGTGAAGATCATGCCCGGCCGCATCTCGACGCCTTCGCTGGCGCTGCCGTAATGCAGGATGTTCGGCGCGTCGTGAAACAGCCGGCCGACGCCGTGGCCGCAGAAATCGCGCACCACCGAGCAACGCTCGGCTTCGGCGTAGGTCTGGATGGCGGCGCCGATGGCGCCGGTGCGGGCGCCCGGCTTGATTGCCGCGATGCCGCGCATCAGGCACTCATACGTGACTTCGAGCAGCCGCTCCGCGGCACGCTTGATCGTGCCCACCGGATACATGCGTGAGGAGTCGCCATGCCAGCCGTCGAGTATATAGGTGACGTCGATATTGACGATATCGCCATCCTTCAACGGCTTGCTGTCGGGTATGCCGTGACAGACGACGTGGTTGATCGAGGTGCAGGATGATTTCGTGTAGCCGCGGTAGTTGAGTGTCGCCGGAAGCGCGCCATGGTCCATGCCGAACTCGAAGACGAAGCGATCGATCGCTTCGGTGGTGACGCCGGGCGCCACCATCGATACCAGTTCGTCGAGGCAGCGCGCGGTGAGATCGCAAGCCTTGCGCATGCCGATAAAGCCTTCCTCGTCGTAAAGACGGATCTGGCCGGTGTTTCTGAGCGGTGCCGTGGCGGCGTCGAGATAGGTGACCATTTTTGTCCGTCTTGCAGGGATCCGAGGGCTGGATGAGCCCCCGCCAGAGAAATCTCCCCAGATTTGGCACTGGAAGGCGCAAGGTTCAAGGACGAACTGCCGGCGACGACCGAAGACCGGCGATATTCAGGTCTTTGGGGCACTCTCCTTGCCTGTAGCTGCCCATGCTCCCGACCGGTTCATTTGGCTACCGCAGTGACGACACATTTCTAGGCGAGAAGTCGGCCCAAGCATGAAGCCGCCACGGCAACTTTTTATGCCGAACGATGTTGCTGCGGGGGTGTCGGTTCGGGAGAGGTCGAATGGACAGACTGCAATTTGCGGTGCCGGTGCGTATCGCGCCTGTGCCCAGCCAGCCGGTCGAGGAAATCTACAGTGTCGAGCAGGCGCTCGATTTCCTGCAAACGTGGCCGGTTCGCCGGAAGGGGCCAACCTACCAGGCTGCGTTCAATGCCTGTTTTGGCGCCACGGTGGACATCGTCGAGACCGAAGACGCATGGCGGGCCTTCATGGCCTTTTGCCGGGTGAGCGGCCTGCTTGCCAGGGACATGATGGTTCCTCCGCGCAAGCGCGGCGGCGAGGCGAGGGGGCTGCGGGCGTAGGGAGCCCTGGGCACAATCCGCAGTTTGTCTTCGCCCTTTGCTGACACCCCCATCAGAGTGGGTGGGGTCCGGCCAAGTTTGCCAGCGTCACGCTGGCGATAGACATATGCCGAGTTGAAATTGCTGGTACGCCCAAGGGGAATCGAACCCCTGTTACCGCCGTGAAAGGGCGGTGTCCTGACCGCTAGACGATGGGCGCGCTCAGATGTGAGCGCTTATAGTTGCGTCGCGGCAAACCGGCAACCCGTCTGCCGCCGGCTGCGACAACTTTTTTCCTTTGGCTCCAAACCGCGTCTTTCCGACAGCCAAGGTGGTTTTGCAGCATGCTGCAACGTCGCCGAGGGGACTTCGCTGTGGCCGAAGAACCTCTCCCTAGCCGCGCCTGCGGCAACGCCAGTTCCAGTCGCGCTCGGGGCCGACATCGACATGGACGGATTCGGTGTGGCAGTAGGTGCCGACGCCGCCGCGGCCCGGCATGGTGCGGATATAGCTCGCCAGTTCCCATTTCGAGACGCCGGGGACCTGGATGTCGGCGGCGGCGCAGTACATGTGCAGCGAATTCTTGGCGCCGTTGGCGCGGCGGTTGCGGGCCGGGTCGCGATAGCCGGAGGTGACCGTCATCTTGCGGCCGTAATGGCCTTCGATCGTCTTCAGCACGCGAACCAGCGACGGCTTCAAGCAGGCGACATCGACGCTTTCGTTCTGTTTCAGGAGGCCGTTGGGCGCGAGCCTGGCGAGGCCGGCGGCGGAGGCGACCTGGTAGGCACCACCCGAACCTTCGTCTTCGTTGAGATCGACGTCGCTCTCATCGTCGAGGCCGGATTTGCGCTTGATCTCGAACAACGCCGTCTGGCGCACTCCGGGCAGCGCATCGGCCGTGAAATGGCTGGTATCGCCGGTCGACACCAACTGCACCGGCTTTTCAGCCGGATTGGCCGAGGCCAAGGTAACGGTGGGTTTCGCCGCAGGCGTCGCCTTGGCCTGCACGGCCGTTGGCTGCCCGCCCGATCTGCTGTTGGCCGGCGATGCTGCCGAAGCGGGGGTGGCGCTGAACAGCGAGGCTAGGAAGTTTTTCTTCGGTGCGTAGGCCTGTGGCTGCGGCATCTCGCCGGCGGTTACATAGACCGGGTTGTTCATCGCCGGCGCGGCGGCCTTGGCGTCGGGCTTCGATGCATCAGCACTGTTTTGTGCCACGGCCTGTTCGGCCGTCTGGGCGTTTGGTTGCAGCGGCTGCGGCGTGTGTCCCGCGATCGTCTCGGCTGCCGTTGGAACGGCGATCGGGAAGCCGGCATCGGGCTTGGCCCCTGGCTTGGCTATTGGCACATAGGCGACCTGCTCGGGAAGGTTGGCGTCACCGTCGGCATTCATCGTCATTTGTGCGGTTGTCATCTGCGACGATAATGCGGCCGTGCTGGCCTGGGGCGCACCGGCGGCCGTGCTGATTTCGGTAGCCGAGGTATTGTAGCCTGGCATGCCGACCGACATGGTCGGGTCGCCGGCCGAGGTGCAGGACGCCAGGAGCACCGAGAAAAGCGCCGCCACAATGGCGCGGCTTTCTCCCTTCGCGAGGCGCGATCCTGCTGATCTCAAAACAAAATTCCCCCTCGATATCCGACCGGTTCGTCATTGGCGCGGCGCCGAAACGTCTCGTCGAAATGACCCTTGTTCCCCGAACCGGAAACGAGACCTGTGTCAAATCTGCAAGCCTCAAAGTAATTTGGCGGCTAGAGGATGAATCAAGGCTGCTCAGGGTTGACGGCACCATTTCGCCCGCTTTTGGCGGCGCGTCAACTCACCACACATTACAGATGGTTACACGCGCACCTTGACATAGGTGCCGGGGGCTTCGCCTAGAACTTGCATGTGCTCGCCCGGTTTGCGGGCCGGAACGCGGGTATTGTCCTTGGCTTCGATCCAGCGTTGCCAGTGCGGCCACCAGGAACCGGGGTGGGCTGTGGCCCCGGCGAGCCATTTGTCAAAGTCGCCGGCCGGCTTGCCGCCGGTCCAGTATTGATATTTCTGCGCCGCCGGCGGATTGACGACCCCGGCGATGTGGCCGGAGCCGGCCATGACGTAGTCGACCTCGCCGCCGAAATATTTCGAGCCGAGGAATACCGATAGCGCCGGCGCGATGTGGTCCTCCTTAGAGGCGAGGTTGTAGACCGGAATGGTAACGTCCTTCAGCGAAACCGTGCGGCCCGCCAGTTCCATCATGCCTTGCGAGAGCCTGTTCTCGAGATAGCAATTGCGCAAATAGAAGGAATGGTTGGCAGCGCCCATGCGGGTCGAATCGGCATTCCAGTAGAGCAGGTCGAAGGGCAGGGGATCCTTGCCGCGCATGTAGTTGTTGACGACATAGGGCCAGATCAGGTCGCCCGAGCGCAGCATGTTGAAGGCGGTCGCCATCTTGGTGCCGTCGAGATAGCCTTTCTCGTTCATCGCCTTCTCGACGGCCGCGACCTGCTCCTCGTCGACGAACACTTTTAGATCGCCGGCATAGGTGAAATCGACCTGGGTCGTGAAGAAGGTGGCGGATTTGATGCGGTGGTCGCCTTCCTGCGCCATCAGCGCCAGGGCCGCCGCCAGAAGCGTGCCGCCGACGCAATAGCCGATGGCGTTGACCTGCCTTTCGCCGGTTGCCTTCTCGATCGTGTCGAGGCCGTATTGCAGGCCCTCCCTGATATAGGCCTCCCAACTCTTGGCGCCGTGCCGCTCGTCCGGGTTGATCCAGGAGATTACGAACACGGTGTGGCCTTGCTCGACCGCCCAGCGAATGAAGGATTTTTGCGGGTTGAGATCGAGGATGTAGTATTTGTTGATCCATGGCGGGCAGATCAGCAGCGGCCGCTTGAGCACGGTGTCGGTAGTCGGCTCGTATTGCAGGATTTCGGCGACGTCGCTGCGGCCGACCACCTTACCCGGCGTGGCGGCGAGATTCTTGCCGATCTCGAAGGGCGAATAATCTGCCTGCCGCAGCTTCAGGTCACCCTTGCCCGCGGCGATGTCCTCGGCGAGCATCTTCATGCCGCGCACCAGGTTTTCACCGTTCGAGGCGACAGTCTCGCGAAACAATTCCGGATTGGTCAGGATGAAATTCGACGGCGAGATGGCATTGGACACCTGCTTGACATAAAAGCCGGCCTTGTGGCGGGTATGCTCGTCCAGGCCGTCGGCGTGCTCGACCAGTTCGGCCGCCCAGCGCGAGGTGACCAGATACGCCTGTTTGAGGAAATCGAAGAAGGCGTTGCGGCCCCATTCCGGGTCCTGGAAACGCTTGTCGCCGCGCTCGGGCTTGACCGCGTCCTCGGCGCCGGCGCCGACGCGCTGGACAGCATTGGCCCAGACGGTCATGTAGCCGGAAAACAGCCGCGTTTGCGCCTCCAGCGCGCGCTGCGGGTCGGAGAGCCAGTACTCGGTGAGCTTGGAGAACGTCTTCACCATGTCGACGACCGGCTCGGCGACGTGATCGCGTACCTCGCCCTTTTCCCGCGGCTCGGCCCATGCCGAGGCGGCTTTGCCGGCCTGCTCGATCATGCGGGCCATGTTCAGAGCGAAGCGTTCCGGGTCCTTCACCAGATATTGCTCGACGGTCGAAGGTTGGTCATCTTCCGCTTTGCCCGAATCGGGTGTTTTGGCCATGGTTCGCGGGGTTCCTCCCGAAGCGTTTTGTTGACATATTACCATGGGATATCGAACAGGGTCCAATGTGCTCTAACCCGGCCGCCAGGAAAACAATATGACGATTAATATTGGCAAGAACGTTTTTTCCGGCACTGGTCGTTTTTGCCGCATGGCGCTCGTCATGTTGACGATGGCCGGTTGCACGAGCAGCAACATGGAAGGTGCGGCGCCCGCCACCGGCCTTGTCGGCGCGAAGGACACCGGTTCCTATCCGAACCTGAACATCCGGCCGCAGGTGGCGGCCGAGCAATTCACCGACGAGGAAAAGAACGCCAAGCTCGCCCAACTGAAGGCCGAGAAGCAGAGCCAGGCCGCCAAGGGCGGCGGCGTCAAGGTTGCGGACCAGGCAGCGCTGGACCAGCTGGCAAAAAAACACGGCGCCGAGGCGCTGAAGCAGATCGAAGGCAAATGCGACCCCGCTCTCGACCCTAGTTGCAAATAAGCTTATACGCGCGACCGCAACCTCACTGTCTGGAACTGCCATGGAAGAATTTCACAAGGTCCGCCGGCTTCCGCCCTATGTCTTCGAACAGGTCAACCGGCTGAAGGCCAGCGCCCGTTCGCGCGGCGCCGACATCATCGATCTTGGCATGGGCAATCCGGACCTGCCGACGCCCAAGGCCATCGTCGACAAATTATGCGAGGTGGTGCGCGATCCGCGCACGCACCGATATTCGTCGTCGCGCGGCATTCCGGGTCTGCGCCGTGCACAGGCCAACTACTATGCCCGCCGCTTCGGCGTGAAGCTCGACCCGGACAGCCAGGTGGTGGCGACGCTCGGCTCGAAGGAGGGCTTCGCCAATATGGCGCAGGCGATCACCGCCCCCGGCGACGTGATCCTGTGCCCCAATCCGACCTATCCGATCCACGCCTTCGGCTTCATTATGTCGGGCGGCGTCATCCGCTCGCTGCAGGTCGAGCCGGACGACGGCTTTATCCCGGCCCTGGAGCGCGGCATCCGCCATTCGATCCCGAAGCCGCTGGCACTAATCCTCAATTATCCGTCCAACCCGACGGCACTGGTCGCTTCGCTCGATTTCTACAAGGAGGTGGTGGCCTTCGCCAGGAAGAACGACATCATCATCCTGTCGGACCTTGCCTATTCGGAAATCTATTTCGACGGCAATCCGCCGCCTTCGGTGCTGCAGGTGCCGGGCGCCATAGACGTCGCCGTCGAGTTCACCTCGATGTCGAAGACCTTTTCGATGCCGGGCTGGCGCATGGGTTTTGCGGTCGGCAATGAACGGCTGATCTCGGCGCTGACGCGGGTGAAATCCTATCTCGACTACGGCGCCTTCACGCCGATCCAGGTGGCGGCGGCGCATGCGCTTAACGGCGACGGCGCCGACATCGCCGAAGTGCGCGACGTCTACCGCAAACGCCGCGATGTCATGGTCGACTCCTTCAGCCGTGCCGGCTGGACCATTCCCGCACCGGCGGCATCGATGTTCGCCTGGGCGCCGATCCCGGAGCCGTTCAAGCACCTTGGCTCGCTTGAGTTCTCCAAGCTCCTGATCGAGCACGCCGACGTCGCGGTGGCGCCGGGCGTCGGCTTCGGCGAGCATGGCGACGATCACGTGCGCATCGCGCTGGTCGAAAACGAGCATCGGATCCGGCAAGCGGCGCGCAACATTAAGCGCTTCCTCGCATCCAGCGCCAAGCAGCCGAATAATGTCGTACCGCTCGCCGCGCATCGCTGATCTTATACACATCGACCGAATTGTTGAGGGGCGTCGCCGGACATGGCTGAAGCGTTGCGTGTTGGAATTGCCGGCCTCGGCACCGTCGGTGCGTCTGTGGCCCGTGTGCTGCGCGACAAGGCGGCCGAACTGACGCGGCAGTGCGGACGCGACATCGTGGTGTCGGCGGTTTCGGCCCGCGATCCCAAACGCGACCGCGGCGTCGATCTTGGTACGGCACAGTGGTTCGACGATGCCGTCAAGATGGCGCAGATCGCCGAGATAGATGTCTTCGTCGAGTTGATCGGCGGCGACGAAGGCCCGTCGCGCTCGTCCGTCAAAGCGGCGCTCGAGGCCGGCCGACATGTCGTTACCGCAAACAAGGCATTGCTTGCCAAGCACGGCGTCTCACTGGCCGAGATCGCAGAAAAGAGGGGTGTGCTGCTCAACTACGAAGCGGCGGTGGCAGGCGGCATTCCGGTCATCAAGACGATGCGCGAGGCGATGGCCGGCAATTCGGTGACCCGCGTTTTCGGCATTCTCAACGGTACCTGCAATTATATTTTGACGCGCATGGAAGCCGAGGGCCTGTCCTTTGATGCCTGCCTGAAGGATGCGCAACGGTTGGGCTATGCCGAAGCCGACCCGACCTTCGACATCGAGGGCCACGACACCGCACACAAGCTGTCGATCCTGACCAGCCTTGCCTTCGGCACGAAGATCGCCGCCAACGATATCTACATGGAAGGCATCTCCAACATCAGCCAGGCCGACATCCGCGCGGCCGGCGATCTCGGCTACCGGATCAAGCTGCTTGGCGTCGCCCAACGCACCGAAAGCGGCATCGAGCAGCGCGTGCATCCGACCATGGTGCCGACGGCCTCGGTCATCGCGCAGGTGCACGGCGTCACCAATGCGGTGGCCATCGAGACCGACATCCTCGGCGAATTGCTGCTCTCCGGCCCCGGTGCCGGCGGCAACGCCACCGCATCGGCGGTGATCGGCGACATTGCCGACATCGCTAAGAGCCGGCCTGGGTTCCAGCATGGTCCGGTCTTCGGCCGGCCGGCGAAGGAGCTCAAGCCCTACAAGAAGGCGCAGATGCGCAGCCATGCCGGGGGTTATTTCATCCGGCTGACCGTGCACGACCGCCTCGGCGTCTTCGCGGCAATAGCCAAGCGCATGGCTGACAACGACATTTCGCTGGAATCGATCGTCCAGCATGCCGCCGGTCCGGAAACCGAGGCACAGAAGACCGTCATCCTGGTGACCCACGAGACGACCGAGGCGGCGGTGCGTAAGGCCGTCGACGGCATCACCAGGGACAGCCTTCTGACCGACAAGCCGCAAGTCATCCGCATCGAGCGGGCCGGATAGCAGTCTCACATTTTGCGTTTAATCGATTGATATTGCTGCGCTTTCAAAAAGGTCCAGCGCAGGTCTTGCTGTTGTCACGGGGCTTTGACACAAGGAGCGCGTCTCTGGCGGGAGGCTAATGCATGTCGCCCAAACGTGTGCGGCGGTTTTTGGGACGACGACATGCATAAAAACAAAGTGCCAACGAGGATTGTCCATCGATGAATGTGGCCCAGAACATTGTCGCCGGCCTCGACCGGATACTGACCATGGAATTGGTGCGCGTCACCGAACGCGCCGCGGTCGCGGCCGCCAGATTGCGCGGACGCGGCGACGAGAAAGCCGCCGACCAGGTTGCGGTCGATGCCATGCGGCAGGAACTCAACCGTCTTGCCATCAACGGCACGGTAGTGATCGGCGAGGGCGAGCGCGACGAGGCGCCGATGCTTTATATCGGCGAGGAAGTCGGTACCGGCAAAGGCCCGGCTGTCGACATCGCGCTCGATCCGCTCGAAGGCGCGACGATCTGCGCCAAGAACCTGCCCAACGCATTGGCCGTTATCGCCATTGCCGAAAAAGGCAGCCTTTTGTTCGCGCCGGATGTCTATATGGACAAGATCGCGATCGGCCCGGGCTATGCCGACGGCATCATCGACATCGATGCCTCGCCGGCCGAAAACATCGCCAGCCTCGCCAGGGCCAAGGGCGTGCCGGTGGCGGAGATCACCGCCTGTATTCTCGACCGGCCACGCCATGGCGCGTTGATCGAAGCCGTGCGGGCGACCGGCGCCGCGATCCGTCTGATCGGCGACGGTGATGTCGCCGGGGTCATCCACACCACCGATCCGGACGAGACCGGTATCGACATTTATCTCGGCACCGGAGGCGCGCCGGAAGGCGTGCTTGCAGCTGCCGCCTTGCGCTGCACCGGTGGCCAGATGCAGGGCAGGTTGATCCTCGATACGCCGGAAAAGCTGGCGCGCGCCGCCAAGATGGGCATCTCCGACCCCAAACGGATCTACCACACGCAAGACATGGCACGCGGCGACGTGCTGTTTGCCGCGACCGGCGTCACCGACGGCAATATGCTGGCCGGCGTCAAGTTCGGCCACAATTTCATCACCACGCACACGATCGTGCTGCGCTCGTCATCGCGGACCGTGCGCGAGATCAAGGCCAGGCACCAGGATCTGGAAAAGTTTTGATTTCGACTCAGTTAGCCGTTGCATATTGTGCGCAATGACAAATTGCAGACGGCGCATCACGTGACGGGGGAAAGACGCTTTTTCCTCGATGTCAGGCAATCGGCCACCGGCGTTTCCTGGGAACACCGGCTGACCGAGCGCCAGGACATGGCCGCGCTCGCCATCGCGCAAGGTTATGGCGTGCCCGACATCGTGGCGCGCGTGCTGGCCGGGCGCGGCGTCACCGCCGAGCAGACCGAGCGGTTTCTCGATCCGACCATCCGCAACCTGCTGCCCGACCCGGCATCGCTGACCGACATGGACAAGGCCGCCTCTCGTATCGCCCAGGCGGTGACGGCCAGGGAAAAGGTAGCGATCTTTGGCGATTACGATGTCGACGGCGCCGCCTCGTCGGCGCTGCTCAAGCGCTTTCTCGCGCATTTCTCGGTGCCGTCGGAGATCTACATACCGGACCGCATCTTCGAGGGTTACGGCCCCAATCCGGAAGCGATGCGCGAACTCGTCTCGCGCGGCGCGACGCTGATCGTCACCGTCGATTGCGGCACCAATAGTGCTGCTTCCATCGATGCGGCGAAGGCCGCCGGCGCCGACGTCGTGGTGCTCGATCACCATCAGGTCGGCGGGCCGTTGCCGGCGGCGGCTGCGGTCGTTAACCCAAATCGCGAGGACGACCTTTCCGGCCAAGGTCATCTTTGTGCCGCCGGCGTCGTCTTCCTTTGCCTGGTGCAGACCGCGAAGATCCTGCGCGGCCGCTTGCCGGATGCCGCACCGCCGGACCTGCTTGCCCTGCTCGACCTGGTGGCGCTGGGCACAGTCTGCGACGTGGTGCCGCTCACCGGCGTCAACCGCGCCTTCGTGATCAAGGGGCTGCAGGTGGCGCGGCAGCAGAGAAACGAAGGGCTGGCGGCGTTGGCGCGGGTCTCGCGTATAGGCGAGCCGATCAGCACGTTCCATCTGGCCTTTCTGATCGGTCCGCGCATCAACGCCGGCGGGCGCATCGGCGACGCAGCACTTGGCAGCCGCCTGCTTGCAACCGACGACCCGGTCGAAGCCCGCACCATCGCCGAGACGCTGGATCGGCTCAACCAGGAGCGGCAGTCGATGGAGCAGGAGATGCTGGCCGCGGCGCGCTCAGAGACCGACGCCGAGCTTGCCGGCGGCAATGGTCCGGCCATCGTGGTCACAGCCAGCAGCAACTGGCACCCGGGCATTGTCGGCCTGCTTGCCTCGCGGCTCAAGGACCATGCGCGCCGGCCCGCATTTGCCATTGCCTTCAACGCCAACGGTGTCGGTACGGGTTCAGGCCGTTCAGTGTCTGGCTTCGACCTCGGCCGGCTGGTGCGCGAGGCTGCCGATGCCGGACTTATCGTCAAGGGCGGCGGCCACGGAATGGCGGCCGGCATCACTGTCGAGCGGGCGAAGCTCGGCGAACTCAGGGCTTTCTTCGAAGAGCGCGCGGCGGTGGACGTGTTCCGCCTGCAAGGGCAGGAGAGCCTGGCGATCGACGGTGCGCTTGCCGCCGAGGGCGCGACGCTCGCGCTGCTCGATGCACTTGAGAGGGCAGGGCCGTTCGGCGCAGGGCATGTCGCGCCGGTGTTCGCGCTGCCGCGCCACCGGCTTGCCGATGCGCGGGCGGTCGGCACCAACCACATCCGCGCCGACCTGCAGTCGGAAAGCGGCGGCCGCATCCAGGCGATCGCCTTTCGCGCCGTCGATACCGCGCTCGGCGAATTCCTGTTCAAGAACAGGGGTAAGCCGGTGCATGTAGCCGGCTCGCTGTCGGGCAACCACTGGAACGGCAACCGCACGGTGCAATTTCGTATCGTCGACGCGGCGCTTGCCTGAGAAGCTCGCCGTCCGCTCTGCCTAAGCGAGGACGGTCTGCAGCCGGGTCAGGTCGCCGATCTGCGCCATCGTTGCCTGGTAGCCGATACGGATTGCTTCGTCGGCGCGGTGGAATTCGGTCAGGCCGATATGGCTGAGCTTCGGCTGCAGCGATATGTCCGGCGGGTCGCCGGCCAGCCTGGCGCGCGAAATGCGATCCTGAATGATGTTGAAGGCCTCGACCATGACGCCGGTAATGCCGAGCCGCGTCTCGCGCGACTGGCGTTCGGGATCGGCGTGGCCGGCCCGCGGCGCGTCTTTCTCGATGACCAACTCGCCGGCATTGTGCTTGATCACCGCGGCGCGGCCGAACAGATCGTAGTGAAGGTTCACCGCGACCACGAGCGGCTGCTCGTAGGCACGGCAAACCGAGACCGGCACCGGATTGACCAGGGCGCCGTCAACCAGCACACGCCCATTGCAGGCGACCGGCTCGAACACGCCGGGCAGCGCGTAGGAGGCGCGCATTGCGGTGCTCAACGAGCCGCTCGACAGCCAGATCTCATGGCCGGTGCGGATTTCCGAAGCGACGCAGACGAATGGTTTTGGCAGGTCCTCGAAGCGGATGCCGGCTATGTGCTCGCGTAGCCGCGCATCGAGCTTCATGCCACCGAACAGGCCGCTGCCGCGTAGATTGAGGTCGAGAAGGCCAAAAATGCGCCGCCTGGTCAGGCTGCGCGCGAATTCTTCCAGCTCGTCGAGCTTGCCGGCAACATAGCAGCCGCCGACCAGCGCGCCGATCGAGGTGCCGGCGATCATCGACACTTCGATGCCGGCTTCGTCAAGCGCGCGCAGCACGCCGATATGCGCCCAGCCGCGCGCACAGCCGCCGCCCAATGCCAGCGAAATCCCTGTTTTGCCCGGAGATTTGGTTTCGGATGCGCCCGCGGCCGAAGAGAGGCCATTGGCCTCCCGAACGTCAGGTCTGTTGCGCAATGACGCCCAGTCGAGCATCACAATCTCCCTTGTCCCACGGTCATCCTATAGGCGGGCCGTATCGAAATCATGAATATACGTGGCTGAAGTGCTGCGAATGGTTCATATTGATGGTGTATTGGGCTTTCGATACGTTTTTTCCGCATCGAACAGCGGCTTGCTGCCGTCGCTGGCAAGCGTCCCTTTGCCATCGCTCAGCCCCACCGTCCGATAAAAGCATGAACGTCGGCCGGTGTGACAAGTTGCTTCATAACCCAGCACTTTGACGCGCAACCATATCGCGTCCTGGTCACAATCCGTGAGCATCTCGACGACCTGCTGGACATTGCCCGAGGTTTCGCCCTTCTTCCACAGCGCGTTGCGCGAACGCGACCAGTAGTGCGCGATGCCGGTCTCGAGCGTCAGCGCCAGCGCCGCGGCATTCATATGCGCGACCATTAGCAGCATGCCGTCTTCGGCATCGGTGACCACGGCGGTGACGAGGCCGCCGGCATCGAAGCGCGGGGAAAGGACCGTGCCTTCCTCAAGCGCCTTCTTGTCTGAGGGAGCTTTCGGGAATTCCAATGCCGACATTCGCCGGTCCTTATTTAACGAAGGTGGGGCGGGTCTGATCAGTTCCGCCGCCGCGCACCATGGTGACGAAGCGGACCTGCTCTTCGGGTGTATCCTTGAAGGCGCCGGTGAAGGTCGAGGTCAGCGTGGTGGAGCCCTGTTTGCGGATACCGCGCATGGCCATGCACATATGCTCGGCCTCGAGCATGACGGCGACGCCGCGCGGATTGAGGACGTCCTGGATGACGCCGGCAATCTGGGCCGTCATCGCTTCCTGGGTCTGCAGGCGGTGGGCGAAGATGTCGACGACGCGGGCGATCTTGGACAGGCCGACGACCTTGCCGTCCGGCAGATAGCCGACATGCGCCTTGCCGATGATCGGCACCATGTGGTGCTCGCAATGCGAGTGGAACGTGATGTCCTTGACGATCACGAGGTCGTCATAGCCGGCGACTTCCTCGAAGGTGCGGCCAAGTTCCTCGGCTGGGCACATATCATAACCGTTGAACATTTCGCGGAACGCCTTGGTGACGCGCTTCGGTGTGTCGATCAGACCCTCGCGGTCAGGGTTGTCGCCGGTCCAGCGCAGCAAGGTGCGCACCGCGGCTTCGACTTCGGCCTCGCTTGGCCGGTCGGTGACCGGCTTTTCCATATAGGCCGACTGCGGCATGAGTTTCTTGATAACGGCGTCCATAAAGGCGTCTCCCGTAGTTCCTCTCTCAGGAGGAACGACTTGAACGGACCACGACCTTTCGGGTGTCAGAAACTCGCCCGGTTTCCAGCCCGTAAGTGGCGTGAACAGAATTGGGCATGACGAGGTTTGTGGTCGCCTTGTCGATACCCGACTACCGCCATTATATATGTTCGTGCCGAGCGAAAGGAAGACGCCAGAGCGGCAATCGCTGTTCGCTGGGCGGCGACGGATTGGAAAAATATGATCGACGATGTCTACAATGCGAAAATTCTGGGTTTTGCCGGAAACATCGCACGGATCGGCCGGCTCGACCGGCCCGACGCAACCGCACGAGCACATTCCAAGCTGTGCGGCTCGACGGTGACCGTCGATCTGAAGATGGATGATGGCGTCGTCAGCGATTTCGCGCATGACGTGAAGGCCTGTGCGCTTGGCCAGGCGTCGTCGTCGATCATGGCGCAGCATGTCGTCGGCGCCAGCGCCGAAGAATTGCGCAGCGTGCGCGAGACGATGCTGAAGATGCTGACGGAAAATGGCCCGCCGCCCGAAGGCCGCTTCGCCGACCTGAAATACCTGGAGCCGGTGCGCGACTATAAGGCGCGCCACGCCTCGACCATGCTGACCTTCGACGCAGTGGTCGACGCGATCGGCCAGATCGAAAAGAAGCGGGCGGAAGAGGCAGCTTAAACCTTGGCGAGAAAACGCCGGCTTTCGGCGAATTCCGCCCGGACCCAGTCGGCAAAAGCCCTGGCTGGCTCGGAAAGGTAATTCAGCCTTCTGGCCACTAGCCAATAGGCGCCCGACGCGACGTCGATGTCGAAAGGCTTGATCAGCGCGCCGGACGCAAGTTCTTCGCCGATCTGCAAAAGATCGCCCAGCGCGACACCATGTCCAAGCAAGGCTGCCTGCTTCGAAAGCGAAGCATCGGCCAGCATCGGGCCGCGCGCAGGCACGGCATCAGCCGTCACGCCCGCCGCTTCGAACCAGCGCGCCCAAGCCTGACGGTTTTCTTCGTGCAGCAATGTATAGCGACCAAGGTCGATCGGCTTTTCCAGAGCTGGACCGGATGCAAGAAGTGCCGGCGACAGAACTGGGGAATCGACGACCGCGGCAAGCTGTTCGGCTTCGCTGCGTGGCCATGAGGTGGCGTGCGCACTGAAACGTAGGGCAAGTTCGGGCTGATCGCTGCGAAACTCTATCAACCTCGGGTCGACCTCAAGGGAAACGTCGATGTCGGGTCGCAACTCGCGAAACCGGTTGAGCCGCGGCACCAGCCATACGGATGCAAGCGATGGCTCGACGCTGACACGTACCACGGACTGCGTCGGGGCCGCCGTCAATTCCGAAAGCAGCCTGTCGATGCCCTCGAAACTTCTGACCAACTGGTCGAGCAGCCGCTGGCCGGTGTCGGTCAACTCGACGCGGCGATGATGGCGGAAGAACAGAGGTTGGCGCAGGAAGGCTTCGAGCTCGCGGATCTGGCGGCTGATCGCTGCCTGCGAGACATAAAGCTCCTCGGCCGCACGGCTGAAGCTCAGGTGGCGACCGGCTGCTTCGAGGCTTCTGAGTGCCGTCAGGGGGAGGTGTCCGCGCTTCATTCGCATAACTCAGAGTTATCTGACGTGGACGTTATACTCGTTTGAAGAGCAAGGCCAGCGGCGCTCTAATCGGTGCTCAAGGAGTGCCGCCATGATCCAGTTTCTCAACATTCTAGGCGATGTCGTGCGGATCGCGACGTTTCAATGATACGACGAGAAACCGCATAGGGATGGGTGCGAGGAGAGGCCGCCGACCAGCGTCGCCGTATGCCGGAAGCCGACGCCCGACCGCTACCCGGCTCGCCGCGCCAGGCCATGACGGGGTTGCCGGAACGGCATTGCGTTCCTGGCCCGATGCGCACATCTATCGTGTTGGAAAACGTGATGTGGAGACTGCGGTGGTTGGCCAACATCGGCATGCGCACGGTGCCAGGCCGATTCGACAAGGACGCAACTGGCCCGGCCCGTGGCGCAAGACGCCGGGCCGCCTCTTCGGTACGGCGCTCGTCCGCTTCTACCAGCTGACGCTGTCTGGCTTCGTCGGCAATTCCTGCCGGCATTTGCCGACCTGTTCCGAATACGCGCACGAAGCGATCGCCCGCCACGGGCTGTGGGCCGGCGGCTGGATGGGGTTTTTCCGGGTGCTGTGCTGCGGACCGTTCGGAACGCACGGCATCGACCGTGTGCCGGAGATCCTGGCTGATCGTTACCGTTGGTTCACGCCATGGCGGTACTGGCGGATCGGGAAAAAACCTGGCGACCTGGACAGTTGACCGCAACTCTTCGGTGCACAACCGGACCGCTTTTACGATCTGGTAGGGTTAACCGCAGCTTGCGCGGACATAGCGCATTTAAGACAAAATCGAGACAAGACGCCTCGCTAAGCCGCTCCTGACACCCTTCAGGAGAGATTGCCAAATGCGCCGGATAGATCGTCTTCCCTTCGTTTTCGCCGTGGTTCTCTATGTCCTGGCGTGGCTGTTGGGTTTTCCGATCCGTGCGCAATCGGCGCCGCTCGGGGAGGTCGAATGCACGCTGATCGTCGACGCCGCAAGCGGCGAGACGCTGTATCGCGAAGGAACCTGCGATCAGCGCGTTAGCCCCGCCTCCACGTTCAAGGTTCCGCTGGCGCTGATCGGCTACGATGCTGGAATCCTGAGCGACGAGCACACGCCAAGCTGGGAGTACAAGGCAGAGTTCAATGCGCCGAAACGGGACCGCAAGACCGTCGACCCGACGATCTGGGAAAGGGATTCGGTCATATGGTTCTCACGCGAGATTACGCGCCGGCTCGGCAGCAAACAATTTGCCGGCTACGTGTCGAAACTCGAGTATGGCAACACGGACGTTTCCGGAACTCCCGGCAAGAATGATGGACTCACCCATTCCTGGGTGAATTCTTCGCTCGAGATATCGCCCGTCGAGCAGGTCGATTTCCTGCGCAGGCTGCTGGCGCGAAAACTTCCGGTTTCGAACAAGGCCCACGCCATGACCGGTGCGATCATACCGACGTTTCGAGCAGGCGATTGGACGGTGCAGGGCAAGACCGGGACGACCGGGCTCGGCGACGTCGACAAGCGCTCGCTTGGCTGGTTTGTCGGCTGGGCGCAGAAGGATGCTCGCAAGATCGTCTTTGCCCGCCTGGTAATCGATACGGAACGTTCCGACACGCCCAAGGGACCCAAGACGCGGGCGATGTTCCTGAAAGAGCTGCCGAATCTCGTCAGATGACCATATCCGGCTTTACGGCGCCGAAAACTGTCCATAAAAGACCGCTCGCCGCCGGACGCATCCGGCTCTTACTTGATGTATGTCGTAACCCCAAAACAGCTAGGCAGTTTTGGGCGACGTGCATTTTTACCACCCGCGCTCGTTTGCGGGACTGGATAGGAGAATCTCATGCTGAATTCCGTTTCCCTGACATTTCCCGATGGCTCCGTCCGCGACTACGACGCGGCGATAACCGGCGCCGGCCTGGCGGAATCGATCTCGAAGTCGCTGGCCAAGAAGGCCGTTGCCTATTCGATCGACGGCACGCTGCGCGATCTTTCCGACCCGATCGGCAAGCCGGGCAAGGTCGAGATCATCACTCGCGAGGACCCGCGCGCGCTGGAGCTCATCCGTCACGATGCAGCCCATGTGCTGGCCGAGGCCGTGCAGGAACTTTGGCCGGGTACGCAGGTGACTATCGGGCCGGTGATCGAAAACGGATTCTACTACGATTTTGCCCGCAACGAGCCGTTCACGCCCGACGATTTCCCGGTGATCGAGAAGAAAATGCGCGAGATCATTGCGCGCAACAAGCCGTTCACCAAAGAGGTATGGTCGCGGGAAAAGGCGAAAAGGATCTTTGCCGACAAGGGCGAGCGCTACAAACTGGAGCTGATCGACGCCATTCCCGAGGATCAGGATCTCAAGATCTATGCGCAGGGCGACTGGTTCGACCTTTGCCGCGGCCCGCATATGGCCTCGACCGGCCAGATCGGCAGCGCCTTCAAGCTGATGAAGGTCGCCGGCGCCTATTGGCGCGGCGATTCGAACAACCCGATGCTGACGCGCATCTACGGCACGGCCTGGGCCGACCAGGCGCAGCTCGAAGCCTACCAGACGATGCTGGAGGAGGCCGAGAAGCGCGACCACAGGAAACTCGGCCGTGAGATGGACCTGTTCCATTTCCAGGAGGAGGGGCCGGGCGTCGTGTTCTGGCACGCCAAAGGCTGGAGGATGTTCCAGAACCTGGTCAATTACATGCGTCGCCGCCTCGACGAGCAGGGCTATCAGGAAGTCAACGCGCCGCAGGTGCTCGACAAGAGCCTGTGGGAGACATCAGGCCACTGGGGCTGGTACCGGGACAACATGTTCAAGGTGACGGTTGCTGGCGACGACACCGACGACGACCGGGTGTTTGCGCTGAAGCCGATGAACTGCCCCGGCCACGTCCAAATCTTCAAGCACGGGCTGAAGTCCTACCGCGATCTGCCGGTAAAACTTGCGGAATTCGGCAATGTGCATCGCTATGAGCCGTCCGGCGCGCTGCACGGGCTGATGCGCGTGCGCGGCTTTACCCAGGACGATGCCCACATCTTCTGCACCGAGGAACAACTCGCCGACGAGTGCATCAAGATCAACGATCTGATCCTCTCGACCTATGCGGATTTCGGCTTCGACGAAATCACCGTCAAGCTGGCGACCCGCCCCGAAAAACGGGTCGGCACCGACGCGATGTGGGATCATGCTGAGGGCGTGCTGCAGGACGTGCTCGACAAGATCGCGGCGCGGTCGGGCAACCGGATCAAGACGGGCGTCAATCCGGGTGAGGGCACGTTTTACGGGCCGAAGTTCGAATATGTGCTGAAGGACGCCATCGGCCGCGAATGGCAGTGCGGCACCACACAGGTCGACTTCAACCTGCCGGAGCGTTTTGGCGCCTTCTACATCGGCTCCGATTCGGAAAAGAAGCAGCCGGTGATGGTGCATCGTGCCATCTGCGGTTCCATGGAGCGGTTTCTAGGCATCTTGATCGAGAATTATTCGGGCCATTTCCCGCTCTGGTTCGCACCGCTGCAGGTGGTGGTGGCGACGATCACTTCCGATGCCGACGATTACGCGCGAAAGGTCGTCGCGCAGCTGAAGGCGGCCGGGCTGATTGCCGAAGCCGACCTGCGCAACGAGAAGATCAACTACAAGGTCCGGGAGCATTCGCTGGCCAAGGTCCCGGTCATCCTCGTCTGTGGCAAGCGCGAGGCCGAGGAAGAAACGGTCAATATCCGCCGTCTCGGTTCGCGCGACCAGGAATCGCTTGGTCTCGCAGCTGCCGTGAAGCTGCTTGCCGACGAGGCGGTGACACCCGACCGCAAGCGCCGCGCGGCCTGAACCAGCCGACCTGCAATGAATGGCGGTGGAGCGATCCACCGCCTATAACTGTTGCGCCGCGCGCCTATCCGGCAAATCGATCGACGTGTGCGCATGCGCAAGGCAGCTTAGAGGGGCGCGGCTTAGTCGGCGCCTTCCTCGGAATCGATGGCCGAAGCCTCTGTGGCCAGAACCTCGATATCCTGATTGTGCCCCGCCACCACCGTAAAGTCCTTCTGGTAGATGCGGTCGCGGTTCTTGGCGATGATGGTATAGTCGCCCTCGGCCAGCACCATCGAGGCAAAGGCACCGACGGTTTCCTTGATCGGATCGCCGGATTCGTTCAGCAGCGACCAGGAGGTGTCGGCGATCGCCTCGCCGCCCGGTTCGCGCACCAGCTTCATGGTCATCTCGGCGGCACGGTGCTCGACGGTCGCTTCAGTCAGCTTGCCGGCCTCGACGCGGATGTCGGAGCGGATGACCGCGTTCACAGCGCCATAGGTCGAAACAACGTGGTAGGTGCCGGCATTGAGCCGCACGACGCTGTTCGGCTCGACATCGGGTATGATCAGGGCGCGATCGCCGTCGGCCGCGGCGTGGCTCTCATAGATCGAGAAGCGCAGCTTCTTCGGCGGTATGCGCACCCCACCGGACAGCACGGCATCGAGCTTGAGGCCGCCGGCATCGAGCACGAGGCTCTCGCGCTTGGCTTCCTTGCCGACGGTGATGCGCTTGGTGGCGCCGGCCCGCCCGTAGGAGGCGTGGACCAGATAGGAACCCGGCTCGAGCTGGAATACGGCGGTACCGCCATGAGCGGAGGCGACCATCGGCAACTTGCCGTCGCTGGCCGATTCGGGCTTGAAGACGCGCCAGACGATGCCGCGCGTGATGTCGGCGCCCTTGTCTGTCAATTGCGCCGACAGCGTGATTGCCCCGCTGCTCCCCAACACCAGCGATGTCTCGCTTTTCGGAGGCGCATAGCCCGAAATTCCGGGAAGTTCCAGTTCGCCGAGGCCGTCCACATCCTGGGCGACGGCGAGCGAAACCGGCACCATCAACAGTGCGGCAGCGAGCCATATCAGGAAAAGACGCAATGTCCCCTCAAACATGCCTTGCGTTGAAGCCCAAGGCGGTGGCAATTTCAAGGCTTAAGAGTCCGGTCGGCTTCTGCTACAGGGCTCTTTGTCCGGCGCGCTGCGCCAATGCCCAAGCCGCCCGATGTCCCGATGGTGCGCTTCAGCTCAAATTCCAGGAGACTTGCGCCCATGGCGTCGCCGATCATCGATTTTCTGCTGACCCGAAATTCCGCGCCGATCCCAGATTTGAAAGAGCCGGCACCGGGCGATACGGAGATCGCGACGATGATCGCCGCCGCCTCGCGGGTGCCGGACCACGGCCGGCTGGAGCCCTGGCGTTTCATCCTCTATCGCGGCGAGTCTCGCATCGAGATCGGCAAGAAGCTGGCGGCACTTGCCGAGCAGCGTGAAGGACCGCTGCCGGAAGGCCGCCGCAACCAGGAATTGGCGCGCTTTTCGCGGGCGCCGCTGGTTATCGGCGTGATCTCGATCCCCAGGGAAAATCCAAAGATCCCGCAATGGGAGATGTTCCTGTCCGGCGGCATGGCGGCGATGAACCTGATGCTTGCCGCCAATGCGCTGGGCTACGGCACCAACATGATCAGTAACTGGTATTCCGACGTGCCCGAGGGCAGGGCGATCCTTGGCCTGGCGCCGCATGAACGGGTCGTCGGTTTTGTCCATATCGGCTCCTACCAGGGGCCGGCACCGGAGCGGCCACGGCCCGATCCCGCAAAGCTCTCTGCCGATTATTCAGGGCCGTGGCTGGGATAATTTCGGCGCGGAACAGACCTAAGCGCCAAGCCCAGCTACCCTGGCCCGCGCCAGGAGCCGCTCGGCCAGTTTTAGATGCGGCCGATCGTACATCTTGCCGTCGATTCCGACGACGCCGGGGTTTCCCGCCGCCTTAAATGCCTCGACGATCGCCAGGGCGCTTTTCACCGCTTGCGCCGAAGGCGTGAAGGCGGCGTTGATGACCGGCACCTGCGCCGGATGGATCGCCATCTTGCCGGTGAAACCGTCGCGCTCGGCCTCGGCGCATTCGGCCTCGAAGCCCGCCATGTCGCGAAAGTCCGGAAAGACGGTGTCGATTGCCGCGACTTCCGCGGCACTTGCGGTAAGCATGGTCATGGTGCGGGCGAGGCGGAACACATCCGTGTAGCGGCCATTCGCGTCGCGCGTCGCGCGCGCGCCGATCGCCGCCGACAAATCTTCCGCCCCCCAGGTGACGCCGACAAGCCGCGCGCTTGCACGGGCGTAGGTCGCTGCGGCCAAGACGCCTGCGGCCGTTTCTGTGATGATCGGCAGGATCTTTATAGCTCCATCCGGCAGGCCGCTTTCAGCTTCGTGCACCCTGAGCTTGGCCGAGAGATGCTGGACATCCAGTCCGCTGTTCGACTTAGGCAGCATGATGCCGTCTGGTTTTGCCGGCACGAGCGCCGCCAGATCGTCGTCGGTCAGTCCGGTCGAAAGATCGTTGACGCGCACATAGATCACGGAGCTGGTTCGGTGCCTGTGCCCGGCGATGAAACGCGCCGCTGTGTCGCGCGCCAGATCCTTGTTCTGCGCGGCAATCGAATCCTCGAGGTCGACGATGACCATGTCGGCGCCCACGCCAAAGCCCTTCTCCAGCTTTTTTTCCGAGTCGCCGGGGACGAAGAGCAGAGAACGCATCGGCTACGCCTTTTTCATCATCATGGCTTGCCTCGTGCATTTGGCAACCAGCATGTCGTTCTGGTTATAGGCGCGATGCTCGAACTCGACGATACCGCGGTCCGGTTTGGACCTGGAGTCGCGCACCGAAACCACCGTGGTCTCGACGCGAATGGTGTCGCCGTGGAAGACGGGGTGCGGAAACACTGTCTCCTTCATGCCGAGATTGGCGATGGTGGTGCCGACGGTGATGTCGTTGACCGAGATGCCGATCATCAGGCCAAGCGTGAACAGCGAATTGACCAGCGGCTTGCCCCATTCGCTCTTCGCCGCGAAGTCGAAATCGATGTGCAGCGGCTGCGGGTTCAGCGTCATCACCGAAAACAGCATATTGTCGCTTTCGGTCACGGTCTTGCGCAGCGTGTGCTTGAACACATGGCCGACAGCGAACTCCTCAAGATAAAGCCCGGCCATGGTCGATCTCCTCTGCTGCTTAAGGGTTGATAGGCGTTGCGTACCGGGCTCGCAAGCCAGTTAACGAACATGGTGAACCGTTCGTAAACCATTTGTGCCTACGGTCGCGACAGGGGCCAGAAGCGTTCTGGCAAAGGGCGTAAGCAGGCGACATGGTCGTTTCGCATTTCCTGAAATGGATCCACACGGCGAAGGTGTCGGAGCGCGTTGCAGCGGCAAGCGCACTTGCTCGCGCCTATGTCGATTCGGACCTGCCTTTCGAGGACCGCTGCGCTGCTGAGGCGGCGCTGACATTGCTGCTCGATGACGCATCCTCGAAGGTGCGACTGGCGATCGCCGACGCGCTTTCCATGAGCCATCATGCGCCGCCGCAGATCGTCAGCGCGCTGGCGTCGGACCAGCCGGAAGTCGCAGCCCTGGTGCTGGCGCGGTCGCCGCTGCTTACTGATGCCGACCTGATCGATCGGGTTGCCGGCGGCCAGAAAGCGACGCAGAGGGTGATCGCCGACCGGCCGCGCGTGTCGATGTCGGTTGCGGCGGCAATCGCCGAGATCGGCGAGCCGGAGGCCTGCATCACGCTGCTCGCCAACAGCGGCGCCGACATCGCATCGATCAGCTTTCGGCGCATGGCCGAGCGGCATGGCCATCTGCCTCTGGTGCGCGAGGCGCTGATTGCCGATGCGCGCCTGCCCGCCGATTGTCGGCATTTGCTGCTGGTCAAAGTGGGCGAGACGCTCAAGGGCTCGCCGCTGGTGCTGGCGCTGATGGGCGCCGCAAGAGCCGAGCGCGTCACGCGCGATGCCTGCGTCAAAGCTTCCGTGACATTGATCGAAGGCACGCGTGCCGAGGAACATACAGCGCTTGTCGAACATCTGCGTCTGCGCGGCGACCTGACCGCAAGCTTCGTCATCCGCACCATCGCGCACGGCAAGGTCGATTTCTTTGGTTCGGCCCTGGTCGCGCTCAGCCAGCAATCCGAACAACGGGTGAGAGCACTGCTGGCCGGCGGCCATGACGTGGCGCTGCAGGCACTGTTCCGCAGCGCCGGGCTTGCCGCCGCCACCCACGCCATCATCCTGCGCGCGCTGAAGGTCTGGCGCGAGGTCGCCAATGGCAAACGCCTCGCCGGCGTGCAGGAAGTCAGCTGGTTGATGCTGAAGGAATTGGGCGGGCAGTCCGCCGCGGGCGATCTCGCCGGGCTGATCAAGTCGATCCATCTCGACGCGTTGCGCGAGAACGCGCGCGGGCACGCGCTGGCGATCGCGGCTGCCTAAAGTGAAGCGGTTTTCCCTCCGGAATTGCTTTAGAACAAAGGAAAGAGCGGTTCGGCGTTTCCGTGAACGCTGAACCGTTCCAGGCCTCGTCCTTCGCGAAAATATCCGGGTAGCAACAACCGCCGTCTGTGGCTCACCTGGCAGAAGACGCTCAGATATCCAGCACTTCCGTCTCGGCGAATTCCGCGCGTTCCTGGATGAAGCGGAAACGGGCCTCGGGCTTGGTGCCCATCAGTGCGTCGACAGCATCCTTGGTCGCCGCCTCGGCGTCGATCACATCGACCCTGAGCAGCGTGCGCTTTCTCGGGTCCATGGTGGTTTCCTTGAGCTGGGCGGCCATCATTTCGCCCAGCCCCTTGAAGCGGCCGATTTCGACCTTGCCGCGCCCGGTGAATTCGGTGCGCAGGAGTTCGTCCTTATGCGCGTCGTTGCGGGCATAGCCGACCTTGCCGCCTTGGCGGATCGAATAAAGCGGCGGCACCGCCAGGTAGAGATGGCCGCCGCGGACCAGGTTTGGCATCTCCTGGTAGAAAAAGGTGATCAGCAGCGAGGCGATATGGGCGCCGTCGACATCGGCATCGGTCATGATGATGACCCGGTCGTAACGCAGGTCCTCGTCGCGGTATTTCGAGCGCGTGCCACAGCCCAAGGCCTGGATCAGGTCGGATATCTGCTGGTTGCCGGCAAGCTTGTCGCTGCCGGCACTGGCGACGTTGAGGATCTTGCCGCGCAGCGGCAGCACCGCCTGGCTGGCGCGGTCGCGCGCCTGCTTTGCCGAACCGCCGGCCGAATCGCCCTCGACGATGAAGAGCTCGGCGCCGGCGGCGGCATTCTGTGTGCAGTCGGCGAGCTTGCCGGGCAGGCGCAGCTTGCGCACCGCACTCTTGCGCGACACTTCCTTTTCCTGGCGGCGGCGCACCCGTTCGTCGGCGCGCGCGATCACCCATTCGAGCAGTTTCGAGGCCTCCTGCGGATTGTCCGCCAGCCAGTGGTCGAACGGGTCGCGGATGGCGGTTTCGACGATGCGGATCGCCTCGATCGTCGCCAGCCTGTCCTTGGTCTGGCCGACGAATTCCGGTTCGCGGATGAACACCGACAGCATGCCCGCCGCCGAGATCATCACATCCTCGGAAGTGACGATCGAGGCGCGCTTGTTGCCGACCAGATCGGCGTAGGCGCGCAAGCCGCGCGTCAGCACGTTGCGGAAGCCGGCCTCATGCGTGCCGCCTTCGGCGGTCGGAATGGTGTTGCAATAGGAATTGATAAAACCGTCGCCGCCGAACCAGGTCACGGCCCATTCGAGCGAGCCGTGACCGCCCTGCTTCTCGCTCTTGCCGGCGAACATTTCACGGGTCACCTGGAATTCGTCGCCGAGCGAGGCTTTCAGATAGTCCTTGAGGCCGCCCGGAAAATGGAATTCTGCCTTGGCCGGCGTCGTGTCCTTTTCCTTGATCAGCGAGGGATCGCAGGTCCAGCGGATTTCGACGCCGCCGAACAGATAGGCCTTTGACCGCGCCATGCGGTAGAGCCGCGCCGGCTCGAAAGCAGCACCCTTGCCGAAAATCTGCTCGTCTGGATGGAAGCGGATCTTCGTGCCGCGCCGGTTATGCACGTCGCCGAGCTGCTCAAGGCCGGTCACCGGAACGCCTCGTGAGAAGCGCTGGCGATAGAGCTTGCGCCCAATCGCGACCTCGACCTCGAGATGGTCGGACAGCGCGTTGACGACGGAAACGCCGACACCGTGCAGGCCGCCGGACGTCTCGTAAACCTTACTGTCGAACTTGCCGCCTGAATGCAGCGTCGTCATGATGAGTTCGAGCGCCGGCTTCTTGAATTTCGGGTGCGGATCGACCGGAATGCCGCGGCCGTTGTCGGTGACTGACAGGTATCCGTCGGCGGAAAGCTCGACATCGATGAAGGTCGCATGGCCGGCGACCGCCTCGTCCATCGAATTGTCGATGACCTCGGCAAACAGATGGTGCATCGCCTTGTCGTCGGTGCCGCCAATGTACATGCCCGGGCGGCGGCGCACCGGCTCCAGCCCCTCCAGCACCTCGATGTCGGCGGCACTGTAACTCTCGCTGGCGTCGCGGGGCGCCGGCCGCTTCGCCGCCTGCACCAGCGGATCGGCCGGGCGCGCGGCGGCGCGAGCAGGCTGAGGCTGCTTGTCCAATTTGGCGAAAAGATCGTTGTTGTCGTCCATGCCGGTCCTGGATTCCGATGCTGCGAATCACCACCCGATACTGCCACGCTTTTCGCGGGCAGGCGACGGAGGTTCCTGTTACGTTCGAGGATAGAGCCTCTTACTGCAAAACCATTCGACAGCCAAGCGGCGGAAATGGGGTCGAAGCTTGGAGCATCGACGCTTTGTAAACCTTGTCCGAAGGTTACGCCGGAAGACTGGCTGAAAAAACGGTATTTGCGGACTGTCGCTGACCTAGAATGCAGCGGAACGCTCACGAGGCTGTCGCTTACGCATGTTGGATTACAGTTCGCTCCTGCTCGCGGCGGCGCTGTCGGGCACGTGCCTTAGCATCACAATGTTTGCGATCTGGTTCACCGCGCCACAGGCACGCTTTGTGCTGACGGTGGCGTGCGGCATTCTCGTGCTCGTCGCACATGTGGTGCTGTTCTGGCATTACACCAGGGATCCAAGCGCCTGGCTCTGCCAGATCGTGCTTGCGCTTCTCAGCCTCGGTTTCCTGATTATCTGCCTGTCGGCCATGCAATATCTCGGCATAGGCGATTACAGGCGCGCCATCTTGCCGACCTTGGTTGCGACGGCTGTTTGCGCGGGCGCGACGTATCTCGGGTTTGATGGTGTCGGCTTCATCGTCACCTACGCGACGGTAACGGCGCTGCTCTCGCTCATCGGGGTGATGTTCTGGATTGAGGGTGGTCACGATCGCCGGATATTGCTGGTCGTCTCGTTCCTGAGCGGCGTCTGTGCGCTGTCGTTCGGACTTTGCGGCGCGGTCCTGCTGGTCAAGGGGCAATGGGTGCTGGGTGTTGCGCCCGACAATTGGGCCGAGCGGGTGAATTCCGTCGTAGCCGTCGCCTGCATGACCGGGCTCGGCGCATTGACGCTCTCCCTGCACCATTTGCAGGCGCAGATCGAATTGAAGGCCGAGACGATGACCGATCCATTGACCGGGCTGATGAACCGGCGGGCGTTGACGGCACTCTACGGCGAGCGGGTCTTCGGCCCGTTCATGTCCGTCGCCATGTTCGACCTCGACCATTTCAAGAGAACGAACGACGTTTTCGGTCATCCGGTCGGCGACCAGGTTCTGCGCCGCTTTGCCGCTGTCATCAGGAAATACGCCAGGACCGGCGTCGACGCGTTCCGGTTGGGCGGCGAGGAGTTCGTGCTCGTCATGTCGCGGATGACGGAAGAGAAGGCCTATGACATTGCGAGCAAGATCAGCGTCGCCTTCGGCACAGAAGTCGTGGCCACACAACTTGGTCCGTTGCGAAGCACAGTCAGCGGCGGCATCGGCTTTGGCGGAACAAACGGCACCGGTCTCGACGATGTGCTGGCCGAAGCCGACGCAGCACTCTATGCGGCAAAGCGCGCCGGGCGAAATCGCGTCGTCGTTCGGGACCGGGCGAGCAAGGCCGACGGGCCGGCCTTGCGTTCTGCCTGATTGGGGTTTCTATCTTCTTGTTAGACCCATGATCTTGTCGGAAAACCGGATTCCACTTTTCGGAATCATGATCTATTCCGCCGCACCCAGATATTCCGACAGCGGCGGGCAGGAGCAGACAAGGTTGCGGTCGCCGGCGACATTGTCGATGCGTGACACCGGCGGCCAGTATTTTGCTGCCGTATCGGCATCGCCGGCGGGGTAGGCCGCCTCCAGACGCGAATAGGGATGTGTCCACTGGCCGGCCAATGCCTCGGCGGCGGTGTGCGGAGCGTTGACCAGAGGATTGTCGGCCAACGGCCATTCGCCCTTCGCCACCTTGGCTGCCTCGCCGGCTATGGCGATCATCGCTTCGCAGAAACGATCCAACTCGCGCTTGGGCTCGGATTCGGTCGGCTCCACCATCAGCGTGCCAGCGACCGGGAACGACATGGTCGGCGCGTGGAAGCCATAGTCGATCAGCCGCTTGGCGATATCGTCGACGCTGATGCCGGCGCTGTCCTTGAGCACGCGGGTGTCGAGGATGCATTCATGCGCGACGCGTCCGTTGCGCCCCTTGTAAAGCAGGGGGAAATGCTCGCCAAGCCGCGTCGACACATAGTTGGCGGAGATGATCGCCGTCTCGGTCGCCTGCTTCAGGCCGGAAGCGCCCATCATGCGAATATACATCCAGGTGATCGGCAGGATCGAGGCGCTGCCGAACGGTGCCGCCGCCACGGCATGGACCGAGCCTTCGGTGACGTGGCCGGGCAGATGCGGCTTCAGATGCGCCTTGACGCCGATCGGGCCGACGCCGGGGCCGCCGCCGCCATGCGGGATGCAGAAGGTCTTGTGCAGGTTCATGTGGCAGACGTCGGCGCCGATATCGCCGGGACGGGCGAGGCCGACCAGCGCGTTGAGGTTGGCGCCGTCGAAATAGACCTGGCCGCCATGGCTGTGGACGAGGGCGCAAAGGTCGCGCGCGCCTTCCTCGAAGACGCCATGCGTCGAGGGATAGGTGAACATCAGCGCCGCGAGATTATGCGCATGCTCGGCCGCCTTGGCCTGCAGGTCGTCCATGTCGATATTGCCGTCCTCGGTGCAGCGCACGACGACGACGCTCATGCCGGCCATGGCCGCACTTGCCGGATTGGTGCCATGCGCCGAGGAGGGGATCAGGCAGACGGTGCGATGGCCTTCGCCGCGTGACAGATGATAGCGGCGAACGGCGAGCAGCCCGGCATATTCGCCCTGGCTGCCAGCATTGGGCTGCAGGGTCACCGCGTCGAAGCCGGTGATCTCCGCCAGCCAGCCTTCCAGCTCGTCGATCATGGCGCGATAGCCTATCGAATGGTTTGCCGGGGCGAAGGGATGCAGGTTGGCGACATCAGGCCAGCTCACCGGCATCATTTCGGCGGCGGCGTTGAGCTTCATGGTGCAGGAGCCGAGCGGGATCATGGCGCGGTCAAGCGCCAGGTCCTTGTCGGCCAGCCGGCGCAGGAAGCGCATCATGTCGGTTTCCGAGTGGTTTTCGCGGAAGACGGGCTGGGTGAGGAACTCCTTGCCGCGCGGTTTTCCGGGCGTGGAACTGCCGGCGGCAACGCCGGCCTTAGCGCCGAAAAGTGCTGCGATCGCCTCCAGATCGGCTTCGGTGGAGGTCTCGTCGAAGCTGATGCCGACATGGTCGGCGTCGATGACGCGCAGCAGGCGGCCCGTCTTTTCTGCGGCGGCGGCAATCGCGCCGGCTCTGCCCTTCACTTCCGCAGTCACCGTGTCGAAGCGGCTTTCGCCGATCACCGAAACGCCCGCTGCCTTGAGGCCGACGGCCAGGCAGTTGGCCAGCGTGTGGACGCGGCCGGCAATCGCCTGCAGCCCGGCAGGGCCATGCCAGATCGCGTAGGCCGTCGCCATATTGGCGAGCAACGCCTGTGCGGTGCAGATGTTGGAGGTCGCCTTGTCGCGGCGGATATGCTGTTCGCGTGTCTGCAAAGCCAGGCGATAACCGGGACGGCCCTTGCTATCCGTCGACTGGCCAACAAGCCGGCCGGGCATCAGCCGCGTCAGCCTGTCGGAGACGGCGCAATAGGCGGCGTGCGGCCCGCCAAAGCCCATCGGCACGCCAAAACGCTGCATCGGGCCGACGGCGATGTCGGCGCCAAGCCTGGCCGGCGCATCGGTCAGCGTCAAGCCAAGCGGGTCGGCGATGAAGACGACCAGCGCGCCGGCGGCACGGGCCTTGTCGATCGCTGCCTTGTGATTGCCGTAGACGCCGAATGTATCGGGCCAGGAGACCAGCAGGGCGGCGGTGTTGTCGTCGATCACCTCGCCGTCCACCTCGATGCCGAGGGGCTCGGCGCGGGTGCGCACGACGTCCAGCGTCTGCGGGTGCGGCGTGCCGGCCAGTGCCACCTTGGTGCGCTTGTCGCGATGATGGCGCAGCGCAATGCCGACCGCTTCGGCCACCGCCGTCGCCTCGTCGAGCAGCGAGGCCGATGCCACCGGCAGGCCGGTCAATTCTGTCACCAGCGTCTGGAAGTTGAACAGCATTTCCAGCCGGCCCTGGCTGATCTCGGCCTGGTAAGGCGTGTAGGCGGTATACCAGGCCGGGTTCTCGAACAGGTTGCGCTGGATCACCGGCGGCACATGGACGCCATGATAGCCGGCACCGATAAAGCTCTTCAGCACCGTGTTCTTTGCCATCGTCGCCGCGAGCTCGGCCAGCGCTTCCGCTTCGCTTGCGGGGGCGGGCAGGGCCAGCGGCCGGTCGAGCCGGATCGACTTCGGCACTGCCTGACTGATCAGGGTCTCGACCGACGGGACGCCGATCGTCGCCAGCATGGCTCTGACGTCATGGAGGCCCGGGCCGATATGGCGAGCCGAGAAGGGGTAGGGTGCTGCGGTCATCTTCCTGGTCCTGCTATCAACCAATATGGGCTTTGTAAGCGGCTTCATCGAGGAGCCCATCGAGCTGGCTCTCATTGGCCAGCTTCATCTTCCACAGCCAGCCGTCGCCGGTTGCCGCCGAATTGACGAGCGAAGGATCGGCCGACAGCGCGGTATTGGCCTCGGTGATCTCGCCGTCGACCGGCGCGTAGACATCCGATGCGGCCTTGACCGATTCGACCACCACGGCGGTGTCGCCCTTGGCTAGCTTTCTGCCCAATTCCGGCAGCTCGACAAAGACGAGGTCGCCGAGCTGCTGCTGTGCGTAGTCGGTGATGCCGACCGTGGCGACGCCGCCCTCGACGCGAAGCCATTCGTGATCTTCGGTGAAATAGGTCTTTGCCATTGAAATCATCCTTTGCGGTAGCGATGGGGCGTGAAGGGCAAGGGGTGGATGTCGACCGGGATTTTCGTCCCGCGGACATCGGCGAACAGTTTTGCGCCGGATTTGGCAAGCGGCGTCTGGACGTAGCCCATGGCGACCGGATGACCGGCCGAGGGGCCGAAGCCGCCAGAGGTGACATGGCCGGCAGGGTTGCCGTCGGCATCGAAAAGGGCAGCACCGGCGCGCACCGGCTGGCGGCCTTCCGGCTTCAGGCCGACGCGTTTTTGCGCTGGACCACGCTCCAGGATGGCACGCAGCGCATCGGCGCCGATGAAGGCGCCCGAGGCGCGAACCTCCTTGGGGATGGCCCACATCAGCCCGGCGCTGGCCGGATCGATCTCCGGCGTGATGTCCAGCCCGTGCAGGCACAGTCCGGCTTCAAGCCGCAGGCTGTCGCGGGCGGCAAGGCCGACCCACATCACCCGCTCGTCCTCGAGCAGCCTGGCGACGAGGTTTCTTGCATCCGCTTCCGGCAGGCCGATCTCGAAGCCGTCTTCGCCGGTATAGCCGGACCGGCTCATGAACCATTTTTCGCGCGGCTCGATACCGTGCATGAACACCAGCGAACCCGTCTCGATGCCGGCGCGGGAAAGGGCAGCCCATGCTTCGGGGCCCTGGATGGCAAGGAAGACGCGGTCGAGTGCGTCCACCTTCACGTCGAAATCGCCCTCTGCTTCGAAATTTTTGGCCAATGCGCGCAGATGCTTTTCGTCGGCGGCGGCATTGCCGGCATTGGCGACCATCATGAAGCGCTCGGCGCCAAGCCTGGTGACGATCAGATCGTCCAGAATGCCGGCGGCCTCGTTGAGGAAGAACGTATATTTGGACAGGGAAACCTCAAGCGCGCCGGCATCGAACGGGCAGGCGCGGTTCAGAAGCGCTGCTGCCCCCGAACCGCTGATTTCGAACAGCTTCATGTGCGAGATGTCGAACAGGCCGGCATGCTCGCGGCTGTGCAGATGCTCTTTCATCACACCGGCCGGATAGGTCAGCGGCATCGACCAGCCGGCGAAGGCGCCAAAGCGCGCACCGGCTGCCACATGCAGATCTTCGAGGGGAAGGTGTTTGGTGTCGTCGCCCGTCATGTCATCTCCAGAGTCGCACGCAAGCGGCCGCGAATGGCGACCAGTCCGTGCCCCTCTGTCTGAAGCCTGAGAGACTCGCGCCCCGTAACTCTGTCGGCAGCGCTTACACCTTCGGCGCGGGGGCAAGCCCCGACTTTCCAGAGTGTCTTTCCCGTCTACGGTTCTTTTGCCTGAGAGATTTCGGGCGATTTCCCCTTCGGCGGCAGCTCTCGCTGCTCTCTCCCGCAAACAGGTAGGACTCGGTCAGGAGCCCTCGACTCGTCATCCATAGCCCGTGGACGACACCTTGTCACCTGCCAGCGACATTTTTACTGGCAAGTCTTCGCTGCCTCGTCGCGAAAAGGTCGCGACCCTATTGTTTTGCGGGCTCGGGCTTGGCTGTCTCGAAGCGCGACATCCATTTGAAGCTGCCGAACCAGTAGCGGCGAACGCCGCCTATGGTGCCGTCGGCGGTGCGCGCGCCGATCCAGTTGTTGACGTATTGGATGAGGCGGACATCGTCCGGCCGCATGGCAAACGCTTCCGGCGTCCGCAACAGCGGGCCGCCCACCAGCTTGAGCTTGGCGTCATAAAGCCTGGCGGCCATTTGCGTCGTCGGCGATGTCGCCACCATCGCCTGTGCTTGCCCGCTGATGACGGCGGCGAAAACATCGGCCGCATTGTCGAATGACACGATGGCCGCTTTCGGGAATGCTTCCCTCGCGGCGGCTTCGTCCGTCGAGTTGGAGAGCACGGCGATCTTGTAGCCCGGCGCCGCCAGTGCCTTGCCCGGCCTTTTCCCAAGACTGGCGATCGTCGCCACCATTCGGATATCGGCGGTACCGGTCTGGTCGGAGAACACCACCTCGCGTGCGCGTTCCGGCGTGCTGGCGTAGCCCGCCGCGATCATGTCGAAATCACCCTTGAGCAATCGCGTCTTGAGGTCGTTCCATGGCACCTCGACCAGCTTCAGGTCGACGCCGAGATCGGACGCCAGCGCACTGGTCAGGTCGACATCATAGCCGGCGAACTTCCCGTCGGCCTTCTTGAGGATCCATGGCGGGTTGAGCGCGACGCCGACCGTCAGTGTCTTCTGATCGATGATGCGCTTGAGGCTGTCGTCCGCCCGGGCTGGCAGCAGCGACAAAGCCAACCATGCAGAAAGGGCAAGTATAATAGTGGCGATAATCTTAGCGCGCATTAATATAACCTCACTGAGCCCGTCCGGTTGTCAGACTTACACAGAGGTGCCATTCTGTCGATAGCGGACCCTGATGGAGAGTTGCAATGTCGGCACGGATGGCGGTTACCGGTTCGATGATGTTCCTGGGTTGCATCCTGGGCAACCCGGCGAAGCTTTCGTTGCTGCCGGCGGCAGCGCAGGCTGCGGGGGCAAAACGCGTGGTCTGCTCCAGCGCCGATTACCGTTATTCCTATTGCGGGGTCGATACGCGACGTGGCGTGCAGTTGACCTCCCGTCTATCGAAGGCGCGTTGCGTATACGGTAGAAGCTGGGGCTATGACGGCGGCGGCATCTGGGTCGACAATGGTTGCTCGGCCGAATTCGCAGTCGCCGGCCCCAACCGTAACCCCTCTGCTGGCGACCTCGCCGCAGCCATTATCGTCGGCGGCGTGGTAGGCGCCATTCTCGACAACAGCAATTCGCATCGCCATCATTCCGATAATTACTATCCGAAGCCGCGCCCGCGCCGTTACGACCAATCGATTGATCCGACGCCGCAATTCGACAATCAGGGCAATCCCAACTTCGATACCCACGGCAACTACCAAGGACCGCACGGGCTTGGGAAGCTCGTCACCCCGGACGATAATCCCGACCTGAATCCGGCCCTGCGCAGCGACGGCGACGACAGCGACGATGACAGTTAGTTTAGGTGAAACTGAGATCAGTTTCAGTCAGATGCCGCCGTACCAGTCGTAGCCATTGTCCTCCCAATAGCCGCCTCTGCCGCCGCCGATATTGGCGAAGCCGTCGACCAGCTCGATCTTGTAGAGGTATTTCGGCATCTTGTAGCCGAGCTGGCGCTCGACGCGGACGCGCAGCGGCGCGCCGTTCTCGACCGGCAGCGGCTTGCCGTTGAGGCCATAGGCAAGGATCGTCTGCGGATGACGGGCATCGATCAGGTCGATCGAGCCGTAATATTTGATATCGCCGGCAAGGCTGCGGTCGATCGTATCGAGGCAGTGGAACATGACATAGCGCGCCTGCGGCTTGACCACGGCCTGGTCGAGCACCAGCGACAGCGGCGTGCCGGTCCATTTGGCAATGCAGCTCCAGCCTTCGACGCAGTCGTGGCGGGTGATCTGGGTGCGGCTCGGCATGTTCATCAGCTGCTCGCGGGTCAGCGACAGCGGCTTTTCGACAAGGCCGGAAACCTCCAGCCGCCAGTCGGCGAAATCGCTGGCGAGCAGGCCCTTGTAGAAATCGTCGTCGGGTGCGGTGACGCCGTTCGGCCGCTGCGGCTGGCGAATGTCGGCCTCGGTGAATTCCGGCGCCAGCGCATCAGCGCCGGCAAGCAGTCGCTGCGCCCACCAGGTCAGGCCATTGGCGCTTTCGAGGAAGCTGCGCAGGCTGTCGCCGACGCCAAGCTGGCTGTCGAAGGCGTCGCAGCCCGACAGCATGATGCCGGAAAGGCCGAGGCTGGCCGAGGTCAGGAACTTTCTTCGGCTTATCTGTAGCTTGGGGCTGATCTCGAATTTCGCCATGTCAGGCACTCCTCTCTGGCGCATTGTCGGCATGCGCCGGCGGGTCGGTTCGATACCAGCCGGTGATGATTGAGCGCAGCTCGTTAATCGGACCGGCGGCCAGGATCATCAGGATGTGGATAATGAAGAAGGCGACGAGCAGCAGCATCACCGTGAAATGAATGGTGCGCGCCGTCTGTCGGCCTCCGAGCAAATCGTTCAGGAACGGCAGCACCGAATCCATGCTCGGCGACATGGCAAGGCCGGTGATGATCATCAGCGGCAGCAGCACGAACAGCACGCCGCCATAAGCCATCTTCTGCAAGGTGTTGTATTCGCGCCTGTGGTGAAACCTGAACCTGGCGTGGTCGACAAGGTCTTGCGGCAGCCGCCTGATGTCATCGAGGCGCGGGGCAAGATCGCGGCGCAAATGGCCGTTGATGAGGCTGGCGACCAGCCAGACCAGCGTGGTGGTGGTCAGCACCCAGGCAAAGAAGAAATGAACGACGCGCGCGGTGCCGAGATCGTAATAGGAAGGGATCGTCGCCCAGGACGGGAAAGCCCGGGAAGTCTCCTGGCCGGCCGGACCCGACCAGCCGAGCACGCCGGTGGTATCGAAGCGCTTGCCGAAGATTTCGGTATAGCCGCGCGGGCCAGCCGCGGTATTCTCGGCGCCGATGGCGAAGATGGTGTTGTTGTAGCCAAAGCCCGACTCCTTGCCGATGTAGAGCTGCGGGCGGGCGTTGAAGATCTGCAGGCCGGAAAGCAGCATGAAGAACAGCGCGATCGCCCATAGCCAATGCGTCAGCCGCGTCCAGCGTGACTGGCGATAGATCAGTGTCGCATCCGTCGAAGCAGCGCTATCTGCTCCGGTGCTGGCTTCGCCTCTGGCAACTGATTCCATATCTTCCGTGCCTCCCTGCCAAGCGGTTCCACATGGCCTGTCAGATCTCTTCTCCTCCCAATACGTCGCCAGCCTACGCGATGTTTCACCCGATCACGGATTTATTACGGACTGCCAAGGCTGACGGCGAGGTTGACCGCGGCTGCCACGATGACCGTGTTGAAGAAGAACGACAGGATCGAATGCACAAGCACGACACGGCGCATTTGCGAGGTCGTGATGTTGGTGTCGGCGGTTTGCGCCGTCATTCCGATCACCGTGGCGAAATAGAGGAAATCCGAGCCTTCCGGCCGTTTGCCTCCGGGGAAGTCGAGGCCGCCGACCGGAATCCTCTTTTTGGTGTCGCCATCCATCGCGTCGCCGTCCATCCAGTAGAGATGCGCGTAGTGAAGTGCGGCCATGGCATGGATGGTCAACCAGCCAAGCGGGATGGACAGCAGCGCCACCGTAAGCTCGACGGCGTCCGCGCTCTTCTCCCTGTTGATCAATTGAAACAACGAAATGATGGCAATAGCGACCACAACCAGAGTGACCGCGAAGATCGCCAGTACCGGCAGGTCCGTGTCGCCTGCATTCTTGCGCAGATAGCTGCCGGTAAGCCGTGGCATGTGGGCGATGACAAGAACGAGATAGGCGGCAAAGAACACGTTGGCGCCGATCGAATAGGCGAGCGGCGCACGCCAGATCAGCGCTGCGCCAAAGGCTGCCACGCCGATGCAGGCCGACACCGCGAACAGCGTGTGGCGTCGCATGGGCATCTTGGTCGTGGTACCGGTCGCCATGGTTTTCAGTCCGCTGGCGCGGATTTCAGCGCTCGCCGTAGGATGCGGTCAAGCTCGCCTAGGAACCGCGAGCGATCCTGCGGCGCGAAGCTCGAATTGTAGCCCTTGCTCTCGCCGGTTTCGCGCAGGTGCTGCTTGAGGTCGCGCATCGCCACCGCCATGCCGATCGTTTCGGGCGTAAACGGGCGTCCGGTCGGACCAAGTACGTGGGCGCCAAGCGCCACCGCGCGCGCGGCAAGCGGGATATCGGCGGTCACCACAATGTCGTTGGACCGGGCATTTTCGACGATCCAGTCGTCGGCGGCATCGGCGCCCTTGGGGACGACGACATTGCGGATCATCGGATCGCGCGACGGACGCAAGCCGCCATTGGAGACGAAGGTGACGACGATGCCGTGCCGCTCGGCGACTTTTTCGACCTCGGCCTTCACCGGGCAAGCGTCGGCGTCGACGAGAATAGCAGGTGCGGGCATCGTTGTTCCAAATGTGAAAGAGCCGGGCGATGTCGCCCGGCTCGATCGATGGTAGTCGAGCGGCTACTAGGCCGGCAACGCGCCGGATCTCTTGGCCGTCCAGGTGGCGATATAGTCCATCAGGCCAGGATTGAGGCAATCATAAGGTTCGAGCCCGATCGACTTCAGCTGTGACCTTATGCCGTCCATGCGGCTCGGATCGACACCGGATTCAATGATCGACGAGACAAAGGCGGTGAAGCCCGGCGGCGACCAGCCGTCCTCCTGGAAGCGCTCCGGATGGATGAAGGACAGCCCCTTGAAAGCGTGGTCGCGCTCGACCGGGCCGTGCATGTGGACGCCGCAGCCGGTGCAGGCATGGCGCAGGATCAGCGCGCCCGGATCGACCACCTTCAGCTTGTCGCCGTTTTCGGTCACCGTCACGTCGTTTGTACCGGCAACCGCCACGACCGAGAACAGCGCGCCTTCCGGCTTCCAGCATTTGGTGCAGCCGCAGGCATGGTTATGGGCGATCTGGCCCTTGACCTTCACCTTGACCGGGTTGCTGGTGCAGGCGCAGACCAGCGTGCCGCCGGCAAAGTCGGGCTTTTCCCGGGGCAATCCATTGTCGATTTTAGGGTGCAGTTTTTCCGGCATTTTTGTCTCCTCCCGTGTTGAACATGTGCATTTTCGGCCGCTGGCTG